>CALCHE010000091.1 GCA_937901145.1 uncultured Clostridia bacterium
GCAGCAGGAAAGCGTTTGATTTTGTTGTTCTGCGGCACAGGTATCCCTTCTTTCTGTTTTCATATGTGATTATTATATATTATAATGAAGAATTTATCAATAGTGAAACAAAAAGCATACCGATATATACCTCCGGCATAAACATCTACGGGGTGATATAATGTTCGAACTGATAAGCGCAATTCTAAACAATTTTCTTTTTTTCTTTCTCCACCTGAAAAATCTCTCTTCCTTTCCAAAGCCGCTTTCGGCAGAAAAAGAAAAAGAGCTTCTGACGAAAATGAAAAAGCACGGTGACACTAAGGCAAGAGAAAAGCTGATAGAGCATAATCTGCGTCTGGTATCGCACATAATCAAAAAATACTATTCGGAGTATGACGAGCAGGAGGATTTAATCTCTATCGGCACTATCGGACTGATAAAAGGCATCGATTCATTTAAAGACGACAAAGGAATTAAGCTCGCTACCTATGTTTCGAAGTGTATCGAAAATGAAATTCTGATGTACTTCCGTTCTAAGAAGAAGGATTCAAATACTGTTTCTGTTAATGAACCTATTGACACTGACAGCGAAGGTAACCCACTGACTCTCATAGACATCATATACTGTGAGGATACCATAAGCGACGATATCGACCTTAAGAGAAAGAGCCGTACCCTTTACGAATATATCGAAAGAATCGAAAATGAAAGGGACAAGGAAATAATCATACGAAGATACGGTCTTTATAACCGAAAAGAGCAAACCCAGCGCGAAATAGCTAAGGATATGAACATTTCCCGTTCCTATGTGTCAAGAATAGAGAAAAAGGTTATAGAAGAACTGAGAGAAATGTTCGGAATCAAATAAAAAAATCACAGGTCACTACTTTCACGTAATGATCTGTGATTTACTTTTTTCAGTCAAAAAGCTTTTTAAGAGCACCGGGATTTCTGACAGCATAAACATAAGAAGGAGCTTTGCCGTCAGTTCCGTTATCATCTGCCCACAGCTCCGTAAAATCTTCGTTAATGTAAACCGTATAGCTTTCATCAAAAACAAGTCTGTAGCTGTAGTCTTTGTCATCGCTTATTTCTGCCGAAACAGGCTCAGCTTCGATTTTAATTTTATTTATTGCACGAAGTCTTTTCTCTGGCGATACGGTGGTAAAGAAATTATCATCTCCGTCATAGTACTGTATCTTTTCAACCTCAATGAAAATATCCTCGTAATTTTCGATGTCGCTGATTCTGAGAGCAGTCATTTCAGATACAACCGTCAAAGCACATAGAGCGATAATAATAACAGCTGTAACAATTAGGGGTATTTTGTATTTTTTCATTTTCTCCATTTTTAAACATTCCTTTATCTTTAATCTTATTTTCTCGGAGGTCTCTCGAAGGAGATTTTCCCCATTTTACCGCCACGGTATTCATCTAAAAGCATTATAGATGCTCTCTCTGTGTTAACCTCTCCGCCACGGATTAGCATACCTCTTTCACGGCCGATTTCTTCGAGAATTTCCCAGGGCATTACAGCGTGAATATCATCAATGTTATTCAGCTTAAATCTCGATGTCAGCTTATCCTCGTAGCCGTCACGGAGCACCTCAATAAGACGGACTGCCATGGTCTCGCTGTCTAAAACCTCATCCTTTACCGAGCCGATGAATGCGAGTCTGTCACCTACCACAGGGTCGTCAAATTTAGGCCACAGCACACCGGGAGTATCCAGAAGCTCTATTCCTCCTCCGATGGCAAACCACTGGTTATGCCTCGTTACACCGGGCTTGTCGGCTACCTTGGCGCGGTTTTTACCTGCCATACGGTTAATGAAGGAGGACTTTCCTGTGTTAGGAATACCTACCACCATCATTCGCAGTGCTTTGCCGGGCATACCCTTTTCCTCGTTTGAGCGGATTTTATCGGCTAAGACAGTACGGACAAGCTCGTGATATTTGTTAAGCCCCTTACCTGTACGACAGTCCACGGGTAGAGCATACTGTCCTTTTTCTCTGAAATACTCTATCCACTGTCTCGTTATGTTATCGTCAGCCATATCGCACTTATTGAGAAGCACGATTCTCGGCTTTTTATTTGTCAGCTCATCAAGCTCAGGATTGCGGCTTGACATAGGTATTCTGGCATCTAAAAGCTCCGTAACCGCGTCAACCATAGATAGACTTTCTTTTATGAGGCGGCGTGTTTTCGCCATATGACCGGGAAACCACTGCACCGTCTGTTTCTGAGTGTCTGCCATAGCTGTTCCTCCTTATCTTGTCTTAATTTTACGAAAAAAGGCTGATACTAAAATATATCAGCCTGTGTTTTTTATTTTACCTTCCATTCGGAAACGGAATAAACTTTCGTTTCTCGAGAATACTCATCGATATTGAAAATTTTGTACTTAACCTCACCGAGGATATAGTTCTCGTCTATAAAGCCTACCTTGTCCGAACGGCTGTCCGATGAGTGCTGTCTGTTATCACCCATAACGAAAACATGTCCCTCAGGTACTGTAAGCGGGAAATTCACACCATCACTGTCGATAGTAGCGTTATTGATATAAGGCTCATTGAGAAGCTGACCGTCAACAAACACATCGCCTGTGGAAAAATCGATGTCAACCGTCTGATTTTCCGTAGCAATTACGCGCTTTACGATAGGCTCATTAAATGCATTGGGCTGGGTAATGATCACCACATCACCGTACTCAGGCTTAGTGTCAAAGGCACTTACCATAAGCCAGTCACCGTCGTGAAGAGTGGGAACCATAGAGCTTCCGACTACACCTACCACACGGAAAATGAGGGTGAATATAATCATAATGGTAACGAGCGCCGTAGCGATTACCGATGCAAAGTCATAGACATTTATAATTACTTTATCCTTAAAAGTAAGCTCCGATTTATCTTTTTCTGTAATATCCTTCATCATATATGAGCCGCCTTTCTGAAAAAATAAAATACTGCAGTAAAACAAAAGAGGAAGGGATTTACCCTTCCTTCCGTTTGCGTGTTTATCAGCCGATCTTTTCCTTAACCTTAGCTGACTTACCAACTCTGTCACGAAGGTAATAAAGCTTGCTTCTGCGAACCTTACCGTTTCTGACAACTTCAACCTTAGCAACGTTGGGTGAGTGAACGGGGAATACCCTTTCAACACCTACACCGTAGGATACACGGCGAACTGTGAAGGTTGATGAGATTCCGCTGCCCTTTTTGGCGATGATGGTACCTTCAAACACCTGAATTCTTTCTCTTTCGCCTTCACGGATTTTTACGTGAACACGAACAGTGCTACCGATGTCAAGTGCGGGTACTTCAGCCTTAAGGCTTGAGTCTGAGATGAGTTTGAGTGCGTCCATTTTTTGTTCCTCCTAAATTCTGCCACGTTCATTCCGAATAACTCAGAAGAGGACCGCTTGCTTTAATACTGACTGAATTCAGCCGGCATGAACCACATTGCTACAGCAACGGATACAAATGCCTAAATATATTATCACAAGAGAAGAAAAAAAGCAAGTCTTTTTTGAAAAAAATTACATTTTTCTTTATATTCTTGTGTCAAGTAAGTCCACATACTTATCTTTGAACTCGTCAAAGGTGCCGTTTTCGATGCTTTCTCTTATCTTTTCCATAAGGGTGTTATAAAAGTAAAGATTATGCATTACGCAAAGTCTCATAGCAAGCATCTCTTTACATTTGAAAAGATGTCTGATATAAGAGCGGCTGAAATTTCTGCAGGTAGGACAGTCACATTCAGGGTCGATGGGAAGAGCATCCTTTTCGTACTTTGCATTATTGATATTTATGATTCCGTTCCAGGTATTAAGATGACCGTGGCGGGCATTTCGGGAAGGCATAACGCAGTCGAAAAGGTCAACCCCCCTGCTGACAGCCTCGATGATATTTCCGGGAGTTCCCACACCCATCAGATAACGGGGTTTATCCTTTGGCATATAAGGCTCTACGGCAGAAATAATTCTGTACATATCCTCCTTCGGCTCACCTACGGCAAGACCGCCGATAGCATAGCCGTCAAGATCCAATTCGGCGATTTCCTTCATATTCTCGACTCTTAGGTCGTCGAAGGTGCATCCCTGATTAATACCGAAAAGAAGCTGATTTTTATTAATTGTGTCAGGCAGAGAATTCAGTCTGTCCATTTCAGCCTTACATCTTTTCAGCCATCTGACAGTACGTGCGCAGGAATCCTTGGCATATTCATACTTAGCGGGATTTTCCACACATTCATCGAATGCCATAGCGATGGTTGAGCCAAGATTTGACTGAATCTGCATACTTTCCTCGGGTCCCATAAAAATCTTTCTGCCGTCGATATGTGAATTGAAGGTTACGCCCTCTTCTTTGATTTTACGAAGTCCTGCCAAAGAGAAAACCTGAAATCCGCCGCTGTCGGTAAGGATAGGTCCGTCCCATCGGGTAAATTCGTGAAGACCGCCCATTTCGCGAACCAGACCGTCACCCGGTCTTACGTGAAGATGATAGGTATTTGACAGCATAACCTGACATTTGATTTCCTTTAAATCAATAGCTGAAAGAGCACCCTTGATAGCACCGCAGGTAGCAACATTCATAAATGCCGGAGTCTGTACAGTTCCGTGCACTGTTTCAAAGACACTTCTTCGTGCTTTATCGTTAGTTTTGATTACTTTAAACATTAAGTTTTCACCTCAAAATTACTGCGTCCTGTAAATTAACCCATATTTCTTCAAAAAGCAACGCAAGAGACTGAACTCCTGCGCCGTTTCAATAAGTTAAGCAAACTTCTCGCTGAGATTATCCCAATCAATTTCACTTTCATCAACAAAGCCGCTGTTTTCAGCCTGTGCAATAAGCTTTGCCTCCTCGGAGGTAACCTTTGTAAAATCCGGATCCCAGGCAAGAACAAGCTTTTTTATGAACTCATAAGCAAACTGCTTATCTTCTTCTGGAAGCATATCGAGAAGCCTTGCGGCATCCATAGCAACATTTGACATACATTTTCCTCCTTATTTATAAATATCTCCACGGTTTCCGATATCGATCACGAAAAGAATTTCCAAATCGTTATCTTTGCCGTATTTATATATTATTCTCCAGGAACCGACTCTTAATCTTTTCCGTTCATCAGTATAGCCCTGCATCAGTTTAATATCTCCTACGGGCGGTGTAAGTGTCAGACCTTCAATAGCTTTCCTTATTCTTTCAACTGATTTTTTATCAAGTCGAGCTAAAAACTTAAGAGCATCCTTCGAATATCGTATTATCATAATTATCTCCGTATTAAATATATGTGCTTACACTCATATTTTAACATATTATATGATTTTGGTCAATATCATCTCAAAAACACCGCATCACCAAAGGAGAAAAATCTGTATCTTTCCTCGACAGCTTTTTTGTAAAAATTCATCGTATTATCATATCCGCAGAAAGCACTTACAAGCATTATGAGTGTGCTTTCGGGAAGGTGGAAATTAGTGATAAGAGCATCGATACATTTGAACTCATAGCCGGGATAGATAAAAATATCCGTCCAGCCTTCACTTTCTTCGATTTTACCCTTAAAGGTACCTACTGATTCAAGTGTACGGCAGCTGGTGGTGCCGACAGCGATAACTCTGCCGCCTTTATTTTTAGTATCATTTATAAGCTCTGCCGTTTCCTTCGGTAACCAATAATGCTCGGAATGCATAATATGCTGTGAGATATCCTCCGCCTTGACAGGACGGAAGGTACCGAGACCTACGTGAAGAGTGACATAACCAATCTTTACGCCCTTAGCCTCTATTTTTTTCATCAGCTCCTCTGTAAAGTGAAGACCTGCAGTAGGTGCAGCTGCCGAGCCGAGTTCTTTGGAATAGACAGTCTGGTATCTTTCCTGGTTTTCGAGCTTTTCCGTTATATAGGGAGGCAGAGGCATCTGTCCGATTTCATCGAGAACATTAAAGAAGTTACCTTCATAAAAAAACTTTACAAGTCTGTTGCCACCCTCGAGAACATCCATAACCTCAGCAGAAAGAAGGCCCTCACCGAAGGTGAAGCGTGTGCCGGGTTTCGCTCTTTTACCGGGACCGGTGATACACTCCCAAACGTCGTCACCCTTATTAGTAAGAAGGAGAAATTCAACTTTCGCCCCTGTACCGTCCTTAATGCCGAAGATACGAGCAGGAAGAACACGGGTGTTATTAAGAATAAGGCAGTCCCCTTCTCTGAGCTCGTCGAGAATATCGTAAAAATGCTTATGCTGAAATTCACCGCTTATTTTGTCCACAGTCATAAGCCTTGAGGAATCTCTTGGTTCTACAGGATGCTGTGCGATAAGCTCTTCGGGTAAATCATAGAAAAAATCTGATTTATTCATCTTAAATCCTTTCACAAACTTGTAAAAATTGATTGACACTTTAATTCATAAGTGATATT
This sequence comes from uncultured Clostridia bacterium, assembly GCA_937901145.1. GTDB lineage: Bacteria > Bacillota > Clostridia > Oscillospirales > Acutalibacteraceae > UBA6857. The sequence continues at coordinate 6,408 of CALCHE010000091.1, forward strand.
ATATAAAAGTTAATACCTATTATAGTGCATAATGCTTAATTAAGCAACAGTTTTATGCAAAATAATAAGTATAAATTTTGGATAAAAATAGAGGTGTTTTTATGAAAAAGTATAAGGTAGGTATTATCGGTGCCACAGGTATGGTAGGTCAGCGCTTCGCAACCATCCTCGACGGTCATCCCTGGTTTGATGTGGTTACTCTCGCAGCCAGCGGACGTTCCGCAGGCAAAACCTATGAAGAGGCTGTCGGTGAAAGATGGAGAATGCCCGTTCCCATGCCCGAAAGCATGAAGAACCTTATCATCAAAAATGCGACTGATGACATTAAGGAAATCGCTGCTTCAGTTGATTTCGTTTTCTGCGCAGTTGATATGAAAAAGGATGAAATCAAGGCTTTAGAAGAGGCTTATGCCAAGGAAGAGTGTCCTGTTGTTTCCAATAACAGTGCTCACAGAGGTACAGCAGACGTACCCATGGTAGTGCCCGAAATCAACGCTGATCACATCAAGGTAATCGAAAGCCAGAGAAAGAGACTCGGCACAAAGAAGGGCTTCGTAGCAGTTAAGTCAAACTGCTCACTCCAGAGCTATGTTCCCGCTATCTACCCTCTTGATAAAGAATTCGGTGTTAAGGAAGTTCTCGTTTGCACCTATCAGGCTATTTCAGGTGCAGGTAAAACCTTCGAAAGCTGGCCCGAAATGGTGGATAATGTTATCCCCTTCATCGGCGGCGAAGAAGAAAAGAGTGAACAGGAGCCTCTTAAAATCTGGGGCAAGGTAGAAAACGACGTTATCGTAAATGCCACATCTCCCGCATTTACTGCACAGTGCATCAGAGTTCCTGTTTCTGACGGTCATATGGGTGCTGTATTTATGCGCTTCGAGGACGGCAAAAAGCCTTCAAAAGAAGAAATTATCAAGGTTTGGGACAGCTTCGCAGGCAGAGCTCAGGAATTAGAGCTTCCCTCCGCTCCCAAAAAGTTCCTCCACTATTTCACTGAGGACAATATGCCTCAGACCAAACTTAACCGTAACCTCGAAAACGGTATGGCTGTTTCTATCGGCAGACTCCGTGAGGACAGTCAGTACGACTACAAATTCGTATGCCTTTCACACAATACTCTCAGAGGTGCAGCAGGCGGTGCAGTTCTTTTAGCTGAGCTTCTCTGCGCTGAGGGTTATATGGATTAATAATCCCATAACATAAGGAGGTTTTTCAATGAAGCCTGTCTTTATCGGCAGCGGAGTTGCTCTTATAACTCCCTTTGATAAGGATGGTAAAATCGATACAAGAGGATTTGAAAAACTCGTAGAATTTCATATTGAAAATAAGACGGATGCTATTATTGTCTGCGGAACTACCGGTGAAGGTTCAACACTTACTGTTTATGAAAGACTTAATCTTTTTTCTACGGCAGTGGAGATTGCACGGGGGCGTGTACCCATCATCGGCGGCACAGGCAGTAATAGTACTTCTTTTTCCCTTTCGCTGATAAAAGAGGCGGAAAAGACAGGAATTGACGCTCATCTTTCCGTTACCCCCTACTACAATAAAACCTCACAGGAGGGTCTTGTAAAACATTATTATGCTTTAGCCGATGAAGCAGATAAGCCGATAATTGTTTACAATGTTCCCTCACGAACAGGAATGAACATACTTCCCGAAACCTACAGAAGGCTCTCCGAGCATAATAACATCTGCGGTGTAAAGGAAGCCGATTCAAATATAGCAAAACTCATAAAATCAATTAATCTGTGCGAGGATAGGCTCGACTTTTACATCGGTAACGATGATATGATATGTCCCGCTGTCGCCTGTGGCTGCAAGGGTGTAATTTCCGTACTGGCTAATATAATGCCTGAATTCACTCACGAAATGACTGTGGAAGGCATCAACGGTAACACCGAAAAAAGCAGACAGATGCAGATGAAGGTAATTGACCTAATCGAAGCATTATTCTGTGATGTAAACCCTGTCCCCGTAAAATATGCTATGAAGTGCCTGGATATGGATACAGGAGTGCTGAGACTCCCCTTATGTGAAATGAGCGAGGAAAAGAAAGAAAAACTGAAATACACACTCGAAAAAAAATAAAATGAAAAGAGGCCTTGAAGCCTCTTTTTTATATTATATTCATTTTCTTCATTTTGCTTAAGACCGTATTCTCATCTAAATCAGTTGAGTAAACAATATCGTCAATGGTAGCGCCTGCGCTATGAAGGTCCGCTATTATCTCATCAGCTATATCACGGTTTCTATACTTTTTAAAGGCTTTGTTTTCCTGTCTTTTAGCCTTCTGCATCACAGATCTCACCCTGTTGTGCTCAATAACTGCATCCAAATTATCTACTACAAACTGCTGAGCAGACTTATTAAACAGAATTATAAAGTATATGGTATTATTCTGAGACACACGCTTTTCAGAAAAAATGCCAATCTCTGCCCCTTCCTTGGTAACGAAGTAACGTGTTCTGCCCTCTTCGGTAATTTTTTCATCGAGAAATCCCATTCCCGCCAACCACTCAGTTACAGATGCTCCACTGAGCACTTTATATAAATATTCATCTCTAAGATCAGACAGACCCTTGGCTAATCCAGAAGCCGTAAGCGGTGAATCGGAAAGATTAAATCTCTTTCTTGCCTCCTCAGAAAGATAAAACTCCTCTTTCTTTCCGCGTCTTTCAGGATGAGGCTTTCTTTCCTCTGCCAACCCTTTATCGATTACCTCGCCTAAAACCTCCGATACATACATAAGACAGCGTGAAATTCTTTCATTTCTTACAACATCATCATTTTTTACAGGAGACTCATCTAAAGGATTAAAACCTCGTGAAAGGTAGTCTATATACTTTTTGGCAAGAGTCATTTTCTCTTTCTCATTCATATCCGTCACACTCCTTTATGAAACCATGATAACACAAAAATTACAGAATGTAAACAGAAAAAGTCCCGATGCCGAAGCACCGGGACTGAAAATTATTCCGCTTTACTATTATTTAATAGTTGTGTACATGAAGTACTTGTAACCGAGGGGGTTAGCGAAGAAGCCTTCTACGCTGTCATCGATCATATAGATATCTGTGTAATAGTAGATGGGAGTGATGCAGCCTGTGGACATAAGAAGGTCTTCAGCTGCGTGCATAAGGCCGTAACGTGTTTCAAGATTTGTACAAGCCTTGATTTCAGTGATAAGAGCATCATAGGTTTCTGCCCATGTGCCGTTTTCAACCTTAAGGTCTACGCCGAGATCAGTTACGTCAACGCTGTACATAGCAAGGTCTTTGTGTTCGCCCTTACCGAACTGAACGTCGTTGTTACCGGAAACTGTGGTCCACATATCAAGGAATGAGATGGGATCATTGTAGTCAGCAAGCCAGCCGTTACGAGCAACGCTGTATTCACCGTTCTTACGTGTGTTAAGGAATGTGTTCCATTCCTGGTTTTCAAGGTTAACTGTTACGCCGATAGCAGCGAAAGCACCCTGGATGTATTCAGCGATAGCCTTGTGAGCATCGTTGGTGTTGTAGATGTAAGTAAGAGCAGGAACATCTGTGAACTTAGCGGTAGCTTCGTCATAGTTGTAGTACTTCTTAAGTGTTTCTACTGCAGATGCGAAGTTAGCTTCGAAAGCATCAGCAGATGCATTGAAGTAACCGTCAAATTCTTCGCTTGAGCCTGCATTCTTATAGAATTCAGAACCGTCAGCGTCTGTCATACCCATAGCAACGAATGAAGCTGCGGGAACTTCACCTGCCTGAGAAATTTCAGTAACGATGTGGTTACGGTCGAGAACGAGAGCAAAAGCATTTCTGATTTCAGCTTCTGCCTTTTCAGCTTCGATACCTGTAAGGGTTGAGGAAGCGGGAAGGATGTTTTCGTTGATGTTCCATGATACATAGTATGTACCGATCTGACCTGCAACTACGAATTCTTCAGGATATTCTGTCTTGAGAGTAGCGATGTCATTTGTGGGAACGTCATCGATAAGGAGCCAGTCGCCGTTCTTGTAGTTAGCGAGCATGTTGTTAGCATCGTCTGAAAGATAGAACTTGATTTCAGGCATTGTAACCTTTTCAGCATCGAAGTACTTATCGTTCTTTGTGAGAGTGATAACACTGTTGTGCTCCCAGCCTGTGATGGTGTAAGCACCGTTACATACGTATGTAGCGGGATCAGTTGCCCAGTTTTCAGAAGCAACTACGTCTTCACGTACGGGATAGTATGTGGGGAATGCAAGAAGCTCATTCCAGTATGCAACTGCATTGTTGATAGTAACAACGAGAGTTCTGTCGTCTGTTGCTTCTACAGCAAGCTTTGCATCGGGGTTAACAAATTCTTCAACAGGGTTGCCTTCTTCGTCAACTTCGCCTGTTTCCTTTGTTTCCCACATTTCAGCATAACCCTTAACTACGTCGAGCATATAGTTGTAGTCAGCTGCGAGAGCGGGAGATGCTGCACGGTTCCATGAGAATACGAAGTCAGAAGCTTTGAGGGGCTGACCGTCGGACCATGTGAGACCTTCCTTAAGTGTGTATGTGTAGGTAACAGTACCGTCTTCGTTTTCTACACCTTCAACGAGTTCTTCAGCAGCGTCAGCTACGATAACAAGCTTACCTGTTTCGTCCTGAGCCCACTTAGCAAGACCTGAGAAAAGGTGTGCAACGAGTGTAGCGCCGTCAACAGCGGAGTTAAGAGCAGGGTCAAGAGTGTCGGGCTCTGAAGCGAGACAAACAGCAAGTGACTGTGCCTTATCATCATCGGTGTTACCACCACATGCGGCTAATGTAAATAACATTACAACAGCCATAAGTAAAGCGAGAATTTTTTTCATTTTCTTTTCTTCCTTTCTGAAAATAATGTTTTTCTATTTTAAATGCTTTCTCCTGCATCTAAAACCTTATGTAGTGTTGCAGTCAGACTGCAACAAATCAGCCGATTTCGTCTACTCTGTGACAGGCAACGAAATGACCTGATGAAACCTCTCTGAATTCAGGCATCGAAAGAGCACACTTTTCAGTAGCATACTGACAGCGGGTTCTGAAGGGACAGCCTGAGGGAGCGTTGAGAGGGCTGGGAATGTCACCGCTTAAAACGATTCTCTTGTTAGCACGTGCGATTTTAGGATCGGGCACGGGAACTGCCGAAAGAAGAGACTTGGAATAAGGATGAAGCGGATGGTCGTAAATTTCAGCTGCATCAGCGAGCTCAACCATTCTTCCGAGATACATTACGGCGATTCTGTCACTGATGTGACGGACAACTAAAAGGTCATGCGCGATGAAAAGATAGGTAAGACCTAACTGCTGCTGAAGCTCACCGAACATATTGATAACCTGTGCCTGAATGGAAACGTCCAGTGCGGAAACAGGCTCATCACACACGATGAATTCGGGATTTACGGCAAGAGCACGGGCAATGCCGATTCTCTGTCTCTGACCGCCTGAAAATTCGTGAGCGTATCTCGAAGCATGCTCACTGTTAAGACCTACATGACCCATAAGCTCGAGGATTCTTTCCTCGCGTTCCTTTTTATCGGCACAGAGCTTATGAACATCCAAAGGCTCACCGATAATATCGGAAACAGTCATACGGGGATTAAGAGACGAATAAGGATCCTGGAAAACCATGGTAGCCTTTTTTCTGAACTCATTGAGGTCAGATTTTGTCTTGATAACCTTACCGTCGAATTTAATTTCACCGGCTGTAGGCTTGTAAAGATTAAGGATGGTTCTGCCGACGGTGGTTTTACCGCAACCTGACTCACCTACAAGACCGAGAGTTTCACCCTTTTTTATGGTGAAGGATACATCATCAACCGCCTTGAGAGGCTTTGACTTAAACATACCCACATTGATGTTGAAATACTTTTTAAGTCCTTTAACCTCTAAAAGGTTCTGATTATTGTTTTCACTCATTGGGCGTCACCGCCTTTACTATTATTATCCACAGAAATGGTGCCGTTGTCAAGAGCATTTTTTATACACATCCAACAAGCGGCTGCGTGATCGTCATTAATCTGCAATCTTTCAGGCTTTGTATCGATACAGATTTTCATAGCTGCATCGCATCTGGGTGCAAAAGCACAGCCCTTGGGCATATTGAGAAGGTCGATGGGAGTACCTGTAATGGGCTTAAGCTTCTGACCTGCAGTGTTTGCAGAGGGAAGAGAGCGGATAAGACCTTTGGTGTACTCGTGCTGAGGATTATAGAAAATTTCGTCAGCTGTACCCTGCTCACAGATGGAGCCCGCATACATAACCACTACCTCGTCGCACATCTGTGCCACTACACCGAGGTCGTGAGTAATCATAATGATAGCCATACCGAGCTCTTCCTGCAAATCCTTCATAAGCTCGAGTATCTGTGCCTGAATGGTAACGTCGAGAGCTGTGGTAGGCTCGTCGGCGATGAGAATGTCGGGCTCACAGGCCAGAGCCATAGCAATCATAACTCTCTGTCTCATACCGCCTGAAAGCTCGTGAGGATACTGCTTCATTCTCTTTTCCGGCTCATTTACGTTAACCAGACGGAGCATTTCCACAGCACGGTCATAGGCCTGCTTCTTATCTCTGTCAGTATGAAGGAGAATAGCCTCCTTAAGCTGTGAGCCGATGGTATATGTGGGGTTGAGAGAGGTCATAGGATCCTGGAAGATGATGGAAACCTTGTTACCTCTGACATCCTTCATTACTTTTTCGCCTGCATTTACAAGCTCCTGTCCGTCAAGCTTTATGGAGCCGCCGACAATTTTACCTGTACCTGCCAAAATCTGCATAATTGAGTAGGCTGTAACGGATTTACCTGAACCTGACTCACCTACTATACCTAAAACCTTACCTCTTTCCAGACTGAAAGAAACGCCGTTGACAGCCTTGACTTCACCTGCATCTGTAAAAAAGGAGGTCTGTAAATTGTTTACTTCTAATAAAGCCATTATAAATCTCCTTTCTTAGCTGTTAAGTTTGGGGTCAAATGCGTCACGAAGTCCGTCACCGAAAAGGTTAAGTGAAAGAACTACCAGTGAAATAACGAGTGCCGGGAAAACAAGACGAGAGGGATAGGAGTTGATACCGTTGAGAGCCTCAGAGGCCAAAGAGCCGAGTGAGGGCATGGGAGCATTAACACCGAGTCCGAGGAAGGAAAGATAGCTTTCTGTGAAAATGGAGTTCGGAATCTGAAGAGCAGTGGAAATAATAATAACACTGATACAGTTGGGAATAAGGTGCTTTCTGATAATCCAGCCGCCCTTTGCACCTGTGGTCTGAGATGCGAGAACATATTCCTGTTCACGCAGAGAAAGAATCTGGCCTCTGATAAGTCTTGCCATTGATACCCAGTAAAGAACAGCAAAAACGATAAACAGACTTATCATATTTGTGCCGAGCTTTTCGAGAACTGTTCCCTGAATAGCATGCTCCAGGACCTGACCGAGAACAGATGCAAGGAGGATAACCATAAGAGTATCGGGAAGTGAATAGATAATATCAATAATTCTCATTATTATAAGGTCAATCTTGCCGCCGAAATAACCGGCAATCGAGCCGATGGTAAGACCGATAACGAGAACGATAAGACTCGCAAAGAAGCCGACTGCCAAAGAAATTCTTGTGCCGTAAACAACGCGGATGAAATAGTCTCTGCCGTGGGAGTCAGTACCGAAAATATGAGGGAATACCTTTTCTCCGGCGTCGATTTTTGCCTGCTCTGTTTTACCGTATTCGAAGGGAGCAAGGTTATTATAGGAGGAGTCAACGGGTTTACCGGGCTGAATACCTAACTGCTGCTCATAGGAATAAGGCCAGAACACGGGAAGGAAAATCGAAGTGAGAGTAATAATAAGAACAACAATAAGAGAAACGGTTGCAACCTTATTTTTAAGGAATCTTTTGGCACCGTCCTTAAAGAAAGTCGAGGACGGTCTCATTTTTACGATGTATTCTTTTTCCTCTTCTGTAGCCGGAACGAGCTTTTCAACGTCAACATGGAGGCTTAAAGGCTTTTTATTCATTTTCTTTTACCTCCTTATTCAAGATTGATTCTCGGGTCAACAACCTTATAAAGAATATCAGTTATAAGGTTCATAATAACGATAAGTGTCGCAAGGACAATTGTTGTACCCATAATCAGTGTGTAGTCACGGTTTGTGATGGAGTTAACAAAGTTTCTGCCGATACCGGGAACTGCAAAAATCTGTTCAACAACAAGAGAGCCTGTAACGATGTAAGCAAGCATAGGACCGAAATAGGTCAGAACAGGAATAAGAGAGTTTTTGAGTGCGTGCTTAAAGATAATCTTGTTACCTGAAACACCCTTTGCCTTGGCTGTACGGATGTAGTCCTGTCCGAGCACATCAAGCATTGATGAACGGGTAAGACGTGTGATATAAGCCATAGGATAAAGGGAAAGAGTAATTACGGGCAGAATCAGACCGCCGTCAGCATTACCGTTTGCAGGTAAAACACGCAGGGTAATGGCAAAGATTATAAGCAGAAGCGAGCCCATAATAAACGATGGCATCGAAACGAAGGCTGTAGTAAGCACCATAATGAACTTATCGATAAACTTGTTTCTTCTCAGTGCGGCAACAGCACCAAGAACAATACCGACCACAAGCGCTATAATGGCAGCGGCAACGCCGAGCTCAGCAGATGTTTTGAGACCGTCGGTAATAATATCGATTACATCACGACCACGCTGCTTGAGTGAAGGGCCGAAATCGAATTTGGTGACAATATCCTTAAGATATGTGAAATATTGCTCCATAAGAGGCTTGTCGAGGCCGTATTTAGCCTCAAGTGCTGCCTGTGCAGCAGGGGTGATAGCTTTTTCACTGGCGAAGGGACCGCCGGGAACAGCTCTCATAACGAAGAAAGTGACTGTAATTACAACCCAGACTGTAAGAACTGCAAGAGCCACTCTTTTCAAAACATAGAGTAATGTTTTTGTGTTCACAGTAATAACCCACCTTATTTTTTTATTCCAGATTTGTGTTTTCAGTATGAAAAATCATACATTGACTTTTTTACTTCATCTGATTATATTCGTTTTATTGTACTATAAAATCAGTTAAATTTCAATACTAAAAAGAAAATTTCCGTCAAAATTAACAATTATTAACCGATATCATTGTACAACAATTCAGTTGTTAATTATTTTATCACTTTCAATAACATAGTGAATAAGAATTCTGACAGCAGTAAAGAATCCGTCAATATCAATTCTTTCGTCACGCTGATGAGGTCCGCCGTGACCGTCAGGCATCTGAAGTACCTTATCTTTTCTGTTAGGAAGAATTACACTGGTGCCGAGAGAAAAAGCATTTTTCAGCTTACGGGCATAGGTGCCGCCCGACATAAGAACAGACTTCTGATACTCTCCCGTAATTTCAGCAAAAATACCTTCGAGTACCTCAGGGATTTTGCTGTCCTTATCGATAGAAAAGCCGGGGCTGTTATCCTTATAAACTACCTCAAAGCCAAGCCTGTCAAGTGCTTCGGCTGAATTGCTTTCGAGTAAAGCAGCATCCATAGTGTCACCGTAGCGGATGTCAAAGGAAACCATAAGCTTTTCATCCTCGATTTTTACCATACCGTTGGTGCAGGTTGTCTTACCGAAATTCGGATCCTCGTGAAGAATATTGAGACCTTTTCCGTAATAGCAGGAAAGGGCTTCAGCAGCATTTTTAAGAATAGTACGGTCACACTCGCAGAGATTCTCACATTCGCTCAGAAGTGAGAACAGAGTAAGTGCCGCATTCTCCGAGCCTTCGGGAATACTTGCGTGCTTTGAAATACCCTTGGCTAAAAGCACGATAGTGTTTTCATCAGCTGAAAGAGTGATTTTTTCGTTTACGCTGAGCTTTTCTTTAAGCTCATTATAAAGATCCTCGCTATAGACAATTTCAGCTTCAATCTTATCAAGAACAATGTTAAAAGCTTCGCCTGCTGTGATTTTTTTAATATCTCTGAGTGGTTTTACACTCTTCGCCCATAAGTGGCATATACCCTTTTCACCTGTACTGCAAGGAAAGTCGGCATCGGGAACGAAAGAAATGTCAGGCATTTTCTGCTCGGCGAGATAAGCAAGCATATCCTTCATACCGCATTCCTCGTCAGAGCCTATAAAAGCATCGATTCGGCTGCCAAGATTAATTCCGCTGTCCTTTAAAAACTTTATGAGACAAAGTGATGCAATAATACCTGATTTGTTATCCTCTACTCCCCTGCCGATAAGACTGCCGTCCTTAATAACAGGATTAAATGGCTCAGTGAAAAGCCAGCCGTCGCCCACAGGAACTACATCACTGTGACTGAAAAGACCGATGGTTTTCTCTCCTTCACCGTAGTGAACAAGTGCATAACCTCCATCATCGTAAACCTTGCTTTCAATTCCCTCTGATGAAAAAAGTGATGCAGCATAGTTAAGAGCTCTCGCACACTCCACACCGAAGGGAGCCTTTTCTGCTTTTTCGGAGGTAATGGAGGGAATCTTCGCAAGCTCAATCCACTTTTCTACTATTTCGTCTTTATTATTTTCGAGCCACTGTGTAAACAGAGCATCAATATTTTTATCAATCATTATAAAACAACCTTTCCTGATCTGCTATTAAATTAACTCGTTAAAGTGATAAATTATAAAAAATACTCTAAAGTTAATTAGAGTATTTTCTGTTTATGAACGTACTGATTATAGCATAATATCCGAAACATTTCAAGTGTTAATTAAAGGCTCTGCTTCCGCTTTTTGTCAATAAACTTAACTTTTATGTAAAAGTAGCATATCAACTGAACGGAGAGAGTAAGTATCCAGCTTATGGGATAAGAGATATAAATAGACTCGATGGTATGATACTGCTCCTGTGAAAAGATGCAGAAAATCCAGAACACACGGAAGATACAGATGCCGAAAACAGAAACGATCATCGGCACCACCGAATATCCGAGACCTCTGATAGCACCGACCACCACATCCATCATACCTGCCAGGAAATACGCGGTAGCTATTATAACAAGTCTTGTCACACCGGCAGTAATAACATCCTCACTGTTAGTATACAGATCGATGAGTTCATAGGAGAAAACATTATAAATTACTGCAAAGAAAAGTCCCGTAATAAAAACATAAATGAGAGATGTCGAGAGAACCTTGCCCAGGCGGTCGTACCTTCCGGCACCCTTATTCTGTCCCATAAAGGCGACAGCACCCTGATGAAAAGCGTTCATCGCCGTAAAGGCGAAGCCCTCTACATTGGCAGATGCTGAATTACCTGCAATTACGATTTTACCGAAGGAATTTACCGAGGACTGAATGAGAAGATTAGAAATAGAAAAGAGCATACCCTGAAGTCCTGCAGGAAGACCTATCTGCACTATCCTGAGCAGTTTATGCTTATCTATTCTGAGTGCTTTAAGCGAAAGCTTTATGGCACTCTTTTCTCTCATAAGCGTTATTACCACCAGAACAGCTGAAACTACCTGAGAAATTGCTGTAGCTAAACCAACACCGAAAACTCCCCAATGGAAACCGATTACGAAAATGAGATTCAGAACAACATTCACCACACCCGAAGCCGTAAGAAAATAAAGTGAACGCTGTGTGTCTCCTACCGCACGAAGAACTGCACTGCCGAAGTTATATACCATAACGGCTATCATACCTGCGAAATATGTACGCAGATAAATAACCGAAAGTCCGATCACATCATCGGGAACCTTCATAAGATGAAGAATCTGCGGAGCAAAGACTATACCGATAACCGTCAGAATAACACCGCTGACTATACTTATGGCCATAGCCGTATGTACTGTAGCTTTAACCTCATCAGCCTTACCTGCACCGAAGTAGTTAGCGGTAAGAACATTTACACCTACGGAAAGACCGATGAAAAGATTTGTCATAAGATTTATAAGAGTAGTCGTGGCACCTACAGCGGCAAGAGATTCGTCACCCGCAAAATTACCTACAACGATAATATCAGCCGCATTGAACAGAAGCTGAAGTATACCCGACAGCATCAGAGGAAGAGCGAATTTCAGCATTTTTTTAAAGATTGAGCCGCTGCACATATCTATTGAATATTTGCCCTGTAAGGTTTTTCCCATTTGTATTACCTTCTTTCAGTGTACTATTTTATCACTATCCGATGATTAAGTAAAGTTTTTTCTTGACATATTTTAAGAAGAAAACTATAATTATCTCATAAAATTCAAGGAGGCAACTCAAATGAAAATAGGATTTATCGGTTTAGGAATTATGGGTGAATCAATGTGTGAAAACATCGTAAAAAAGCACAATGACACCGTTTACTGTAACGATCACAAGCAAAGCCAGATAGATAAGCTCGCTTCCTTTGGTGCTGTCGGCTGTGCCACAAACACCGAGGTAGCAGAAAAAGCGGATATCATCATCACAATGATACCCACCTCAGCCCACGTAAAAGAAGCTTATACTGAAATGCTCCCCTATCTTAAGGAAGGAAAAATCTGCATCGATATGAGCACCATCGAGCCCGACAAATCAGTAGAGGTAGCAAATATGGTCAAGGCAAAGGGCGCACAGTTTGCTGACTGCCCCGTAGTCCGCTCAAAGGCTGACGCCATCGCAGGCACACTCGGTGTCCTCGCAGGCTGTGAAAAGGAAGTATTCGACATCATCGAGCCCATTCTCGGATATATGGGAAGCAAGGTAATTTATATGGGCGAAAACGGTATGGGTCTTGCCGCCAAGATATGCCATAACACCCTCGTCGCACAGATTCAGAACGGTGTAAATGAAACTCTTAACCTGGCTCAGAAGCTCGGCATTTCTATCGACAATTTCGCTGATGCAGTAGCCGCAGGCGGTGCACAGAATTTTTATATGAACGCACAGAGAGAAAAGCTTAAAAATGAGGACTGGACCACTGCCTTTTCCCTGGAAAATATGTGCAAGGACATCACCATCTGCTCACGCATAAGCGAGGTAATGGAATTCGATATGCCCGGTATGAGAGCCGCCAAATCTGCCATAGATAAGGCTATGGAAAGAGGTTGGGGCAAAGAGGATTTCCGTCAGACCTACAGAATAGTCAGAGGAGACTGATCTCCGTTTATAAAAAAATGTCATCTTGAGTGTAACGAAAGCTCTTTCACTTCGTTCAAGATGACATTATTTTTTATTCTTCTGTTCTTACACCGTCAATATGAATAAACCGTGCTACATCATAGTCATAGGATGAAAGCGGACGGTCAAATGCATCATTTGAATGGGATGCTACGAGAATTTCAGGATAAAGAGAGGTTATAATTATCGTATGGTAAAAATCGCCGTCAGCATCACCGAGCTGAACAACATCACCTATTTCCGCTTCATCCTCCCCTACTTCTCTTCCGAAGGGACCGACTCCCTCATTGGAGACAAGGAAATTATAAAGATATTCCACACCTGTCCAGGAGGCAGTACGGTTCGAAGCAGAAATATAATACCAGCCGTAAACAGGAGTAAAGTTCATCACACCGCTTCCCGCATAAAGACACTGAGAAACAAAGTTGGTGCAGTCACCGCCTATTTCACTGAAGTCAAGAAAACGAGGATTTCTTCTGAACGCCCATTCTCTCGCATAATCGATTGCCGCCTGACGGTTATAAGGAATTACAGGCATAATATCACCCCTCGGTTATTATATGCGGGGATGCAAAAAATGCTCACACCGATATGATGTGAGCGTTTTTATTTATTCACCGACAGGCTTAGTTGTAAGAGTATTGTATATGAGCTTACTCATTTTAAGCTTACCGTTTGATGAAACAGCATCACCGAAGGACATAACTTCTTTGTTGCTTTTACATTTATCCCAAACGAGAAGATTTTTATCATCACCGCCCGGATTTCCGTTTTTAACGAAATTACAAAGATAATCGGTCATATCCTCGCTTATAGCGTGGTCAGTTTTATCCATCGGTCGCCAGCAGTTTTTCAGCGTACCGAACCAGTACCACAGGTCACTGCTGTGCCAGGCTCCCTTATCGTCACCGGGAAGCATTCTGCCGAACATCCACATATAGGCTCCGTTTTTCTTCGCCCAGCTTTTTGTCAGGAAATAAAGCACGGCAGGTGCCATATCATGACTTGTGGAGCCGACCATATAAGGGATATTTTTCGGCTTTGCACCGTCTTTAATGAGTATTCCGTCTTTTACAGGTACGGCAGACATTGCTGAGCACTTTGTCTTTTTCCATTCACGGAAAAGAATTTCGGGAGGAACCTCACGGAATTCTTCCAAAGTTTTCGCTCCTGTGTTTTTCATAACCTCTTTCCAGAAGTCATATTTCTTTTCAGGTGTACTTGTCATAAAGGAGCCCATGCCCACACCGCTTGACATTACGGCTGAACGGAAAAGTCCGTCGGTAAGGTCACTCTGACAGAGATGCTGAACACTCATAGCACCTGCACTCTGCCCCATAATCGTTATCTTATCACCGTCACCGCCAAAGGCTGAAATATTATCCTTTACCCATCTGATAGCGGTAATCTGATCAAAAAGTCCGTAATTTCCTGTGTGACCTGCTTCAGCTTTCAGCTCAGGCAGACAGATAAAACCCATAGGCCCGAGACGGTAATTCACCGTTACGGAAATAACACCTTTTTTCGCCCATACAGGCCCGTCGAAATGCTTTTCGTGACCGCATCCGCCTGTAAAACCGCCGCCGTGAATATACACTAAAACAGGAAGCTTACTGTCGGGTGTGAAATTCTCAGGTGTACGGATATTCAGAAAAAGGCAATCCTCATCGTAAGTATAGGTCTCTCCCTTACGGAACTCGTTATAATAGAATATCTTGCCGGGGTTTTCCTCTTCGTTATAAAAGGCTCTCGGCTGATAAGAGCAGTTACCGTAAGCTGTGGCATCATAGACACCCTCCCACTGAGTGACTATCTCAGGATAAGTCCATCTTTTACAGGTGGCATAACGGATACCCCTGAAGTCAACTGCTCCGTCAGAATCCGTACCTTTTATTTCCCCGCAGGGAGTAGAAATTATTTTACTCATAAATTACTGTTCCTTCTGTGCTTTTTTGAATTCGTCGATTTTATGTTTTGTCTCTGAGTCCATTCTCCACAGGAATTTAAAGGCTGCCCACGAACCGAGAACAAAGATACCGGGAAGAAGCACTGCTATAATCTTGATACCGGAAACGGTAGCTGCAGGCTGTACGGTAAGGCCACCATTATAGCCTATCCAGCCGAGCATAAGAACTGCTGAGGAGTTACCGATAGTCTGACCTACACGGCGTGAAAGGTTAAAGGTGCCGTAGATGGAGCCTTCAGTTCTTTTACCTGTAATCATTTCATTATAGTCAATGGCTTCACTGACAAGACCCCACTGCATATAAATGGACACACTGGCAAGACCCATGGCTGAGTTACTGAGAATGATGTGAACATAAGGATTAACATCCGTAATCATATGAAGAACGAAAAGTCCGATGTACATAGCTGAGCCTGAAATGAGTCCGAAACGGATGAACTTTTCGAGTCCGAACTTTTTAGCGAAGAAGGGACCGCCTAAAAGTGTGACTGTCATAAAGGGTGCAGAAATAATCATACCCTTGGAAACGAGAGTCAGATCACCGTAAACCACCGAGAAAAGATAGTTTGTAAGGGTGTTACTCACATACTGCATCATACATATACAAAGACCGTGAATGCACAGTGCCAGAAAAGGTCTGTTCACACGGAAAACATTAAGAATATCCGTTACCTTTATGTTCTGCTGATCCTGACTGACATTTACAGGAGTGGTTCTTTCCTCAGTCATAGCATAATGACCAAGACACATAGCAAATCCGATAGCAGCACAGATAGCAGCACCTATGGCATAACCTTTGGCATTAGTCTGACCGTACTTTTCGATAAGCATAGGCATAAGCATCACGGGAACTGCATTACCTACGGCTGAACCGAAGCCGCGTGCAGAGGAAAGAGTTGCTCTGTCCTTATCATTGTCCGCCATAGCAGAAAGAAGTGAGCCCATGGGGATATTAAACATAGTATATGCGCCTTCATAGAGTATTTTGAGTCCGAAAAGAACGCAAACAAGAGAAAGTCCTTCGAAAAGAGAAGGTACTGACCAGAGAGCTATGAAGCTGACGCAGATGAGCGGTGCGCTTCTGAGAAGCCAGGGACGGAATTTGCCTTTAGGATTGTTCTTTTTAGCGAATGCCTTATCCATAAAAGCACCCATAAGCGGATCATTGATGAAGTCCCATACATTCCATATTACGAGCAGAACAGCAAGTAAATCTGTGTCAACCTTAAGCGCATCGGTGCAGTACATAGCGAAGGTGCTTCCCATAATGGCAAAGCTCATACATCCGCCTGCATCACCGAGACCGTAGCCGATCTTATGCTTCAGGGTAAGACCCGAAGCCTTTTTTTCCGTTTTAGTTTTCATTTTTATTCTCCTTTTTTCCGTAAAAATTACGGTAATTTATTGCATTTTCTTTCTTCATTATAAAGCATACCGCCTATAACTGCTATGAAAATATACATAATCGGTGTCGTAAAGGGCTGTGCGATATTCACCGATGCCTGCACCCAATAGGAAACGAGGCCTGTGAGTAAAGCCACGGCAAGAGTATTTTTTCTCAGCTTTTTTATAACAGCAAAAGCAATCGAACCGATGAGGAACAAATAAGACATACATCCGAAAATACCTGTAGTGAGCAGATACTGTAAATACTCATTATGTGCCTGGTCAAGTATTCTCTCTCCGTGCACCTCAGATGCACTGACAACTCTGTAAAGCGCTTCGGGTCCGACACCGAAAAGCTTTTCCTTGAGTGAAAAATCTCCGAACACATCAATACACTGCTTCCATATTTCGCCTCGGTATGTACCCCAGCTGTCAGTAATTCTGAACACACTGTCCAGAGCACCGATACCTACTGTGTTAGCTAAAAGAGTACAAAGAATCAGAGCAGAAATAACTACAGCAAAAAATACGGTATAAACTTTTCTGAAAAAAATCAGCGATATCTCTTTTTTAGTAAAGATAAAATATATCAGACCGCAGACAACCAGCATTAAAGCTGTAATCAAGGGTGAAGTGATAATACCGAGAAGAGCGGAAAGCTCTATATTCGGCTTATCGGCAGCTTTATAAATAAGCAAAAATACCTGAGCAGACAGAATCACTATTATTATGCTGAGGAAAAACTTTTTAAGCATTTCTTTATCTTCGGAAATAAACAGCGGTACCATCACCAAAGAAAGAACAAAGCCGATTACAAAGCTTTCGCTGGAGGTCACCATTATTCCGAAGGAGCCAACAATAAGTGATGTGATGTAAATAATCTGACTCATTCTGTTTTTCGTCTGACAGAAGCCACACACTATCAGTGGAAAAATCAGACACATATAACTGCTGTAAAAGTTCACATTGCCGACGGTAGATATGTAAGCCTGCTTATACTTCATCGGAAGCTCTCCGTAAAAGCCGAGAATGTCGATGTCGAAACAGTTAAGCACACCGAAAAATGATACAAGAGAAAATGCAACGAGTGAGCAAAGCAGAAAGCTCTGTGAAGGCAGATAATGTCTCGATACTGTAAAATAAACGAGAATATAAATCAGAATTATCAGCGCACCCTGATATCTTGACTTCTGCCCTATCCATACATCGGACTGATACTCAGAAAGAACAGCGGACAAAAGACATATTATACCGAAAATTCCTGTCGCATAATCGACAAGAGAAAAATCAGCCTTTAAGCCTTTATTTTTTAGCACCTGAGAAATTAAGTATATCCCCATCGGAACGATAAGTAAAAGACTTAAAGCTAAAAAATAAACGCTTTTCGTTTCTGTGATATTCGTAAAGCCTTTAGTTACAATCAGCGGTAAGCCGAGCATCACAAGATCGAGATAAATATTTATCGGATTAAAGCTTTGAGCAGGTCCGGCTTTATTTACTTTAGTTTTTTTCATAGTTTCACCGCGTTTAGTATATATTCTGTTTTACATTATAAAGCTTATCCACGACGGTGTCAAGAGATTTAAAGGTGATAAAAATCAAACAGCGGACACCGAAGTGTCCGCCGTTTATACCGTCGAAAGATTTAACAATCAATTAGAATGCGCTCTTTACAAATGAAGTAATGAGGTTGAAGAACTCTGTGAGTAAGCAGATGATGTCAGCTAAGAAGCTTTCATGGATCTTACCGCAGATGCTGCAGTAATCGCTACCGCAGCTATCGCAGCACTTGTCACCGTCAGCATCAGCGTGGTTGAGTCTTGTGCCTTCAACTGCTATAGTGTGAGTTCTGCCGCAGCCGTATTCACATGAAGCAGTCTTTGTAGCATCTGCATAGCAAGTTGCTGCGCTGCTATCTACATAATTAACAAATTCACAAGCCTTGATACCTTCAAGTTCTGCACCACAAACTGTGCAGGTCTGAGCAACCTGACATGTAGCGGGAGCACCGGGAGTATGAGAATCAGTAACTTCCCAAACATCCTCTGCAATTTCAACAGGACCTATACAAGTGGGATATCTTACCTCACCGTGATAGTGAGTAGGATCTGCATTGTAGGTACCGCCTGTAACATTGATAACCTTCATACCGTCACCGTGAGCGTTGAAAATCCATGCATATAATTCGGGGTTATTTGTCCACCAATAGTCATAATCAGCGTTACCGAGATAGAAGTCACCGCCGTTAACAGTAACTTTTTCGCTACCTGATGAGTAAATTAAAGACCAGCCTTCCTTAACTTTATCAGTTGCATAGCGACCGCTTTCAACTGTAAGCTTTGCTTCGTCTTCATATGTGCAAAGAAGAGAGTAAACACCTGCATCGCCGGCTGTCAGCTCTAAAGCACCTGTCTGAGCCTCTGAAGAATCAACAAGTGTAACATCACCTGTACCGTCAACGCTTACAACGCCGAGAACAACATCAGGAGTGTTGCCGTTGAACTTAAGAGTCTTACCGTTAAGGTCGATTGTGATCTTCTTGTCAACAACATGACCGAAGGAATACCAACCATCAACTTCAACTGCAGCGGCAGCATCAAATTCATAATCTTCAATAACTGTGATTATACACTGATTACCATCCCGATTTTTAATCTGCGAATAAAGTTTAACTGTTTTTTCTTGCGAAAAAACACCCTGATGCACGACGGTTTTGCTCCAGGGAACTCTCATGTTCATAAGTATATCATTCTGTTAACATTTTATCAATAACTAAAATAGAAAAATAACATACATCTGTAAAATGCATTTTTGAATAATACATCTGTTTATTGTTGTTTCGATGCTTTAATATAAAATTATTGAAGTTTATGTTTTTTTGTGGTATATTTATGTCGATGATATAAGTCAGAGAAAGGAGAAAAATATGATTTACAGCTTTTATCATATCACAGATGTACACTATTACAGCAAAAAGAATTTCGCCTGTGACTGGCGCACTTTTCCTCAGCCGAGCACACAGATATGTATTCTTAAAAGTGAAGAAGCATTCAAAAAAGCCCTCTCTATAGTCGAAAAGGATGAGGATACGAGCACTGTGATAATCACAGGTGACCTTACCAATCACGGTGATGAATACAGCCACATAGAGGTCCGTGATTTACTGCGTGAATTCACAGAAAAGGGAGGAAACCCCTTCGTAGTAAGTGACAGCCACGACTATCCTGAGTTTTTCATTTACAGCATAGATGAAAATGGTGAAAAAATCCCTGCCGTACATCTTCCCAGAGAAGAGGTCGTACAGATGTACTACCCCTTCGGCAGGGACAGAGGCTTCGACACCTACACAGACGACACTACATATATTGCCGAAATTTTACCCGGCCTTTATTACATAGCGATGGGCTATGACACCGCTTCTGAGCAGCATCACCGCGCTCCTGTTTTCTCCGACGGTCTGATGGAATGGGTAGAAGCTCATGTTAAGAAAATAAAAGAAAACGGCGGAACCGTAATATGCGGCACACACCGTCCCATAGTCACCCCCTCTCCCGCTTACGAGGTAATGGGCAAAGGAAACACCTTCTTCGAAGGCGAAAAAAGAGCCAAGGAGCTGGCAGATATGGGTGTAAGACTTTTCTTCAGCGGTCACACCCACATCCAGTGCATGAAAGAAATCATCAGCGAAAAAGGGAACAGCCTTTACAGCGTACAGACCTCCTCCCTCTCAGGCTTCCCGCCGAAAATGAGAAAGATTACTCTTGACACAGAAAAAGGCACTGCAGATATCCGCACTATAGATATGGAGCTTCCTGACCTCGGTATGACATTCACCGAATACGCCAGAAAGGGCTTTCTCGGAATAATCGAAGGTATTCCCTACAATATGGAACACGACGTAGAGGCCTTCGCAAACACTGAAGGCGGCATTTCACTTCCAAAGGATCTGATTCTGAAGCATCCCAAAACAGTTATGTTCCTCGGCAGAAAGCTTAACGGACTCACCTACGGCAAAGCAGCAAAGTTTTCAAAGAAATATCACGATCTCAAAGAAAGCGACTATGCACAGGACAAGGATAAAAAGTTAGTAGATCTGATTATGAATATAGTGGCTAATCTTTATCGCGGTAATGCCCCCTTCTCCCCCGATACCGCAGAGTATAAAATTATGATGGGAAGTATGCAAAAAATCGAAAAGCTGGCATCTGCTTTCCGATTCGATTTAAGAAAGCTTTTAGGCGGTTACAGCCTTTCTGAATTTATCGAGCCTCTGCTTTATAACAGCGGACTCGATGATGATAATGTAACTGTCACAATCAAATAAGATTATAACCACCGGTTCAATTCTCACCGGTGGTTTGTTCTACCACTTTTAGGGGCTATTACTGACTTTCCCCAAAAAGAGGCACTGAATTATCTCATAACATTACACGCCACGCTACACGTAAACGGTTCGAAAACTTTTAGGTGTTTGTTTTTTGCTATTCTTTTAAGCTGCTGCCAACATTATTCGGTCTACGTAGAGCTCGCCTATTTTATTGTGGCACTGCTTGTTCGTAGAACTGTGAGTTAATTTCCACGCATAAATGCATCAAATTAAGCGCCTCTGAATTTATCAGAAGCGCCTTATTATTTATCGGACTATCGGCATTTCCGTCATTCTCAGACGGGTACATCCGTAGGGACACAACCCGATTTCCTGAACCTCGGAAACAGGTGCGAGTGACTTGGGTGTTTTTCTGCAGATACTTCTGTAGGGAATTTTCACTCCCCAGTCAATCTGTCGCATTTTCACCTTTATCGTTACAGGTGAATTATCCTGAGAGAAAGGTATGTCCCCTATTCCGTTGAAGCTGACTTCAAACTCATCACCGGAATAACCGTAATTCCAGGGTGTTTTCGGTATAAACTGATAGTCACAGTACGGGAATTTGCGTTCGACGCCTTTCCGCGTATATTCTTTCATTTGCTTTTCGTAAGCGACGGGAACTGAGAAAAGCAGGGAGCCCATCTGTAAAACATAAAGGTCGTTTGTTCTCTTTTTCAAATAAGGCTTAGTATCAAATTCAAGAGAGATTTCTGTTCTGCCCTCTTTTACCAAAACGGTAATGTCCCCCGTTTCCTTTTCCTCACCGTTAACACTGAGATTTTCCGCAAAGGACGGAACACGGATAATTAAATCGAAATCCTTTTCCGCATCTATGTAATAATGCATTTTATTTTCGAAGGGATAGTTTGTTTCGAGTTTTATCCTGACCCCTTCTGCCTGAAGAACCGAAGGAAGCATAAGTGCATTGATAATCTTGTTTTCCTTATGCAAAAACGGTACAAGTGCAAGCTTAGGCCAACCCTGACTGAAATTAGCCGTACAGCATCCGTAATTCGGTTCGAGACCGAAGGTATGTGCATAAGGTCCGTTTGTACTCCAGGGTGCCATTATCATCGTCTTCCGGCAGGCTATCTGGTTAACCTGCTGAACATACTGATGAGTCCACATATCCTCACTGAGTGTGGCGGGAAGAGCATTGAAAGCGAGAACCTCCAGTCTTTCTGCCCATTTTCTGTCGCCTGTATGAGCAAACATCTCTTCGTAGGAATACATCTGCTCCACTAAGGCACAAAGCTCGGTACCTCTCGTGGGATCAATGCCCGAAAGAACCTCGTCTCCCGTAAAGCCTTCGAAGGCAGTACCGTTATATCGGTCAAGAATTTCACGGAACCTTTCCGCTCTGTCTGTGTATCTTTCTCCGAGAAGCTTATACGAAACTGCTTCACTTTTCAGCATCATACATATATTTACTATATGGGTATCCATCTGCCATTTGTGACTCGGTTTGAGCCATTTATAGGTTGCCGTCATATAATCGAAGCCCTGCTTTTTTATTATTTTCGCAAGATCGCGTATCCACTCCTCACCGTATTTTTCCCAGAGAAAGTTCAGCGAAATGAAAGATTCAAACCACCTGTATTTTCCCCAGCTGAAAAGCTTCGCTTCACCGCTACGGAGCATTTCGTAGTAGTTTTTCATAACCCTGTAGATAACATCAGGAATTCTTTCGTCTGCCGAGCACTCATAATAAACCTTGAGGGTTTTACAGATAAGCTGAACTGCCCAGGTATCATATCCGGCTCTCTCTTTCTTCTTACATGGACAAATCCAACCGTCTTCCTGTTGAGCTGAAACGATAGCACCGATATATTTTTTTACGGTTCCGATCATTTCTTCGTTTCCGAGAAGATACGCCAGAGGAATAAATCCGTCAAGCCAGTAAGGTACTCTTTCCCAGCCCTCACATTTACCGCCTATCCAGGCACTGTCTCTGATGTCGGGCCATATTTTATGAAGATTACCGCTGAGTCCCTCCGCCTGAATTTCGAGCTGACGGCGAAGCCAGCCTTCAGGCTTTATTTCCTTCGATGTATAAAATTTCCATTCACTCATTTTAACACCTCGCACAGCATTGAAATACATATTCTACGCATTTCAGGCAATACCTCTCATAAAACAGAACAGAGTCATTATAAACCGGTTCTTTTTACTGAGTTTTTCGCTAATCATATTTATATTCTTAGTTTACGGAACCAAAGCTTTTATCTTACAGTAGCCATCTGTGCCAGATCAAGCCAGAATTTTTCATAACCTTCCGGGTAATCGTCGGTAGTTCCGCAGTAGTCACCGTGATCCATACCGTAAATCGTATCAAGATAATACCAGGAGCCCGGCTTTATGCTGTTACTGATAAGAGCCTCCTCATAAGGGAAGGCATTATCCTTTTCGTCCAGAGGAAAGAGAGCACTTTTCAGAGGCACCATACCGTCATTATTTGCCCATTCCTTGTCCATAAATATGCCGTCGATAACGAGTCCCTGACTGCGCATAAGAAGCCATGTAGTAGCATCAAAAATCGATGCAGTTTCATGAGTCTTTTCCTGTAAACCCCATTTATTTTCTTCCGTAACGGTACCCGAAACAGAGTAATAATAGGTATCAGGATTCATTCTGATTTTTTTATTAAGCTCCTGAGAGCCTCCTAATGTAAGATCCACACCTGCATTATCCCTCGACTTTATATAATTAAAGATTCTGCCGAGGCTGAATTTTACCTTCTCACCGGTTTCATCGGGTGTAAGTCCGAAATGTGAAAGTGCAAAATCAGAATACATACTGTCGCTGTTATTTCCGCCGGCAGCAGACAGACTTACCATAACTGCGATAAAGAAAAGAGGAACCACAGTGTCAACTATAAGATTAGATATCTGTGAGCCGTTGTGACAGCCTGAAAGAGTAATTACGCTGTGAACAGCCTCACTGTGTCCTCCTGTGAAAAGAGGTGAGGTATCTTTACCTGTGGCAGCTATTTCTGCTTCATCACCGAATGCCATAAGAGATGCAAAAAGTCTGCTTGCGGGGCCACCGAAGGAGTGACCTACCAAATTCAGCGGCTCATCGGGAGACCATATTCTGCCCATGAGAGCCTTACCCTCGAAGCTTCTGCCGAAGCGTGCGTGATTATGAACTGCGGAGTGTGCTTCACCGTAGTCAACGACGGTACCAGTAAGCTGTGCATAAATCTCACAGGCTCTGTCCCAGGCACTGTTTACGGGACCGACAGAAACTGCATAGGCCTCATAGCCGTTATCACCGAGAAGCTTTACGAAGTCGCCTTTACCCTCACTCATTCCTGCACCTGCTCCCCAGTAGGGATAGGTTTCGGTAATGGCATCATACTGTCCCCAGCCGCCGAGACCGTGAACAAGGATAAAGGGGTAGTTATTTTCCTTCTCTTTTTCTCCGACCGCAGACACAGAAGCACTGCAGACGGACATCAACATAACAAAAGAGAGTAATACTGAAATAAATTTACTTATTTTTTTCATAATATTCTTCCTCACATTCCGTTCTCATCAGGTACGATGGTAACATTTTCGAACTGCATGGTTACATCCTCACGTACGAAGCCCTCCAGGGAATATCTGTCGGAATAATAATTATATTTATCGATAGCAAAGGTCGTGTCAGGCTTACAGGTAATCATAGTACAGCCTCTCTGTGAGCCGAGCTTATCGATGCCAGAATAAGCGAAGTAGTCGATGCTGTAGCCATAGCTGAACTTAATGCCTTTATAATCAAAGGTGATGCTGTTCAGATGGTCGTGACCGTTGAACATAGCCTTGGTAGAGCCGAGTTCAAGCATCTTTTCGAACATTTCATCCTCACCGAGACCGCAGTAAACCTTTTTGCCGCCCTCACCCATTATACCTTCAATGTAAGAAACATTTTCTGTATCCTTATAATCATTTCCGCTGAGCTCATTCCAGCCGTCAAGCATTTCGGTCAAGGGTATATGGAAAAATGCGAGAGATTTTACTGTATCTGTCTTTTCGGATATTTTTTCGTTTTCGCTGTTCATTCTTTTAATTTCAGACTCATACCATTCTACCTGATTGGGATGAATGTTATCGTATGTACCCTTGATGCTTTCTATAATATTATCCTTTATATAAGCCTGTGAATCGATAAGCACCAAAGCCTGGGTAATGATGCCCTCAGAATTTTTAACCTCTATAACGTGATTTCCGTAGCCGTCGACATCCTCGGGACCTTTCCGGAAAAGGCAGTATTCAAACTCTTCATTTTCATAAAAATCGCCCATAGCTTCTCTGTCGAAATAAGAATATGCCTCAGCATCGTGGTTGCCGAAGGTCACATCCCAGTACACACCGAGACTTTCCATAAGGTTAGCGAAAGCCTTGGCACCGGTACGGTTATTGAAGGTGCCTGCAGTATAGGGTACGGGAAACGCAATATCACCCGTCGCAATAACAAGGTCAGGCTTTTCCTTGGTTACCATAGCTGCTACAGCGTTGAGAGCCTTTTCATCCACATCCTTTGACATAAAACCGCCGCCGATGTGAATATCCGTCAGATGCATTACCTTGAATTCTCTGTCAGTGGTGAAATACCAGTTGCCGTTTTCGTCCTTCTGAGGTACAAGCTGATTTTCAATTTCAACCTTACTGTAGGAGTTACCTTTTTCAATAAGATTCTGTAGCATCATATAGTTAGCTCCTGCAATTACAGCCGCAATAACAAGAACTGCAGAAAGAAAAACAATGTAACCTTTTTTACACTTTTTAGTCTTAGCCATAACAAATCTCTCCTTAATATTTATACTCTCAGAATATCACAAACCGTCAGTTTTTTTCAATAATAATGTAAATTTATATATTATAATCCGACAAAATGACACATAGGTTTTATACAAACTGCACCGCCTTGTCTTTAACTCAAATCGAAGCGACAAAATTATTTGCTTTTCTTGAAAAGAGACACAGCCTTAAGAGCAGAATTATATAAAGGAGTTTCTAACTCTTTTTCAGCTTCCTGAAGCTGTTTTCTTATCTCAATGGACTGTGGGCAGTGACTTTCACATTTTCCGCAGCCTATACAGGCTGAAGCAGGTGCATATTCTTTGTCCGAAGTACACTTTATGTACTCGGCAAGGCCTTTTATTTTACCGTTTGCATAGCGTCGGTTATATGCAGAAAATGTTCCGCTGATATTCACCTTCTGCGGACAAGGCATACAGTAACTGCATCCTGTACAGGGAACCTTCATTTTCGCGTTTATGGCTCTTACGACTTTTTTCAGCATATCTTCATCCTGCTGAGTGAGCTCTCCGATTTCTGTTTCGGAAGCTGTTTTAATGTTATCGTCCACCATTTCATCCGAATTCATACCCGACAGCACTACCGAAACCTCAGGCTGATTCCACAGCCAGCGGAAAGCCCACTGTGCAGGAGTATGCTGAACAGGATGCTCACCGAAAATCTTTTCCGCCTCTGCCGGTAAATTATTTACCAGCTTTCCTCCGCGAAGAGGCTCCATAATCATAACAGGGATACCTTTTTCGTGCGCGTGATTCAGACCTTTACGACCTGCCTGAGTATGCTCATCCATATAGTTATACTGTATCAGACACATATCCCAGTCGTAAGCATCCACCATTTTACAGAACATTTCTGAATTTCCGTGGTATGAGAAGCCTATCTGACGGATGGCTCCGCTTGCCTTTTTATCTTCTATCCACTTTTCTATACCTATGCTCTTCAGCCGTTCCCATATTTTTATGTCAGCCATCATATGCATAAGATAAAAATCAATATGGTCCGTACGGAGTCTTTTAAGCTGTTCACTGAAAAGCTTATCCAGTACCTCTGTGCTGCGCATCATAGCCGGAGGAAGCTTAGTGGCGATATACACCTTATCACGGATATTATTCTTCTCGAAAATTTCGCCTATAGCTGCTTCGCTTCCGGGGTATATGAAGGCTGTATCAAAATAGTTCACGCCCTTATTAAAGGCTGTCATCACCTGACGCTCTGCATCCTCCATATTGATTCTGCCCATTTTCTTTTTAAAACGCATACAGCCGAAGCCTAAAACAGACAGCTTATTGCCGTATTTATCCTCACGGTATTTCATAAAAACGCCTCCCGAACAGTATTTATACACATCGGACAGCAGGTTACTGTAACTGCACCGTCCGAAATTAATTTTCTCAAACAGATTATAGCATAACTTAAAACTACTTTCAATAACCGCTTGGCTGTTTTTTGAACACACGCTCTCTCTTATAAAAAAGAGCGTCGCATAAAATTATGCAACGCTTCTTCAAAAATCATTTCTTATATTTTTTCTTACACTCAGCCACTATGGAGTTCATCTCGTCCATATGTGCTTCCATATCAGCCACGAGTCTGAACTGATTTTTTGCTCTTACGATATTATGCTCGGGATGTGTGGTTCTGAAATATACATCACCCTCGAGATAATCCGTAAGGAATCTCATACCGCACTCAAAAGTCATAAGCTTCGCACCGAAAGCAAGGTTCTCGATTTCTGTGTCTGAAAGGCTGTCAGCAGTTTCGCTGAGATAGCCGTCGGCGTAAGCTTCAAATAATTCAAGGTCAATGCCAACCTTGGAAAGATCTGTCTCATCCTCTGCACCCTTGTTTGCACCCGAACGGATACTGTCACCGAAATCATAAAGTGAAAGTCCGGGCATAATGGTATCGAGATCGATTACACAGATGCTCTTGTCAGTATTTACATCGAAAAGAACATTGTTGAGCTTTGTGTCATTATGGGTTACTCTCAGGGGAAGATCACCGCCGGCGATAAGGTCGGTAAGCTTGTGTGTATCCTCCTTACGGTCGGTTACAAATGCGATTTCTTCCTCACATAATGCTTTTCTGCCCTTCACATCAGCCTGAACTGCCTTAAGGAAGTTTTCATATCTTGCCGGAGTGTAGTGGAAATTTACGATGGTTTCGTTAAGTGTTTCTGCAGGATAATCGGCAAGAAGCTTCATAAATTTGCCGAAAGACTGACCTGCGCTTCTGAAAGTATCTGCATTTTTAGGCTTATTGTAGGTCAATGCCTCATCGACATAAATATACATTCTCCATGCCCCGTCATTTTCGTCACGGAAATAGTATTTACCGCTGTTACAGGGAAGGAAATTCAGATTTTCTCTCTTATAATCGCCGCCGTTTTCTTTTATCTTGTCTGTAATGTGCTTGGTTACACCTACGATATTTTCCATAAGCTCGTCGGGATTTTTAAATACGAAGGTATTGATTTTCTGAAGTATGTACTTCTCTGCCTTATCTGTTTCGACAAGATAAGTAGCATTTATAAGACCTGCTGTAATCGGATTTACACTTACTATATTTCCGCCTCTTTCAAAGGCCTCGAAAGCGGTTTTGATTTCATTGGTTATCATTGTTAGTCTCCTTTCATCCTCTCGCCGTCATTCAGGGATGCTGTTATTTTAAATGTCATTTACTTTTCTGACTTCTTTATAATTATATCCTCAAAAAGCGTATGTTTCAAGACTGTTTTTAAAAAAAGATAAAAAAGGGATATAAAAACTTTCGTTTTTTACATCCCCTTTCAGTTTTATAGAAACATTATCCTAAAAACAAAAGATTGAATATAACCCTGAGCAAAGCGAACAAAGCTTTTACTAAGGCGCAAATCAGAGAATACAGATTGCTTTCCTGTGGAATGTCAGCGTTTTCCTTATCATCGGAGATTTCACCGTCAGTAAACTTAATGTTAGCTTTTGAATCGGCATAATCCTGACCGATTACCCCACCGAGCTCTTCTGTAATATACATCTCAAATGCTTCTACATCGAGTATACCGTCATTTCTGATTATTTTTGAATTCTGAAGCATCTTCATACCTCCGCCGTATTCAAGCAAGTAGTAATCCGAAGCTGCTACAGTATACATTTTGTCAAGCAGGAGCGGTTCATAAGTCCCGCGTTCTCTGTTAAATACCTTTATATCATAAACACGGTACTGACCTGAAACACCTGTAAACTCTCCCTGCTCATTAAGCACTACGGAGGAAGGAATACTTGTATTTACCGAAAATTTAATTCCTGCCAGATGTGAAAAATGGCCGTCCTCTCCGGGCCAGGTCATCACAGCCTTTTCCATCATATCCTTAACGGTCTGACCGCTAACCTCGGCTGAAACTATCGTATCATTAAAGGGAAGAACATTAAGCAGCTCATTAAAGGTAATGTCACCTGAGCGAATATCCGACCTTAATCCCCCGCCGTTCATATAACCGATATCTGCCTTTACAGCATATCTGAAGGCTTCAGCACACAGATTACCGAGATTTGTTTCAGTGTTACGCACCAGACGGTTGCCGTCTGCATCATGAGTGATAAGATCAACCTCACTGTGTGCTACCTTACGGTCTCCGAGTGCTGAATATTCCTCATAAATCTGCTCTATATATGTATCAATAGCAGGGTCTGTCAACTGATAATCTGAGGTTTTAATAAGATCTGTTCCGAGCTTTCCGTCAGAGACAGTAAGCTTTCCGATATATTCAAACTTGGTACCCGTGGAGCTTAAAAGCACATCATTTCCGTCTTTATCAGCTACGGTTTTACTTTCTATCACACTGTGAGTATGTGCGTCAAGAACTACATCGAACCCGACCGTGTTTCTTATTAGCTTTTCTACATCCTCTGTATCTCCGTAGATTTCGTCGTCCTCGTATCCTATGTGAGAAAGACCTACGATGTAATCTGCTCCTTCGGCTTCTGCAGAGTCAATACAGCTCTGTACCACATCATACAAACCTGCAGAATTAAAAGTATATATGAAGTTTCCGTCCTCATCCTTGAACTGATCAGGAGAAGACTGAGTTATCGTAGAAGGTGTGGTTATACCGATATATGCAATATCAATCTCTCCGTAGGACACTATAGTATAAGGGCGAAAATAAGGTGTATCTTCGCCGAGCTTACGGAAATTACAGCAAACGGGCTTCGTATCCATCATACCTATCAGCTCTTCGAGTCTTTCTAAACGGTAATCAAATTCGTGATTTCCCAAAGTTACGGCATCATATCCGACGAGATTTATAAGCTCTACGATATATCCGCCCTGAGAAACGACACCCAGACTGTTTCCCTGAATATAGTCGCCGCCTGAAACCGCACCTACATAAGAATAGGCTTCCTGTAATTCCTTTTTCATAGCAGAGAGCTTGGAATAACCTTCCACCGAACAGTGAACATCGTTTTCATAAAGAATAATAATGTCATCGCCATTCACTGCAAAAGCAGATATTGATAAAGTGCTGACTGCTAACAATATACAAACAAAAGCAGCCGTAAAAATCTTTTTCATCTTACACATAAAATACCTTCTTAATTTTCTTTATAGTTAAGCTTTTTTCTTTCCGAGCTTATCAAGTCCGAAGAAAACAAATCCGACTGCAACAAATGCCGCGAGAAGAATAACTATCCATTTAATAACTCCGACGACACCCTGTGTTTCGAGGTTTACAAAGAAATAAGGATAGATAAGCGGTGTATCAGTACCCGGAATAAGCACTGATGTATCGAACTTCATAATTGCTGCCTGAATGAAAATAAATATAAGATATGCGAGAGGGAAGCTGATAGAAGCGACAGGATAATACCATCTGCACTTTCTGCGCTCATAAAACAGGAACCAATGTGCAACATACATAATCGGAAGCACTACATGGAAAGCAAGACTGCCGACTCTCCAGTTGAGCTGAGGATCACGGTTACCTGCCAGCATAATATTGAACACAAGGAATGTAAGCAAAATTCCGAGCATTCCGATGAACTTTAAAAGAGGTGCTGCCGTAACAAAGCTGTCTTCTTTTTTCTTCGCGGTCTGAATAAGTGCCGCAAGCATAATACCGATACAAAGGAAATTACTTATGTTTGTAAAGTGTACATAGAAATCCCAACGGATCATATTTATGTCGTCAAAAATACCGAGACTTGCAACACAGCCTACAAAGCCGAGTGTGCAATAAATCGTCTGGTAAATCAACTGCGCTGTTCTGTTTTTAACCATAATAAACTCCTTTACTTTCTTTTGTCATAGCAATATTTTATCATCTGTTCAGAAACTCTTTTGGTATGTGCGACAGCCTCTACGACTGTCTTAGGTCCGCTTACAACATCACCTGCAGCGAAAACACCGGGAATATTCGTCATTCCGTTTTCATCTACCACAAAAAGTCCTCTCAGAGTCGTAGCAATCTGTGCCTTATCGGAAAGTGTGCTTTCGGGACCCTGACCGATGGCAAGAATAACCGTATCAGCGTCGATGTTATGGCAGGAAAGCATATTTTCTTCATAAATAATTCCATTTTCACCCTGCGTAACATCAACATCAACTGCCAGGAGACTTTTTTCACTTATACGCAAAACCGACATAAGATGGATAAACTCGGCACCCTCTTCGAGGGTTTCGGTATACTCAAGCTTAGTCGCGGTAACATCCTCTTCCCTGCGGTTATTAAGCACGAGAACCTTCTTTACACCCTTTTGTCTTAAAGCAGTACGTGCGACATCCATCGCAACATTACCTGCACCGATAACCGCTACGGTTTCACCGAGGTCATAGGCATCGGGAGCCTTAAGAAAATCTATCGCAAAATGGGCGTGTCCGAGAGTTTCGCCGAGAAGACCGAGACGGTTAGGCTTAGCTGTTCCGACAGAGAGGAAAACAGCGTCATAGCCGTCGATAAACATATCCTCCATCAAAAGGTTAGATCCGATATGACAGTTGGGCTTTAAGGTAACGCCAAGCTGTTTCAAAACCTTTCTGTAAGCATCTACCCTGCTCTTCGGAAGACGGAATTCAGGAATACCGTAACGAAGAACACCGCCGATTTTTTCCTGAGATTCCATAAGAGTAACCTGAAAGCCCTTTACAGCCATAAAAATACTCATAGATATACCTGCAGGACCTGCTCCGATAACGGCTATTTTCATTCCGTTTTTCTGCGGTCTGACAATTTCACTTTCACTGACATATTTC
Organism: uncultured Clostridia bacterium; assembly: GCA_937901145.1. Taxonomy (GTDB): domain Bacteria; phylum Bacillota; class Clostridia; order Oscillospirales; family Acutalibacteraceae; genus UBA6857. Next base: position 38,263 of record CALCHE010000091.1, read on the forward strand.
CCTGAAAGATACTGCTCAATCTTATAAAAAGCGATAGGATCTTTTTTTATTCCGAGAACACAGTTACCGTAGCAATTATTTTCGTGCGGACAAACGACGGAGCAAATCGCACTGAGAGGATTATTCCCGAAAAGCAATTCGCCTGCTTCCTTTTCATTTCCCTCTAAAAACAGATTCATAACAGACGGAATATCCGTCTCTATAGGACATGCCTTTCTGCATTTGGGCACCTTACATTTAAGACATTTTTTTGCTTCGTCCAGAAGCTCTTCTCTATTGGTTTCGTCGTAAATTTTACTCATATTATCGCTCCACAGAAACAGGATTTATTTATACACATTTTCAATCGGCTGATCATATTCGAAGCTGATGATTTTCACGTCATCTCCCTCATAAAGGCTGAAGAAAATTTCGTTTGAGGGATCTTCAACAGTCGGATCGCCCGATGTAATATAGATATAAGGCTCAGGCTTAGGATCATCTGTGCTTTTCATATTTTGATAATTAGGGTCTGACATAAAGAAATCTGCACAGATATCAAGATCAACCATAATAACACCGTCATCGGTTGTTTTCAGTTCGTAATCTGTAAAGTTATCGTGATCCTTGATGTAACCTGTCCACTTACGTCCTACACCGTCAAGAGCTCTGCTTACGCCCTCGAACTTACACACATAGGTACCTTCAATCTTTTCGGTTTTACCGTCAATCTCATAGGTAAGCGCAAAATCGAACTCACCCTCTCTGATTTCAGGTTTGGGAACAGTTATAAAAACACCTGTAAAAGATGCAGCAATCAGTGCCGCAACCACCAAACCTAATACAAAACCTATTACTATTCCTTTAAATGTTGACTTCTTCATATTTTTTCTCCTTTTAAAGATGGATTCATTATATTTCATTATACACATTAAATCTTACAAACTGCTTACAAACAGAAGTGCTGTCGCTGTTTTTTCGCCAAATTACAGTACATATTTATTATACTATAAATTCTGTTTAGACAAAAACGCCACGGAAAATCCGTGGCGTTTTTCGCTTTTATATTTATAAAATTATATAAAAACACCTAAACTTTACTTATATTCGTTTGCAATGGGTTTGTCATATTCGAAGCTGATGATTTTTACATCATCGCCTTCATACAGATTGCCTTTATATTCGGTTTCTGCATCATCAGAAGTCGAAATATAAAGATAAGGCTCGGGTTTAGGCTCGTCTGTGTTTTCATTAGACTTATAATGGGGGTCAGACATAAAGAATTCAGAACAAATATCAAGCTCCACCTTGATTACACCTTCATCAGTTGTCTTCAGTGCATAAGAGGTGCTATCCTCATGACCCTTTATGTAGCCTGACCACTGACGGCTCACACCGTCAAGGTAATATTCAACCTTTTCAAACTTACAAACATAAGTTCCTTCGATGGTATCGATTTCACCGTCAACCTCGTAAGTAAGCCTGAAATTGAACTCCCCTTCTTTAATTTCAGGCTTAGAGCCTTTTCCGAAAAGACCTAACATACTGAGAAAAGCGAGAAACATACTGATTATTTTCTGAAAGAAATTCATACAAATTATCTCCTTTAAATAAAGCTCATAAAAACCATATACACACAACTTCTTACAAATCAGACACTTAAATTAAAAAACCAAAGAATCCACCTTATCCAGTGCTTCTGTCAGGTTCGCTCTGTAATGATTTACGGTTACTTCGTCGGCATCTCTGCGAAGACAACGGCGGAGAAGTCGCATATAACCGATAACCTTTGCTTTATTTTCAGCATCAATTATCGCATTTTCATCATCCGTACCGAGATATCTTGCTAAAGAGAGGCGCCAGAAGCGATGAGCAGTTTCGCTGTCAAAGCCAAAGAAGCTTTCAATACCTGCCTTATCAAGCTCACCGAAGCCTACAAAAGCATTGAACATAGAACCGAGCTCAAGAACAGGATGTCCGACTGCAAGTGTGTCCATATCAATAAGAATAGGCTCACCGTTCTGTACCATAACATTGTTTGTATGGTAGTCGCCGTGAATGATGAAGTTACTGTCAGGAATACCTTCGATGAGAGAACGCATTTTCTGTGCGTGCGCTTCGTCAAGATAATCTTTAAGGAAATCAACCCATTCGAGAACCCATTTTTTGAAATCGGGAAGATCACCGGGTTCAGTTTCTATAGCGTGCACCTCTTTGATTGTGTCGATATAATAAGCAACGCTCTGTGACAAATCATCGGTGTTTGCTCTGATGAGCTTAGTAACCGATGTAGCATTAAGAAGCTCTGTAAGGCTTCCGTAGCCGTCACCGATACGTACAATACCGTAAGGAATAGCTGTGTTGACACCGAGAACAAAGGCTCTTCTGGAATTTTCACGCTCCTGCATAATTTCGGGAAGAGCATCTCTGTTAAAGTACTGCTTTACGATAGTTTCATTATCATAGCGGTAAACAGCACCGTTAGCGCCCTTGGCAATGAATTCACAGTTATCCACATCGATTCTGCGGTATGTTTTTTCGATGGTAATCATTTCGGTAAAGCCTGTCATTTCGAAAACACCGTAAACCTCAGGAGAAACATTGATAATGGCAAGCTTAGGCTCTTCCTTTCTCAGACGAAGCATTATGCGAAGACCCGCACTCGAAATATATTCGAGTGTGTCAGCATCGAGAACTGTATGCTTTCCGGGATTAGCACTTCTAATATCGCAGATTTCTTTTTCCACATCAGCCGCATTTGAGGCGTCGATTCTTCCGTCAAGACTTATATATAAAATATCCTTATCTGTTCTGAACTCTATTTTTTTCATTTGGATTATCCTTTCCGAATACAATTTTTAAAAGCTCGTTATATTCCTGCCATGCCGAAAACTCCTTAAGCGGAGAAGTAAGCTCAGCTATGGTGCTGTAGTACCATTTCTGCTGAACGGGATCCTTCTGATTGAAGCTCTGCCACATACTGTCTCCCTCGGCCTTCCATATTCTGTAAAAGGACCTCATATTGGCCAGCTTGTCACCGAGCCAGAGCATGAGCACATCCCTGTCTCCGCAGGAGGCAAGCTCTTCGAGGGATTCCTCTTTTCTTACTCTCCAGGTGTCTTCCGGAGGTAAATCGGCGCGCTTATCCTCTGTTTCCGACTCTACGAGAGCTCTCACACGGCTACCGAAGCTTTCTTCGATTTCTTCGATGGTGATGTCCGTATCTTCGACCACATCGTGAAGCACAGCCGCAGAAATAACATCCCTGTCGTCGGTCATAGAGCCGACAATTACAGCTGCCTCAAGAGGGTGAAGGATATAAGGTGTTTTATCCTTTTTTCTCTCCATACCGTCGTGAGCCTTCGCGGCAAATTCTATAGCTTTCGTTACCTTATCCATTACTTAATCTCCAGAATGTCTGCAAAGCCTGTCATTTCGAAAATGTCCATAACTGCTTCGCTTACACCCCTAAGCTCCATATAGCCCTGTGAATTCATCTTTTTCTGTGCTGAGAGAAGAACTCTGAGTCCTGCACTCGAAATGTAGTCAACACCCTTAAAATCAAGAACTAAACTTTTAAGTGCTTCGCCTTCACCGTTGATAGCGTTTTCGAGCTCAGGTGCTGTAGTAGTGTCAAGTCTTCCTTCAATTTCCATAACTGTTGAAGCGTTAGTTTTTTCGATACTGATATTCATAAATTAATCTCCTTTATATTTTTTTAGTCATAGTAAGAATGTTTTTACCGTTTTCATTAGCGTAAGAAACTGTGTCCATAGTTTTCCTGGTGATAAAAATACCGAGACCGCCTATATCTCTTTCTGATGCCGAAAGAGTGATATCAGGCTCCTCTCTTTCCAGAGGGTTGAAGGGTACTCCCTCATCCGTCACCACGAGAGTCATAAGTCTTTCCTTTTCATCGAAACCGAAAGCAAGAGAAGCTTCTCCCGTGCCCTCACCGTAGGCATAGCTTGCTATGTTTACGAATATCTCTTCCACGGCTATACATATCGCCACAGAGGTTTTCATCGGACATCCGAAGGAATCCAGACATTCCTCTGTGAAAGCCATAACCTCGGGCAGAGTGTCCTTTTTGGCCGAAAAGACTTTTTCTTTCATAGCAGCACCTTCTTTCTTTTTGTAATCAAAAACAAGCATTGTAATATCATCAAACTGAGGAGCATCACCTGCGAAAAGGTCGATATCCTCTTTGAGTCCCGAAAGCAATTCTTCAGCCTTCAGGGTTTTATTTTTATGTATATATGACAGAAGTCTGTCTTCACCGTAAAGAGCCTCAGTTTCATCTGTGGCCTCAGTTACACCGTCGGTGTAAAGGAAGATTCTGTCTCCCATGCTGAGAATCATTTCATTCGAGCGGTATTTCATTCCCTCCATACCTGCCAGAACAAAGCCTGTGCGGCTCTTAAGATATTCGCACTCACCGTTTGCATGAACGATAACCGGCGGATTATGTCCTGCATTAGCGAAGCTCAGTGCACCTGTGGAAAGGTTGATTTTACCCATCCAGGCAGTTACGAACATACCTGACTCGTTGTTTTCGCACAGCTTCTCGTTTGCAAGGGTAAATATTTCATCCACATTAAGACCTCTTTCCGCCAGGTCTCTGATAATGGTTTTTGCCGTCATCATAAACATAGCGGCAGGTATTCCCTTGCCCGATACATCAGCGGCAAGGAAAAGCACTGTATTATCGTCAAGAGAGTAGAAATCGTAAAAGTCTCCGCCTACCTCTTTGACGGCTATCATCTGTGCATATATTCCGTAGCTCTCCGTATCGGGGAAGTTCGACGGAAGAGCAGAAAGCTGAATCTGCTTTGCATATTCAAGCTCCTTGTCTATTCTTGCCGCTGCCTCACCGATATACCTTTTCAGAGTTGATACAGTCGAGTTAATGTCATCAGAAAGAGATGAAAACTCTGCATTTGAACGGACATCCACCTTAACATTGAGGTTACCTCCCGTGATTTCCGAGAGCGTACCGTTAATTTTCTGCAGATTATTGATAATCACCTTTTTGATGAGGAAATAAATAAAGATAAACAGAGCTGCGAAAATCAGTATCAGCATAAATATGCTGGTATAAAGCGAAGCATCTCTCATCAGCATAGCCTCGGCAAAGGGCATAGCGGCAATTATGCAGTATCCCTCAACAAAAGTGAAAACATAGATATATTCTTCACTGAAATCAGTTTCATCGTTAATTACATTTGTTTTGTAAAGCTTACTTGCCGTTTTACCCTGAAGCATCACCTCATCGGGAACTATGCCTATGGTTGAAATATGCTTTCCGTTACGGCTTGTCCGGGTGACAAGATTAAGTTTTTCATCGCAGACAGCCACAAATCCCGTACTTCCTACATGACGGTTCTTAGTTACGTCAACTACAAAATCGTCGAGAGTATCGTGAAATTGGTCTGCATCGTAGCCGACCTGAATAAATCCACCGTCTTTAAGGGTGACGCCTGCATACTTTCTCATTTTATTACTGTCGTTACCCTGAGGTCTGTACATCTGTACAAACTCATTTTTCCCGCCTGTCAGCACCATAAATTCTTTAGACTGCTCAGTGCTGTTCATATTGAAAGAACCTATAAGCTCTTCTTCTCTCGAAGCTATGATTGTACCGTCAGAGGCGACAACATTGATTTCCGTAACATCGTATTTTTCTGCGAGTTCATCAAAAGATATATCTTTATTATTTTCATATTCAGTGCGTATATTTTCTGTTATTTCCAGAAGATTTTCGTCGGATTTACCTCTGATATCAGTAATCACATCGTTCATCGCAGAAGTAAATACCTCTCTTGTCTCAATTTCAGCCATTCCGCTCTGGAGAAAATATGTAAAGGTACTGGTTATCACACAGGCAATAACGATAAGCACAAGCAGTCTTCGCTGAAAGGTCTGCGAAATCCGTTCATTTGTTTTCCCGAGCCGTCTTTCCTCGTGATTGAGCAAAGATACAACAATGAGAGAAATTCCGACGGCTGCACTGTTTCCGACAATCATCGGAATTGTGGCACCCTTTACAAACTCAAAAGCGTAGGACGAGTCGTTCATATTAGTGAAGAAAATCATCAGCATATGAAGCACTTCACATACAACGGTAATGAATACGCCGTAGCTCCAGGTAGGCTTTTTATTGTCAAACATATAGCGTCTGAGCACTGCCGCAATAACACCGACAAACATGGTCGAAACGGTACAGGCAATTCTGGTGTATTCTCCCCCGCCCCAATAAACTGAAAAGAAACGGTAAAGGCCGCCTATTATACCCGAGATAACACCTGCAGGGCCTCCGAAAATGAGACCTGCACAAAGAGGTGCCGCATCACGGACATTCGCTACAGTACCGAGAATCTCTACACCGTAGCCTGAAGCAAAAGCAGACAAACCACCAAAAACAAGACCTATTAAAATCTGTTTAGCGGTAGAATTCATAGTTTTGAATTTCGATTTTTTGTCTAACATATAAAATACCGAAACAAAAACACAGTTCAAAAAAATAGGAACTAAAAGCTTCATCATTTCCTCCTCTTTTAAAAAATCATATCAAAAATCATTTTTATGGCATCCCACGTCATACCGCCGAAAACATCAATAAAGGTAATAATTACCAGATATACAGCTAAGCTACCCATACTTATTGCATTACGGGAAATGTTAAGGTAAAAATTAAAGTGCCCCTTTAAATTTACCTCCCGGTCCTGCTGCCACTGATATGTAACAGTATCCTCACCGTCAAATCCGCTCGGCAGAAAATTTCTGTAAAGATCTTCTTCGAGTATTCTTATTCTGTAGCAGGACATATCATTGATTTCATAATCGTCAGCTATCGAAATCGTTACAACTGCTTTTTTCAGCTTCTGTCTGTGAAAGGCACCGATGCTGTTTATTTCTTTAGGCAGAAGTCTCGCTTCGTTGATTCTGACAGAATATCCGTAGCTCTCGGACACAATAGGCGACATTATAAGGTCACGGACCTTATTTACAAAGCTACCGACCCTGGAACGCTGTCTGAAAACCTCTGTAATGGTTTTGTGAGGTATACGGAACATAAAATACACTTCATCATTATCAAGATGTTTAATAAGCTCCGTAAAAGGTACTCTTAATAAAGTGCCCTTGGATACAGGCTCTACAGTGTATTCTATAGCTGATATATGAACTATATCTACTGTCTTGCCGTTATAGGCAATCTCCGATGTAGCCTCATTTTTTTTATAATCAATAAGGCACATACTGCTGAAAATTGCCCTTGAAAGATTTTCGTCATCAAATTTGAGAGACACGTCCTCTATTTCATTTTTGTCTACCGAAAATGGAAAATACATATTAAGTGCCGAGCTTTCATTGACACCTCTTATATGTACCGCCACATCCAAATAGCTTTTACCTTTGGGGTTCAGCCAGTTATTAAGGTAGATAGTGCTGACATCATCACCGTCTACCCACATAGCCCATCCGTCATCGGCAAAAAATTTATTTTTCTTACTCATTACCAGTACTTCTTTCTATTGAAAATTAAAATTAAATATTACCATTTTATCCAAGTATTTTAACATAACACCTCTTACAAACTTCTTACAAATCCAAGCAAAAAAATAAAAAAAGACCGGAAAATACCGATCTTTTCTCGTCTGATATGTTTCATTAAATTTTCCGTATTCCATACCTTCATAAGCCATTAGAGCATAGGCGGCACTTTTGCATTCATCAACACGCATGTTGAAAGCAGAACCTGCCAGACTACGTTCTAAGCCACTGAAAAAGATTGCAAATTTGTATGGTTTCATATCGGGATGCTGCGGAATCAATTCATAACTGTCATCTTTTGTATCAAGATATAAGAGGTGGTCCTTTTTACAGTAAACCTCACAACTTTGGTCAAGTTTTCCGCAAGATACACCGATATATTTATTTTCGGCTTCCTTTGAAATTGTAATTAATTCATGTGGACTAAGGGAAATGCCGTTTAAGTTACAAAGTGCCGATAAAAATGCAATAATGACAGCCGCAGAAGAAGAAAGCCCACCAATTGGCAATTCTCCATCAATAACAGCGCAAAATCCTGTTTTTAATTTATATCTTGAATACAGAGCAATGGTTGCACCCCTTAAGGGGTCTGCCCAGTCACCCTCGGGCTGTTCTGGCGTCGATGCCACATGCCATTGTGCTCTTTTATTAAACTGCATAGATTGGATTTCAACAACACCATTTTGCTTTGGACCATAGGAAATATGAATGCCTTTATCGATAGCAAAACCTGTAATTTTTCCAAGCTGATGATCAGAATGTGCTCCTATGGGACATACTCTGTATGGAGTAAACGCTTTATATTGTGGTTCTTTTTTATAAATATGTTCAAACATTTCGTATGCAGTCATAAAATCCCTCATTATCTCTTTTTTAAATATTTTTATTTATCCTGATAAAATTTATGGTACCACTCTGAAAATTTACGCAAACCCTCACGTAATGAGGTATTGGGTTTAAAGCCTGTATCTTCCTCCAGTGCGGAGGTATCAGCAAAGGTGATGGGAACATCTCCTGGTTGCATCGGCACGAGCTTTTTATGTGCTTCAAAGTCATAATCTTCCGGCAATACACCTGCACGGATCAATTCCTGCTGCAAGATATCCACAAAATCCAACAGGTTTTCCGGCTGATTGTTACCAATGT
>CALCHE010000092.1 GCA_937901145.1 uncultured Clostridia bacterium
TGTACAGAAAAAAACAAAGCTCACTCCTTTGGGAATGAACTTTGTCATCAGTCTGTATGAGGTACGTTTTTTCGTACCTCATTTTTTTCAATGTGAATAATTATCACTTTGCTTTTTTAGCACTTTTGCAGTATTCTTTCATACAGCATTCTTCACATTTAGGTCTTCTCGCCACACATACTGCTCTGCCGTGAAGCACACAGCGATGACAGAAATCATTACTTTTTTCAGGCTCAATTATCTTTTTAAGCTCGAGCTCCACCTTCTTCGGATCCTTTGTATCAACGAAGCCTAAAAGGTTAGTAATTCTGATAAGATGTGTATCAGCCACTATAGCAGGCTGACCGTAAACATCACCCATTATGAGGTTAGCTGTTTTTCTTCCTACACCGGGAAGAGAGGTCAGCTTTTCGATGGAATCAGGTACCTGACCTTCGAATTCATCACGGATTTTTATACACATCTCTTTTATATCATTTGCCTTGGTTTTATAAAATCCGCAAGAATGAATAAGCTTTTCTATGTCTTCAATTTCTGCATTACAGTAATCATCCAAATCAGGATACTTTTCAAACAGAGCAGGAGTAACCTTGTTTACTCTTTCATCAGTACACTGTGCAGAAAGTCTGGTAGCAATAATAAGCTGAAGGGGATTATCCGCATTAAGCGAGCAGAGTGAGTCCGGATATTCTTTTTCCAGCGCTTCGACACATAATTTCATTCTTTGTTTTTTAGTCATTTTAATCCTCCTTCATATTTCGTCTCCAGTGGAAAAGATACTGCTGTGCGATACCTTCCACATCCTTTGTACATTCAGGCAGACCGTCAGGATAAAGCTCCGACATTATTCTTTTTACCCATACATCCACAGGAAAAGCTTCTTTTCTGCCAAATCCGTAAAGAAGTGTACATTCGGCAACCTTTGCCCCTACTCCTTTAATTTTCATCAGCTCTTGTCTTGCCTGTTCAATGGGCATTTTTTTTATGCTTTCAAGTGAAATTTCTTCACTGTTAAGTTTGCTGACCGCGTCAGCTATATATTTTGCTCTGAAGCCGGCTCTCAGAATTCCTAATTCATCTACAGTGACATCCTTCAGTTTTTCATATGAAGGAAATGAATAGTTTTCGTCATCAATTCTGTCGCCAAAGTTTTCACAAAGTCTTTTTATTATTCCGGATATACGCGGTATGTTATTATTCTGAGAAATAATAAAAGAGCAAAGTGCTTCCCAAGGCTCCTGGTTCAGGACTCTTATTCCGTAATATTCTTCTTTTGCATTTTTAAGATATTTATCATTTTCAAATTTTCTGCATATACCTGCATAATCTCTTCCGAGATCAAAATAATCAGACCATATATTTTCAAAGTCATCTTTTGTAGTGTTTTTCAGAATTATCTGATTCTCTTTCTGCGAAATATTAAGCACTCTTCCTTTAACTGTACCCGTAAAAGAACCGTCCTCATTTTTCATCCAGCGGAATGCCTGACCGCAGAAAAGTGATAGTTCAACGTTAAAACACTCTATATTTTCCAAAATTATGTCATTTTCCTGTTCTTTAATCTTCAATGTGTTTCACCTCTACTTAACTGATTATACCTTTTTACCCCTTTTAAATCAATAATTTTAATAAAAGACTTGAAAGAAAAAGAAAATTATGATAAGATTATAAGGTGTTGTACTATGTATAATTGTATCTAATTTAATTTATATATTTATATATTAATATAATAATAAGACTTAATCAAGTTTTTATAAAAAATCAAGGAGGTAAAATTATGAATTCTTTTGACGAAATATGGGAACTGGTTAAAGAACAGCTTAAGCTCTCCGTTACCGAAGTTGCCTACAACGTCTGGCTCAGTCCTCTCAGCTTTGTAAAATTTCAGAATGATACTGTTTATCTTTCGATTACCGAATTCAAAAAAAGAATTATCGTAGATAAATTTTCCGAAATCATTAATTCAGCCTTTGAAGCAGTTTTAGGCTTCCCTATCACTATCGAATACATCGTTCCTAATGAACAGGCTAAAAGCCCCGATATCGACAACGGAAATAAATCGGACATAAACGAATATGACTACACGTTTTCAAATTTCATAACAGGACCGTCAAACCGCTTTGCCCATGCTGCAGCCATAAACGTAGCAAGTAATCCCGGTAAAGCTTATAATCCTCTTTTCATTTACGGTCACTCAGGTCTTGGGAAAACTCACCTGCTTTTAGCCATAATGAATGAAATAAAGGCTAATAATCCCAATGCAAATATTATCTATACCAGCGGTGAACACTTCACCAACGAACTCATTTATTATATCGGAAATCATAACACCTACGATTTCCATGAAAAATACAGAAACTGTGATGTTCTTCTGGTAGACGATATTCACTTTATTGCCAGAGGCGAAACTATTCAGGAGGAATTTTTCCATACCTTCAATGCACTTAACAATGCAGGAAGTCAGATAGTTCTTACCTCTGACCGTCCTCCGAAGGAAATGATGACTCTGGAGGAAAGACTCCGTACGAGATTTGAAATGGGTCTTATCGCTGACGTTCAGCCTCCTACTTTAGAAACGAGAATGGCTATAGTTAAAAATAAAGCGGAAGCCCTCGGTCTTGATCTGAACGATGAAGTTATTCAGTTTATAGGCGAAAATATAAAAAGAAACATCCGTCAGCTGGAAGGCGCAGTAAAAAAAATAAAAGCTTTTCAGGATGTGGAAGGTGTAAGACCTTCGATAGCTGTGGCTAAAAGAGCCATAAGCGACCTCATAAATGACGATCAGCCCACGCCTGTTACTGTCGACAATATAATCAACGAAGTAGCACGTACATTCGACGTAAGTCCTGCTGATATACGCTCAGATAAAAGAAGCGCTAATATCTCTCAGGCAAGACAGGTGGCAATTTATGTAGTTGAACAGGTAACCAGTCTTTCTCTTAAAGCTATCGGTACCGAATTCGGTAATAAGCATCATTCATCGATAATATATGCTTTAAAAGAAATCAAAAACAAAATCGAGAAAGATGTTTCCCTTAAAGCCACTATCGATGACATAATAAAAAACATAAATGAGAGCTGAAGTTTTCCACGTATTTTTACACATTTAACATCTGCTTTTCCCACTTTTTAACAATGTGAATTTTTCAGATGTTAATAACTTCAGAATTTCAACAAAAGGTTTAACAGTAAAAAAAGCCTTCAGATATGCTTGAAATCTGACTTTACCGCTTTTTTCCACATTTTCCGCATACACTACTAATACTACTATTCTAAGTATTTTATTTCTACGAATTTTTTTGAAAAGGAGCTTTCCTATGAAAATAATATGCGACAGTGCTGAATTCTCAAAAGCCTGTATGAATGTTCAGAGAACAGTATCAAATAAATCGACTATTCCTTCATTAGAGGGTATTCTTATTGAAGCCTTCGACGGTACGGTTACTCTTACAGGCTACGATCTCGAAGTAGGTTCTAAAATAAAAATTAATGCCGACGTTATCGGTGAAGGTAAAATCGTTCTTGCCGCAAAGAATCTCTGTGACATTTTAAGAATGGTTCCTGCAGACACAGTATCTGTAGACTGCGATGACAGAAACATCTGTAAGATCAAAAGCGGTGAAGCAGAGTATTCTCTTATCGGTACTTCTGCCGATGAATATCCCGAGCTTCCCACCCTTACCAAATTTTCACCCATTTCTCTTAATCTTTCCACTCTTAAGGATATGATAAGAAAGACTATCTTCTCAGTTTCTACAGGTGAAAGAAATCCCGTACATACCGGTGTTAAATTCGAAATAGGTGAAGGTCTTCTCGTTTTAGTAGCCGTAGACGGTGCAAGACTCGCAATAAGAAGAGAAAATATAAATTACACCTTTGATGACAGTAAGCTTGAATTTGTTGTTCCTGCTAAAACACTTAATGAAATTTCCAAGCTCGGTGGTGACGATGAATCAGAAATCGAAATTCTCGTTGGTGAAAGACACATTATTTTCAAATATGAAAACTGTGAAATTATCTCTAGACTTTTAGAAGGTAATTTCATCAACTATAAGGCTGCTATTCCTCTTACATCCTCTACTCAGATTAAGGTAAATACCAGAAGCCTTATCGAATGTATCGAAAGAACATCTCTTATCATTACTGACAAATCAAGTCCCGTACGCTGCAGTGTAGAAAATGGGATAATGAAATTCTCTTCCGTAACAGCTATCGGTACTGCTTCAGATAAGATTGCCGCTGAAATCGAAGGTGATACCATCGAAATCGGTTTCAATAACAGATTTGTTCTCGATGCACTAAAAGTATGCGACGAAGAGGAAATAAGAATAGAGATGGGCAGTGCAAATCAGCCTATCATTATAAAGCCTTTAGACGGTGAAAAATTCTTCTTCCTTATCCTTCCCGTAAGAATCTGAAATAAATAAGAGTTGAGATTTATGAAAATAAAAGTTAAATTAGCAAAAAGAGAAGAAAAAGAAGTTAAAATTACTACTGAAAATATCAGACTTGATGCTGCACTGAAGCTTTCAAATGCCATATCCACAGGCGGACAGGCTAAAATGATAATTCAGGACAGTCTGGTCAAGGTAAACGGTGAGGTATCCACTTCGAGAGGTAAAAAGCTTATCGACGGAGATACCTTTGAGTTTGAAAAAAAGATTTATAAAATAGTCAGATAATATTTGGTGACATTTAATGAATGTAAAGCATCTCGAAGTAAAAAACTTCAGAAATATCGAAAGAACAACTATTGACCCCTGTGACGGTGTAAATATTATTTACGGTGAAAATGCCCAGGGTAAAACAAATCTTCTGGAAAGTATATGGATGTTCACAGGCTGTCGCTCCTTCAGAAGCTCTAAGGACAGTGAGCTGATAAATTTCAACAGCAAAACAGCCAATCTTTCTATGGATTTCTTTGCCCGTGACAGAGATCAGAATGCTTACTTAGAAATAGGCGAGGGAAGAAAGTTCATTCTTAACGGCGTTAAGATGAAATCTTCAAATCAGATAATGGGTGAATTTTTAGCCGTTATCTTTTCTCCTGTTCATCTTTCTTTAGTTAAAGAAGGGCCTTATGAAAGAAGAAGATTTCTTGATATAGCTATCAGTCAGTTAAAGCCTAAATATGCAGTGACTCTTTCACAGTATAATAAGGCTATAGCACAGAGAAATGTTCTTTTAAAGGATATTCAGCTTCACAGCGAGCTTTATGATACTCTGGATATATGGGAGGACAGAATAGCCTTCTTTGCCTCAGAGATTATCAGGCAGAGATTAGGCTACATAAATAAGCTGTCATTTTATACCGATGAAATTTACAGCGGTCTTTCCTCAGGAAAGGAAAAGCTCGATATCTCTTATAATCAGCAGACTGTTGTCGTCGGTGATACGAAGCATGAATTATATGAAAATATGAAAAATCAGCTCTATCAGTCACGAAAGCTTGACCTTGTGACAGGATTTACCTCAGTAGGACCTCACAGAGATGATTTATCTATAAAAATTGACCGTCTTCCCGCCCGTAATTACGGCTCACAGGGACAGCAGAGATCTGCAGCACTTTCACTTAAATTAGGTGAAGCGGCAGTTATAAAAAATTTCTCTGATGTTCAGCCTGTAGCACTTCTGGATGATGTTATGAGTGAGCTCGATACAGGCAGACAGAATTATATTCTTAACCATATAAAGGACTGGCAGGTTTTCATTACCTGCTGTGATCCTGCAGCTGTAAAAAATCTTAAATACGGTATGAAGCTGGAAATGAAAGACGGCATCTGTAAAAAGAAATAAGAGGTTATTTTATGTATCTTCATTTAGGACAGAATACGGTTATTACTCTTAATGAGATAGTTGGTATTTTTGATCTTGATAATACCACAGTTTCTAAAAAGACGAGAGATTATTTATCTCATGCTGAAAAAAAAGGTGATGTAAATGTAGTTTCTATGGAACTGCCGAAATCGTTTATTGTCTGTTCTTCTGAAGAAGAAAAAAATAAAGTTTATCTTTCACAGATTTCCACTTCTACTCTTTTAAAAAGAACACAGGATTTCAAATACTGAGAAAATTTGCGGTGTTTACCGATTTATATATATTTTAAAATTTGTAATAAATGAAACGGAGGTAATAGCCATGGATGAAATCAAGGCTACTGCTGAAAATCAGGAAATAACAGAAGTAAAAGACGAAATAATCGAAACTATGGATACTGTTGTTACCGAGGAATATAATGCTGATGCTATTCAGGTTCTCGAGGGACTTGAAGCTGTAAGAAAGCGTCCCGGTATGTACATCGGCTCTACAGGTCCCAGAGGTCTTCACCACCTCGTTTATGAAATCGTCGATAACTCAATCGACGAAGCATTTGCAGGTTACTGTACACATATCGAGGTAGAAATTTTACCCGGTAATGTTATCACAGTAAGAGATAACGGCCGTGGTATTCCTGTAGGTATAAATGAACAGCAGG
Source organism: uncultured Clostridia bacterium (assembly GCA_937901145.1). Lineage (GTDB taxonomy): Bacteria > Bacillota > Clostridia > Oscillospirales > Acutalibacteraceae > UBA6857. The sequence continues at coordinate 6,479 of CALCHE010000092.1, forward strand.
GTCTTCCCGCTGTTACAGTCGTACTTACTGTTCTTCACGCCGGCGGTAAATTCGGCGGAAGCGGTTACAAGGTATCAGGCGGTCTTCACGGTGTTGGTTCTTCTGTAGTTAATGCTCTGTCTGAATGGATGGAGGTTGAGGTTTCTCAGAACGGTCACGTTCATCATCAGAGATTTGAAAGAGGTAATATTGCTACTGATCTTACAGTTATCGGTGATACTGACATCACAGGTACTTTCATTAAGTTTAAACCTGACGCTCTTATTTTCCAGGAAACAACAGAATATGACTATGATATTCTTAAAAATCATCTTCGTGAGTCTGCTTTCCTTAATGCAGGTCTTGCTATTACTCTTACAGATAAGAGAGATGAAGAGAATATAGTAGAGGATTATTTCTGCTATGAGGGCGGTCTCGGTTCCTTTGTTGAGCATATAGGTGAAACCTACGGTCTTACTCCCATTCACGAAAAAGTTATTCATTTTTCATCAGTTGACGGAGATAAGAGTGCAGAAATAGCTCTTATGTATAATGACGGATATAAAGAGAGAATGTTCTCTTATGCCAATAATGTTAATACCGTGGACGGCGGTACTCACGAAACCGGCTTTAAAACAGCTCTTACCAAGGTATTTAACGAATACGGAAAAAAATACGGATATATCAAGGATGCAGATACCAAGCTCGCAGGTGAAGACTGCCGTGAAGGTCTTGTTGCAGTTATTTCCGTTAAGCTTACTGAAGCACAGTTTGAAGGACAGACCAAGGGTAAGCTTGGTAACACCGAAATGACTAAGCTTGTAAGTAATACCGTTTATACTAAGCTTTCTGATTTCTTTGAGGAAAATCCCTCAATTGCAAAAGCAATTATTTCTAAATCCCTCGATGCTTCCAGAGCAAGAGAGGCTGCAAGAAGAGCAAGAGAAGCTGCCAGAAGAAAGTCTCCTCTCGAAAGTAACTCTCTTCCCGGTAAGCTCGCTGACTGTACGGAAAAGGATCCCACAAAGACTGAAATTTACATCGTAGAGGGTGACTCTGCAGGCGGCTCTGCTAAGGAAGGCAGAGACAGAACTATTCAGGCTATTCTTCCTCTCTGGGGTAAAATGCTCAACGTAGAAAAGAGCAGACCTGATAAGGTTATTTCAAATGAAAAGCTTCTTCCTGTCGTTACTGCACTCGGTGCAGGCTTTAACGAGGATTTCGATGTAGAAAAGCTCCGTTATCATAAAGTCGTTATCATGGCCGATGCCGACGTCGACGGTGCTCACATCAGAACACTTCTTCTTACTTTCTTTTTCAGATATATGAGACCTCTTATTGACGGTGGCTTCGTTTATATCGCACAGCCTCCTCTTTATAAGCTCTCTAAGGGTAAAAAGCACGAATATGCTTATTCTGACGAAGAAAGAGACGAAAAGATGAAGGAAATGCCCGGTGCAGATATTCAGCGTTATAAGGGTCTCGGTGAGATGGATCCCGACCAGCTCTGGGAAACCACAATGAATCCCGAAAACAGAATTATGCTCCGTGTTACTCTCGAAGATGCTATTGCAGCTGATGAAACCTTCTCCATTCTTATGGGTGATAAGGTTGAGCCACGCCGTGATTTCATCGAAAAGAACGCCAAGTATGTTCAGAATCTCGATATTTAAGGAATTGATAAAATGACACCTTACGGTATTGTTTATAAAGATACGGTTCCCGCTATGAATGAAGGAGCGGAAATATGGCGTAAAAGGTCAGGATTTATAAATAAAAAATACTTTATTCTCAGTATTATCCTTGCCTCAGTTTCTGTCATAGCCGTAAATGCAGTTATATTATATTTCCGCACAGAAAAAGAATATTATCTGCCTGCTACATTTTTTATTACGGTAATGGAAATTATTTCTGTATATTTTCTTTTAAAGTCAAACTTAAGAAAAAATGTAAAAAATATATTCGGAACAGCTTCTTCTAAAGGTCTCAAGCAGGCATTACTCAGAGAAAGCGATGTAGAGTTTTCTACTCCCTACAGTAAATCAAATTATTTCTACGGTGAAATCGAAAAGGTTATCGAAGGAATAAATTCCATTAATATTATCGTAGAAAACGGAAGTCTTCCTATATGTATATCTAAAAGCGGAATAGTAAAGGGAGAAGCAGAAAGGTTTATTCTTGTTCTGAAGGAAAAAATGCAGGAAAGATACTTTTATGAAAATGTAACAGGGGGTAAGAGTATATGAAATTTTTTTCAGTAAGCTTTAACCCTGAAAAAAAGGATGTAAATAAAAAAGCAATTCTGATAAGTATAATTTTCGGTAACGAAAAAAATAAAATGCTTTCTAATCTTCTTTTTATATGTGCATTGATATGTATTGGATTTTTTATGAAGCAATATGAAATTATTTACTACGCCTTTTTATCATTTATAGTTATTCCGAGAATTGCTGCAATAATAACAGTTTTTTCTCAGATAAAGAAAAACAGTGAATCACATATGACACGTCGTCCGATAACAGTTGATTTTTACGGTGATCATATAGTTTATAAATTCGGAAGCACCGATAGATTCAGAGGAACATTTGAAAAGCATTATGCTTTTTCAAATGTCAGCAGTGTTATTGACAGTATAAGCTCTATTGCTTTTTCCTTCGGTGAAAACGATTCTGTAGTTATACCGAAAAGGGCATTAAGCTATGAAAATATTCAGATGATAAATAATCTCATCGAAAATCTTTTTAAAAATAAATTAGTTAAAGTGGACATATAACCAAAATAACAAAAAAATGGTGATAATATGGAAAATTTAAATTATGAAAATCAGACGATAATTGATGTTGACCTTAACAGGGAAATGAGAAAATCCTTCCTTGACTATTCAATGTCAGTTATCACCTCCAGAGCACTTCCCGATGTAAGGGACGGTCTTAAGCCCGTTCACCGCCGTATTCTTTATACGATGCATGAAAACGGACTTTATCCTGAAAAGGCTTACCGTAAGTGCGCCGATACCGTCGGTTCCGTGCTTGGTTCTTACCATCCTCACGGTGACGCATCTGTTTATGATGCTATGGTAAGATTAGCTCAGAAATTCTCCACCCGTTACATTCTCGTGGACGGTCACGGTAACTTCGGTTCCGTGGACGGTGACCCCCCTGCTGCTTACCGTTACACTGAAAGTAAAATGAGTAAGCTTTCTATGGAAATGCTTACTGATATTGATAAAGAAACCGTTGACTTTGCTCCTAACTATGATGACCGTCTTAAAGAGCCTACAGTTTTACCCTCCCGTTTTCCTAATCTTTTGGTAAACGGCTCTACAGGTATCGCTGTTGGTATGGCTACTAATATTCCTCCTCATAATCTCGGTGAGATTATTGACGGTATGTGTTATTATATCGACCATCCTGAGGCAGAGCTTGATGAGCTTATGCAGTTCATAAAAGGTCCCGACTTCCCCACAGCAGGTATCGTTATGGGCAGAAGCGGTATCAGAGCTGCTTACGGCACAGGTAGAGGTAAAATCATCGTAAGAGCACGTGCAGAAATCGCTGAAACTAAAAACGGCAGATTCCAGATTGTGGTTACTGAGCTTCCCTATCAGGTTAATAAGCGCAGACTTATCGAAGCTATGGCTGACCTGGTTAAGGATAAGAAGATCGAGGGTATTTCTGATATAAATGACTATTCAAACAGAGAAGGTATGCGTCTCGTAGTTGACCTTAAAAGAGATGCTAACCCTCAGGTTGTTCTTAATCAGCTTTATTCCTTCACACAGCTTCAGATTTCTTACGGTATAATCCTTCTTGCCCTCGTAGGCGGTGAGCCGAAAATTCTCACTCTCAAGCAGATCCTTGACCACTACATCAGGCATCAGGAAGAGGTTATCGTAAGAAGAACAAGATATGACCTTCGTAAGGCTGAAGAAAGAAAGCATATTCTTGACGGTCTTATGATTGCTCTTGATTTCATTGATGAGGTTATCAAAATTCTCCGTGCTTCAAAGGATCAGGCTTCAGGTAAGCTTGCTCTTATTGAGCGCTTCGGTCTGACTGAAATTCAGGCTGATGCTATCGTTAAGATGCGTCTTGGTCAGTTGACAGGTCTTGAAAGAACCAAGATTGAAGAGGAGCTTGCCGCTCTTAAGCTCAAGATAGCAGAATTTATGGAAATTCTCGCTGATGAAGGCAAGGTTCTCGAGCTTATAAAGAGTGAATCAATGGCCATCAGAGATCGCTTCAATGACGAAAGAAGAACAGAAATCACCACAATCAGCGGTGAGGTTGATATTGAGTCTCTTATTCCTGAAGAGCAGTGTGTTTACACTCTTACTACTCTCGGTTATATCAAGCGTCAGCCCGTAGAATCTTATTCTATTCAGAACAGAGGCGGTCGCGGTGTCAAGGGTATGACACGAAGAGAAGAGGACATCGCTGAGACTATGTTCACCTGCTCGAGCCACGATTATATTATGTTCTTTACTACTTACGGTAAAACCTACCGTCTTAAGGGTTATGAAATTCCCGAGGGCAGTAAGCAGAGTAAGGGTATGAACATAGTTAATCTCCTTCCTCTCGAGGGTGATGAAAAGGTAAGCTCTATGATCAGAGTGCCTGACTTCGGCGGAGAAGAGGTTAAATATCTCTGTATGGTTACCAGAAAGGGTATCATAAAGAGAACTGATCTTGAACAGTATAAGAATATCCGTAAAAACGGTATTATTGCTATTAATCTCGATGAAGATGATGAGCTCGCATGGGTAAGACTTACTGACGGTAATGACGATGTTCTCATCGCTACCAGAAACGGTATGTCCATCCGCTTCAATGAAAACGATTGCCGTCCCATAGGCAGAACTGCCCGTGGTGTTAAGGCTATCGAGCTTAAGGAAGAGGACGAAGTAGTCGGTATGTGTATCATCGGTGAAAATCAGGATGATTCCATGAAGATTCTCACTATCGCCGAATCAGGTCTCGGCAGACTCAGTGATTTCAATGAATACCGTATCCAGTCACGTGCAGGTAAGGGTGTTCTTAACTATCACATCGAAAAATACGGTAAGGTTGCTGCTGTCGCCAATGTTTACGAGGGTGACGATGTAATCCTTATTTCCTCTGACGGTATTATTATCAGAATGTCCGCTTCTCAGATTAATACTGTTTCCCGTACCTCAAAGGGTGTTCGTGTAATGAGACTTTCCGAAAATGAAAAGGTAGTTTCCGCTATCGCAGTACGCGAAGTAGAAGAAAAAGAGTCTGAAGGCGAAGAAGTATCTGCAGAAGCAGAAGAAACTGCTCAGAACACAGAAGAATAATAAAAAGGGAGAGTTAATCTCTCCCTGTATAGTTCAGATTATCCGTAATTTACGGTGAAGATAAAAGGAAAGAAGTGAGACAATGGAAAAAAATAAAAAACAGAAAAAATCAAATCCGATTGCTGCATTTCTTTGGAAAAATAAAAGAAGAAGAGCAAAAAACTTTTATTTTGTTCTTACTGTCGTTATGGTGTTTTTTGCCGTCGGTATGGCATTTATCAATGAAAAATTAGAGCTTATGGATACGGGTGACTCTCCTGAACAGGTACAGTCTGCTCAGCCTATATATGATGAAGAAGAATTAGAGATCATGAGTTCAATCGACAGTGCAGGCTCTCTCAATGATTATCTTTATCAGTGGGCAAATAACGGCGGTACCCTTTATTCCAGTAAAAATGTTCTTAATGTGCTTCTGGTAGGTCTTGACTCCCGCGACGCTCTGGAAAACGGCGGACGCTCAGACTCTCTTATTCTCGTTTCTCTGAATAAGAAAACAAAAAAAATCAATATGACCTCATTTTTCCGCGATACCTGGACATATATGAATATCGGCGGTGAGGACAGATATGCTAAGCTTAATTCCTCTTATTTTTACGGCGGTCCCGTAGCACTTATTGATACTATCGAAAAGAATTTTAAAATAGATATTGACCACTATGTTGCTGTCGATTTCTCTTCTTTTGTGGATATTATCAATGCTTTGGGAGGTATAACTGTCGAGGTACAGGAATACGAGGCAAATTATATCAACCGTACTACAAAGCATACTATAGAGAGCGGTCCTGCCGTAACTCTTAACGGTGCGGAGGCTTTGGTTTTCGCCAGAATAAGAAAAAGTGACTCCGACAGTGATGTCAGCAGAACCAGAAGACAGAGACAGGTTATCACCTCTTTTATAAAGAGTGCGACCAATGCTTCTCTTTCACAGCTTAACGATGCACTTGATATGCTCTTTAAGTATGTAAAAACAGATATGACCAGAATGCAGATTTTATCCTACGGTACTCAGGCTATTACTAACGGATGGGTTACTTATGATATAGAACAGATGACTCTGAGTGATAATGATGTTTTCACTACCGGTTATGTAGGCTCGAGTGCAGTGGTATTTATGGATTTCCCCTTAGCTGCACAGAGAGTACAGAATGCATTTTACGGTGATACCAATATTGAGCTTCCTGATGACAGAGTAAAGCTCTTCTCATTCATTAAAAGATTTACCTAAGGAGTTACTCTAATGAATATAGAAACAGGTACAAAGCACGAAGTAAAAAAAATAGTTACTGCTGATATTACTGCTGCAGCTATGGGCAGCGGGTCTTTAGCTGTTTTCGCTACTCCCGCTATGGTTGCTCTTATGGAGCAGGCAGCGAGTGAATTATGTGAAAAATATGTGGAAGAGGGTATTACTACTGTAGGTACTGCTCTCAATATTCAGCATCTGGCCGCTACAGCCACAGGCGCAGAAGTCAAGGCTATCGCCACAGTTACTTCCTGTGACGGAAGAAAGATAACCTTTGATGTGGAGGCTTACGATAATGCAGGTCTTATAGGCAAGGGTACTCATGAACGCTTCAGCATTAAGTCCGATAAATTTATGCTTAAGGCCGAAGAAAGAAAAAGCATAACAGCTGAATAATTTAATACTGAAAGGAAAGCCGGTTTGTTTTAAAAATAAATCGGCTGAGTTTTCTATGAGAAAGTATGATTATGTAATTTTCGATTTTGACGGCACAGTAGTGGACACAGGAGAGGGGATTCTGAAAAGTTTGCAGTATTCCTTCAGTGAAATGGGACGAGAGATCCCCGATCTCAATGATCTTAAAAAATTTATCGGTCCCCCTATCCATTACAGCTATACCACCTATTACGGAGTAAGTGAGCAAGAGGTGGGAAAGTATATCAAAAAATACCGCGAGCGTTACAGAGCTAAGGGTATTTATGAATGTGCTCTTTATAAAGGCTTTCCTGAAATTTTGGATGAACTTCACGAAAAGGGTGTAAAGGTTGGAATCGCATCATCAAAGCCGGAAAGTCTGATTTATGATGTAGCGAATTATTTATGCGTTACGGAAAAATTTGATGCTATCGTCGGCGTTCAGATGGATGACAGCAATCACAGCTCTAAAACAGGTCTGGTACTCGAGGCGATGAAAAAATTAGATGCCGAGGATAAGAAAAAGGTTCTTATGGTCGGTGACCGATGCTATGATATCGACGGAGCTGCAGGTGCAGAGGTTGATTCCTGCGGTGTACTGTGGGGATACGGTAGTAAAGAGGAATTCCGGGAGCATAATGCGACTTATATAGTTTCTGATACTGAAGAACTCTTAAAAATAGTATTATAATTATAAATAAGAAAAATAAATCCTGTAAAAAGTGAATATTATTCACAAAATCGTTTCTGTTGAATAGAAATTTTTAAAATGAAGAATGCATCATTCAGGGCATTTCCATTCAATAGAAATGGGGTAAAAATATATATGATTTTCCACACAGAAAAGCTTAGATGTGGAAAACTTTTACGATTCATAAAAAAGCAAAAGGAAGAGATTTAATGGAATATTTTGCAAAAGAATATGACATAATTGTAATTGGTGCAGGACACGCAGGTATTGAGGCGGGTCTCGCTGCCGCACGTCTCGGAGCACAGGTAGGCGTTTTTACCATTAATATGGACTGGGTAGGTAATATGCCCTGTAACCCTTCTATCGGAGGAACGTCTAAGGGACATCTTGTTCGTGAGATAGATGCCCTTGGTGGAGAAATGGGTAAGGCTGCTGATGCCAATACTCTTCAGAGCCGAATACTTAATCTGGGCAAGGGTCCTGCTGTTCACTCCCTTCGTGCACAGATTGACCGCAGACGTTACAGTGAATATATGAAGCACATAATGGAGAGACGGGAAAATCTCGAGCTTGTTCAGGCAGAGATAGTCTCTCTCGAAAAAATCGACGGTCTGTGGCAGATTAAGACGAGACTTGAAGCCCTTTATAATGCTAAATGTGTGATTTTAGCTACGGGTACCTTCCTTGGCGGAAGAATTTATGTGGGCGATGTGGCTTATGACGGTGGTCCTGACGGTATGTTCGCATCCACGGAGCTTGCGGTTTCTCTTAATAAATTAGGTGTTAAAACACGACGCTTCAAGACAGGTACTCCTTCCCGAGTAAACAGAAGAAGCGTAGATTTCTCTAATCTCGAAATTCAGAATGGTGACGATGTGGTTGTACCTTTCTCTTTTGACGGAGAATATACTCCCGAAAATAAGCTTCCCTGCTATATTACATATACCAACGAAGAAACCAAGCAGGTAATTTTAGATAATATTCACCGCTCACCTCTTTATTCAGGTAAAATAGACGGTGTCGGTCCGAGATACTGTCCTTCCATTGAGGATAAAATTGTCCGTTTTGCTGAAAAGAAAAGGCATCAGTTATTCATTGAGCCCTGCGGTGAGAATACTGAAGAAATGTACTTACAGGGTATGTCCTCTTCTCTTCCCGAGGATGTACAGCTAAAATTTTTACGCACCATTCCCGGACTTGAAAATGTACAGGTAATGAGAACAGCTTATGCTATCGAATATGACTGCGTGGATCCCACCTCACTTAAGGCAAGTCTCGAATTCAAGGATTTTGACGGACTTTACGGTGCGGGACAGTTCAACGGCTCCAGCGGTTATGAGGAAGCCGCCGCACAGGGTCTTATTGCAGGTATAAATGCTGTACAGAAAATTAAAGGTAATGAACCTTTGATTTTAGACAGAGCCTCATCATATATCGGTACTCTCATTGACGATCTTGTTACCAAAGGATGCTCTGATCCTTACAGAATGATGACCTCCCGCTCAGAATACAGACTTTTGCTTCGTCAGGATAATGCGGATATTCGTCTTACAGAGTACGGATATAAGGTAGGTCTCGTTAGTGAAGAAAAGATGGCAAGACTGACAGAAAAGCTTCGTCTTATCGAAGAGGAGAGAGAAAGAATATCTCTTGTCTCTGTTCCTCCTTCAGAAGAGCTTAATGAGGTGCTTGTTTCACGTGAAACATCACCTCTTACTACAGGATGCAGAATGATAGAGCTTATAAAGCGTCCTCAGCTCGATTATGAATGTCTGAAACCCTTCGATAAAAACAGACCGGACCTTCCACGTGAGGTATTTGAACAGGTTGAAATCAGCATCAAATACGAAGGCTACATAAAAAGGCAGAAGGCACAGGTAGAGGAAATGCGTCGTCTCGAGGTAAGAAAGCTCGATGAAAGTCTTGATTATACCAAGGTTATTGGTCTTCGTATGGAAGCACAGGAAAAGCTGAATAAAATCAAACCCGCAAACCTAGGTCAGGCATCGAGAATAAGCGGTGTAAGTCCTGCAGATATTTCTGTATTGCTTATATATCTTTCTAAAAATAAATGATGTTTCACGTGAAACAAGGTGATAATAATGGAAAAAACTTTTATTTCTTTGGAATTACTTAAATCCAAAGCCGCTGAATACGGCGTCGAATTAGACGAAAGAGCACTTGAACGATTCGATATTTATGCTCGTTTACTCGTAGAATGGAATGAAAAGATTAACCTTACAGCCATAACTGAGCCTGATGAGATAGTTATAAAGCATTTCGTGGATTCTCTGACGGTGTTTTCTGCTGTGGATATTCCCGAGGGAGCCAGTGTAATTGATGTAGGTACGGGAGCAGGATTTCCCGGTGTGGCAATGCTTATTGCACGTCCCGACCTTAAAATTACTCTTATTGACAGCACAAACAAAAAGTTGAATGTTATAAGAGATATTCTCGAAAAGACGGAGCTTTCTGCTAATGTGGTTCATATCAGAGCAGAAGCAGCAGGTCAGGATAAGGCTTTCAGAGAGCAGTTTGACTTTTCTACTGCAAGAGCAGTGTCGAATTTAAGGGATTTATCCGAATACTGTCTGCCCTTTGTAAAAAAGGGTGGTACATTTATTTCTATGAAAAGTGCTAAAGCTGATGAAGAAATTGCAGATGCAAAGAATGCTATAAAAATCTTAGGCGGTGAAATCAGGGAGAAAAAGACCTTCGAATTAGGTGACAGCGGCGAAAGAACCATAATATTAATCAAAAAGATTTCGTCAACTCCTGCTAAATATCCCCGTCCTTCGGCAAAAATTGCGAAATTCCCCTTAAAATAACATAATATAATGTAGAATAACCGTATTTTTCATAGAACGGTTTTACTGGACAACCTCTCTGTGCCGTGGTATTATCTTGGCATAGGGAGGTTGATTTTATGCTAATAAGTGAAAAGCCGAGAACAGCAGGACAGGTACTGCTGATACCGAGTGAAATGATATATCCGAACCCGAATCAGCCACGAAAGGCTTTTAATCAGGAAGAACTGGTAAATCTGGCAATAAGCATCAGAATGAACGGTATTTTACAGCCCCTTACTGTAAGACAGATAGATAAAGGCTATGAGCTTGTGGCAGGGGAGAGAAGACTGAGAGCTTCCAGACTTGCCGGTCTTGTAACGGTTCCCTGTATAGTTATAGAGGTAAATACACTTAAGTCAGCCATATTCTCTCTCATAGAAAACCTCCAAAGACAGAATCTTAATTATTTCGAGGAAGCTGTAGCTATCGAAAAGCTTATGAAAGACTTTGATATCTCTCAGGAGGATGCAGCGAGAAGACTCGGAAAAGCACCCTCAACTGTATCAAATAAGCTCAGACTTTTAACATTGCCTGAAAAAGCCAGAGAGCTTCTTTTAGAAAAAGGCCTTTCAGAAAGACATGCCAGAGCCTTACTCAGACTCAGTAAAGAAGAGGTTATGCCCTGTTTGGAGGTAATAATAGAAAAGAAACTGAATGTAAGTCAGACAGAAAATTATATAAACGATCTTCTTTCGGCAGAAGAAAAGCCTAAAAGAAATACGAAAATAATGTTCAGTGATGTAAAAATCTTTCTTAATACTATAAATAATGCCGTGGATACTATGAACAGGGCAGGTATTAAGGCAGATGTAAAAAGAGAGGACACAGGGGATAGCTACAGATATGTAATCGATATACCTAAAAGTAAAATGTACCGTCTTCCTGAAAGAAAAATCCCCTCTGCTTAATCAAATAGCTTTCATCATATCTTTCTCTTTCACACCCCACTTTGCGAAGATACCCGTTTAGGTAAGCCCTGACGGGTGTCTTTGCTTTATACAGATAAATGTTTCACGTGAAACAATTTATTTTAAAAAATTGTCGTTTAGGGCTTTAAAAACAGAAATTCTTGTGCTATAATGATAATCTACAACGAATTTTAAAAAGAAAGGGTAGAAAAATGGGTAAAGCCATAGCGATTGTTAATCAGAAGGGCGGAGTAGGTAAGACCACCTCAGCAATAAATCTTGCGGCGGCTATAGGTCATTACGGCTATAAAACCCTTTTAGTGGATGCAGATCCTCAGGGAAATGCTACCAGCGGTCTCGGTATTAACAAAAGAGAAGTTACCGAGTCCACTTATGATATGATAGTAAGCGGCGTTAAAGCCGAAGATATAATAAAAAAGACAGATTATGCTAACCTCGATGTGTTACCGTCAAATATGAATCTTGCCGGTGCAGAGCTTGAGCTTGTAGATCTGGAAAAAAGAGAAGCAAGAATAAAAAATGCACTCGCTCCCATAAAAGAAAAGTACGACTTTATTATTATCGACTGTCCCCCTTCACTGGGACTTCTTACGGTAAACATTCTCTGTGCAGTAGACAGTGTAATCGTTCCCATTCAGTGCGAATATTATGCTCTGGAGGGACTTTCACAGCTTATGAATACCATCAGACAGGTTAAGAGACTTTATAATCCTCTTATTGAGCTTGAGGGTGTACTTCTTACTATGTATGACGGCAGACTTAATCTTACACAGCAGGTAGTAGGGGAGGTTAAAAAGTTCTTCCCTCAGAAGGTTTATGCTACAGTTATTCCCCGTAATGTACGCCTTTCCGAAGCACCTTCCTTCGGTCAGCCTGTGTACTATTACGACAAATCATCTAAGGGCAGTATTGCCTATGATGAATTTACAAAAGAATTTCTAAAAAAGAATAATAGAAGACCTAAGGAGAAATAATATGGCACCGAAGAAAAAAAGCGGCCTGGGTAAAGGTCTCGATGCACTTTTTCTCGATAATTCCACTGAAAATGAAGCAGGCTCCGTTACTCAGCTGAGCCTTAATGAAATCGAGCCTAAAAGAGATCAGCCCAGAAAACATTTTGATGAAGAGGCTCTGAGTGAGCTTTCTGAAAGTATCGCCATGCACGGAGTTATTCAGCCCCTTTTAGTAAGACCTATTTCCGACGGCGGTTATCAGCTTATCGCAGGTGAAAGAAGATGGCGTGCCTCCCGTATGGCAGGACTCACACGGGTTCCCGTAGTTATAAGGGAAATGAGTGACAGCGAGGCTATGGAGCTGGCACTTATCGAAAATCTGCAGAGAGAGGATCTCAATCCCATTGAAGAGGCAGAAGGCTTTAAGCTTTTAATGGATACTTATTCCCTTACTCAGGAGCAGGCTGCAGAAAGAGTAGGAAAGTCGAGGCCGGCAGTGGCAAATGCACTCAGACTTCTCTCTTTGCCCGTCAAGGTGGTAGAGCTTCTTAAGGAAGGTAAACTTTCTTCCGGACATGCGAGGGCTCTTATTCCCCTTAAAGACGAAAAAATGATGATCGAGATATGTAAAGCGATCGAAGAAAAAGATCTCTCTGTCCGTGAAACAGAAAGAATAGTAAAGAATCTCCTTTCAGAAAAGAAGGAGAAAAAAGAAAAGACTCCCAAAAAGAGAGACCCCTACTATGACGAGTGTGAGCTTTCCATCCGTGAGGTTCTCGGCAGAAAGGCAAATATTAATCTTGCCAAGGGAGACAAGGGAACAATAGAAATCGAATTTTTCGGAAAAGATGACCTGAAAAAGATTTTAAAAAGTCTTGCAGGCGAATAATAAAAAGAGATATTTGAAAGAAGGAAATAAAAATGTTAGATATTAAGCTTATCAGAGAAAATCCCCAGAAGGTCAAGGAAGCAATGAAGACCAGAAATAAGGATATGGATGCCGTTGTTGATGAAATCCTTGACATCGATAAGAAAGTAAGAGATATTACACAGAAGGCTGATGCTCTCAAGGCTGAGCAGAACGCTGCAAGTAAGCAGATTCCCGCTATCAAAAAAGAGGGCGGCGACATCAGCGAAATTATGGCAAGAATGAACGCCATTAAAGAAGAAGTAAAGGTTCTCGATGCTGAAAGAAACGAACTCGCTGCCAAGCAGAAGACAATGATGTACGAGTTCCCCAATGTACCCTCCGATGCTACTCCTATCGGTAAGGATGACAGCGAAAACGTGGAAATCCGCCGTTGGGGCGAGCCTAAAAACTTTGATTTCGAGCCTAAGGCTCACTGGGATATCGGTGCTGATTTAGGTATTCTTGATCCCGAAACTGCAGCCAAGGTAACAGGTGCACGCTTCCATTTCTATAAGGGCCTCGGAGCAAGATTAGAAAGATCAATCGTTTCATTCTTCCTTAATACTCACACAGAAAACGGTTATACAGAGGTATTTCCTCCCTATATGGTTAACCGTGCTTCCATGACAGGTACAGGTCAGCTTCCTAAGTTCGAAGAGGACGCTTTCAAGGTAACAAACGATTACTTCCTCATTCCCACCGCTGAGGTTCCCGTTACAAATATGCACCGTGACGAAATCATCGACGGCAGTCAGCTTCCCATTTCTTACTGTGCATATTCCGCTTGCTTCAGAGCAGAGGCAGGCTCAGCCGGACGTGATACCAGAGGTCTTATCAGACAGCATCAGTTCAATAAGGTCGAGCTCGTTAAATTCACAAAGCCCGAAGACAGCTATGCAGAGCTCGAAAAGCTTACTCTTGATGCAGAGAGAGTGCTTCAGCTTTTAGGTCTTCCTTACCGTGTGGTTGCTCTTTCCACAGGTGATATCGGCTTCTCTTCAGCTAAAACCTACGACATCGAGGTATGGATGCCCTCCTACGGCAGATATGTAGAAATCAGTTCCTGCTCTAACTTCGAGGACTTCCAGGCAAGAAGAGCTTCCATCAGATATAAGAACGGTCCTAAGGATAAGGCACAGCTCGTTCACACACTTAACGGTTCAGGTGTGGCAGTAGGCAGAACCACAGCAGCTATTCTCGAAAATTATCAGAATGCTGACGGCAGTGTTACAATTCCAGAAGCACTCATTCCTTATATGGGAACAGATATTATCAAATAAGATAACAAAAAAATTATCACCTGTCTTCTTGAACAAGTCCGTTAAAAACGGACAATAGAAAAAATAACCCTCCTATGGTAAAATGAATTATCATAGGAGGAATTTTTATGCCCAGAAGTTACAAACCGATACAGCAACACGAGAAAGAAATATTAAAAATGCGAGAGGAAGGAAAGACCAATAGACAAATAGGAGAAAAATTAGGGTTTAGTAAAGAACAAATTAAGCAATTCATAAATCGTTACAATAAAAAGCAAATGAAAATAAAAGCAGGAATGTCACTGAAAAGAAAAGGCAGACCCCCAAAAAATTATGTTGTGAGTGAAGAAGATAGGATAGCTGAGCTTCGATATATAGTCGCTCGTAAAGATGCAAAAATAAAGTCATTAGAAATGGAAAATGAACTGATGCGGGATTTTCTCTCGC
>CALCHE010000093.1 GCA_937901145.1 uncultured Clostridia bacterium
CCGAGGCAAAAAGGGCGCTTTGTTTACTTTGCCGACCGGGGCAAAGTAAAGGCCCAAGCGGCCTGAGCGTGATAACATAAATGTTTCTCAACTATAAATGTTCTTGTAGCAATTTGCTGTTTATGTTTCGAGGAAACATTAGGGCACCTTATGCAAAAAAAATTTTTTGCTCTGCTCAAAATGACAGAGTAGGGAACGGTCTTGACCGTTCCGATCCTGAATATTTAACTAAACTTTTTCAGCAGCTTTTTCTTCGCAGAGATAGCACCTTACCATACCGAACAGTAAAACGAAAAAAGCAAGGCGTGATGTATCATCTCGCCCTGCTTTATTAATTTATTCAATATGTCATCAAGCCCTGTTTCATCATCCTTATGCAAAATATCTTATCAGATACAGCACCAGCATATGTGCGGGATAGAAGGCATAAAAGCCATACTGTAAGGGCTTGTTTTTGCCGAATCTTTTACCGCCGTAAAGCCAGATGGGAATGAGAGACAGCACGGCAAAGCCCTGAGTCGGAAACTCAAAGGGAGTGCCGAAAACAGTACCGGATATGACCTGACCCTCGAAAAAGACAATGTTAATAAGCACCATACCGATAAGCTGAAACACCCAGGCAAATGGAAAATCCCTGAAAAGATAAAAGAGCACTACCATCAGAACGCCGTTAAAGCCGTAATCTACGAAGCCTATTACCGATGCCGCGGCAATAAGAAAAAGATACAGAATTGACAAGGCAATATTTTTACCGCTTCTGTCCTTTTTCAGTCTGTCAATGACGATGATGGCAAGCAGGCCCAGAAGAAGGGTAAACATTACATTCTGATGATAAGGATTAAAGGTACGGCTGCTGTAAAAAAGATTAAAGGGAAGCTCTGAAATAATGCCGAATCCTAAAAGTCTCAAAGCATATTTTTTCACATCTGAGGTACGGCAGAAGCCCTCTGCGATAAAGAAAGCAAAAATCGGAAATGCAAGTCTGCCTATATATGTGAGCCAGTTGCCGAATGACATATATGTGGCCCAGATGTGATCGCAGAGCATCAGAACCACAGCCAGAAGCTGCAGCATTTCCTTTCTCAGACCGCCGAAGGGTATTTTTATAAGAGGACTGTTACAGGGTAATTTTCTTTCCTTCATAGCCACACCGCCTTTTTTCTTATCTTCAGCTATATTTTACCATAAGTTTTCTACCCAGTCAAGAGCAAACCTCATCCCATATAATATATATTTATATATAAAAATATATTGAATTTTACTATAATTTAAGGTATAATGAAATGTATTACATTCAGGAGATGAAATTATGAAAAGTTACCGTATACATCTTATCCGACACGCTCTCACTCAGGACAACCTCGACGGTGTTTATGCCGGCAGAACTGACTCTTCACTCTGTCCGGAGGGTATAGAGCAGTTAAAGGATGCCGCAGAAAACTACATCTATCCCTCAGTTGACTTCGTGTTTTCCTCACCCTTAAAGCGCTGTACCGAAACAGCTGAAATCATCTATCCTCACCTCAAGCCTATCGTTATGGACGGACTTACGGAATATAACTTCGGCGAATTCGAAGGACAGACAGCTGAGGTGCTCCACGAAAAACAGCCTCTGTTTGACCGCTGGATAAGAGGTGAAGAGGGCGTTAAGCCTCCCTTCGGCGAAAGCAACGCTGATTTCGCCAACAGAGTCTGCTCAACCTTCGAAAAAATGGTAGACGGTATCATCAAATCAGGCACCGACTCCGTGGCTATCGTCACTCACGGCGGTGTTATCTCCACCATTCTCGCTAACTTCGGTATCCCGGAAGCCGGTGTAAGTCAGTGGCTCACCCCCTCCTGCTGCGGCTATACTCTTCTCGTTTCCCACTTTTTATGGATGAGCGGTAAAAAGGTCGAGGTCATAAAAGAAATCCCCGAAAATCCCGACGCAGAAAAGGAAGGCAACTACTACGACGGCTGGGATTATTATCCCGACGATGACGATTTCGACATAAGTGAATATCTTAATGATTTTAAAGATTGACAGGAAGAATTAATATGAATATTCTCGTTTTAGGGGACATAGTCAGCGGCGTAGGCTGTGACTTTCTGAGAAAAAAGCTCCCCTCCTTCAAAAAGCTTAAAAGCATAGATCTGTGCATAGCAAACGGTGAAAACTCCGCTACAGGCAACGGCATCACCCCCGACTCTGCCGAGCATCTTTTCACAAGCGGTGTGGATATTATCACCACCGGTAACCACGTTTTCAGAAGAAAGGAAATCTATGACTTTCTGGATGAAAATGAGTTCACCGTAAGACCATATAACCTGTCCCCCTCAGCACCCGGTAAGGGAGTAGCTGTGATCGATATGGGCAGATACTCCGTGGCGGTTATCAACCTTATGGGTAATATGTACAGTGACAGCTGTGATAACGCCTTCCGTGCCGCAGACAAGGCAGTGAAGGAAGCGGCTGAAAAAACAAACATCATTCTCGTAGATCTTCACGCCGAAGCTACCAGCGAAAAAAAGGCTATGGGCTTTTATCTTGACGGCAGAGTTTCCGTGATTTTCGGCACCCATACCCACGTGCTGACCGCTGACGAAAGAGTTCTTCCCGGCGGTACGGGCTACATCACCGACATCGGTATGTGCGGTGTAAAGGACAGCGTTTTAGGCGTGGATAAAGACATAGTAATAAACAAATTCCTGACGGATATGCCCGCCCGCTTCGATGCCGCTAAGGGCGACTGTATGATTAACGGCTGCATTTTTACCGTAGACGAAAAAAGCGGCAGATGTCTTTCGGCAGAAAGAGTATACTTCGAATAAAAACATCCCTTCAGAGGTGAAAATATGAAAAAAGCGATTTGCATTTTACTCTGCATTACGGTAGCCTTCTGCATCTTCTCAGCCTGTAAAAACGATAAAGAGGAGCTTACGGATGAAACTACCTCAGAACCCGAAACCACACAGCAGACTGTTTCAGAAAAGGAAATAACTCTCGGCTACTTCGAAAATAAAGGCTTCAATCCCTATAAAACCGACAGCCCCCTTAACAGAAATCTCCTTACGCTGATTTACGACAGCCTTTTTCTCGTAGGTGAAGGCTATGAAGTCACTCCCCTTATAGCTGAAAGTTTCACAAAAGAAGGAACTAAGCTTACTGTCACCGTAAAGGATGAGCTTTATTTTTCCGACGGCAGTCTCATCGATGCATCAGACGTGGTTTATTCCTTCAATATGGCAAAGGATAATGCTTTTTACGCTAAAAGGCTCTCAAACATAAAATCAGCAACTGCATCCTCTTCCACCGTTATTTTCACTCTCGTTAAGGAAGATATCTTTTCCGAGGCCTGTCTCACCTTCCCCATCATCAGAACAGGCGACGGCGGTGAAAAAACACCCGTGGGAAGCGGACGCTACATCCTCAAAAAAAATAACGACGGATATTTCCTCAAAGCCAATGAAAACACCTCGCGAAAAGAGGAAATGACCACCGATAAAATCAATCTTGTTCCCGTAAGCGCTGACGAGGGTGAGTTATATCTTCTCCAGACAGGCGACCTGAGCTATTTCTTTGACGATTTAAGCGACGGAGAATACACCAAAATCGGTGCAAATATGGTAAAAATGCCTCTTAATAACCTGGTGTTTATCTCCTTTAACAGCTCGGGTGTTTTCGCTGAAGAGGGGCTGAAAAACGCAGTAAATATGGCTATAGACAGGACAGGCCTCTGTGACAGGATTTACGAGGGTATGTACCGTAAAACCAAAAGCGTATTTAATCCCGACTGGCACGTCGCATCAGCCCTGCCCGAAAGCGAAAATCCCTATAATATAAAGGAAGCCGAAAAAGCCCTGGAAAAGCTCGGTTATATTTATGCCTACTCTAATAATGCTTACCGCTCCAAAGATTTTGAGTTTCTGAAAATCAGACTACTGGTATGCAGTGATACCGAATCCAAGCTTATGCTGGCAAAGGACATCAGAAAGTCTCTGGAAAGCATCGGCATAGATGTGGAGCTTCAGGAAAAGGAATACAGCGAATACATCGAAAGTTTAAGAAAGAGCGAGTTTGACCTGTATATAGGCGAAATCAAGCTTTCACCGAATATGTCTCTTTCTCCCTTCTTCTCAGAAAACGGAAACGCATCCTACGGCATCGACACTAAAAGTGTAACAGCCAAGGCTTACTACGACTTTACAAAGGGTGCCATAGATGTATCCACCTTTGTTCAGATTTTCGACAGCACTCTCCCCTTCATTCCCCTGTGCTACCGCGACGGTATGGCTTACTATTCCCGCGAGCTTTCCTATGAAGGAAAGGTAAATGAATATGAGCCCTTCGGTAATGTTTATTCGTGGGAAGCGTGAGTGAATGCAGAACGCAGAGTGCAGAACGCAGAATTAAGGGTCGCTCTGCTCCGATTATATCCGTGTGAGATTTAAGAACTAATCAGTGACACACCGCCAATTGAAACAATAATCAAGGAGTACGTTATGTATAATGCAATTGAAGAAAAAAGCTTTGAATTTGCTGTAAGAATAGTAAATCTTTATAAATATCTCACATCGGAAAAGAAGGAATATGTTCTCTCAAATCAGCTTTTAAGAAGCGGAACAAGTATAGGCGCAAATGTCGCTGAAGCAGAAAGAGGACAAAGCAGACCTGATTTCAACTCAAAAATGAACAACGCCTTAAAAGAAGCAAACGAAAGCTTTTACTGGTTGCGACTGCTTTACAGAACCGAATATTTAAGTGAAAAAGAATTTTCAAGTCTCGAAAATGATGTCAACGAAATAATATCGATTCTCGTATCCATATGTAAAAAAACAAACACTTAACTATCTGCCTGAATGTGCGGGAGATCTCTCTAATGCTCATAAAATCTCCTACGCCATTCTGCACTCTGCACTTTGCATTCTGCATTTATCCGACTGAAAGGAGGATAGAAATGACCCCTGTTCAATACATCAAGGGCGTAGGCGAAAAAAGAGCAGCCCTTTTAAAAAAGCTCGGCATAGAAAATCTTTATGACCTGGTGCATTTTTATCCCCGCACCTACATCGATTTCACATCTCTTACCCCTATCTGTAAGCTCACGCCCGACAGCATCGGATGTTTTTCTGCCGTGGTGGGATACGACCCTGTGGAGCATCAGATAAGAAAGGGTATGACCCTTTATAAAACCCTCGTCACCGACGGTGAGGCGGGAGTTCATATCACTATTTTCAATAATCGCTTTCTGGCAGAAAAGATGAAGCAGGGCGAGGAATATGTTTTTTACGGTAAGGTTACCGTAAACCGAGGCTCCTTCGAAATGACAAACCCTCTCGTAGAGCCTTACAGCGAGGGAATGACCATGATGCCTGTCTATCCTCTGACTGCGGGTCTCACCTCGAACATTCTTACCAAGATTATAAATAACGCTCTGCCCCTTTATATGGATAAAAAAGAAAGAGACTTTCTGCCCGACAGTATAAGACAGAGCCATTCACTCTGTCATGAAAGCTTCGCGCTGAAAAACATACACTTTCCCAAAAGCAAAGAGGAATACGAAATAGCACGTCGCCGACTGATTTTCGAGGAGCTGTTTATTCTCCAGGCAGGAATGAAAATGCTTCGCAAACGAAACCGACGACAAACCTCGGGCATAATAGAAAATGACTGCAGTAAGGAATTCGTTTCTTCTCTGCCCTTCACTCTCACCGGCGCACAGCAGAGAGTTATCGACGAAGCGGTAAAGGATATGCAGAAGGCTGTCCCTATGAACAGACTCGTTCAGGGTGACGTAGGCTCCGGTAAAACCGTAATCGCCTGCTGTCTTACCTATGTGGCGGCTAAAAACGGTCTGCAGAGTGCCTTTATGGCTCCGACGGAAATATTAGCCCGTCAGCACTACGAAACAGTAAAGAAGCTCACAGAAAGCACAGGCATAAAAATTGATCTTCTGGTAGGCTCTCTTACCCCTAAGAAGAAAAAAGAGGTAAAGGAACGTCTCATTTCAGGAGAAACAGACATAATCATCGGCACTCACGCCCTTCTCACCGAGGACACCGAATTCAGCCGTCTCGGTCTCATCGTCACCGACGAACAGCACCGCTTCGGCGTAAACCAGAGAGGCTCTCTTTCTCAGAAGGGAAGCTCCCCACACACTCTCGTTATGAGTGCCACCCCCATCCCCCGCACACTTTCACTGATCATTTACGGCGACCTTGACCTGTCCGTAATCGATGAATTACCTAAGGGAAGACAGAAAATCTCCACCTATGCAGTGGACACCTCCTACCGTCAGCGACTTTACGCTTTCATAAAAAAGCATCTGGATATGGGTCTTCAGGCATACATCGTCTGCCCTGCCGTGGAGGAGGGTGACAGCGACCTTACCGCCGCCACGGAATATGCCGAAAAGCTTAAAAATGAGGTGTTCTGTGACTATAATGTAGGTCTTCTTCACGGAAAAATGAAGGCCAAGGAAAAAGAAAAGGTTATGGAAAGCTTTTCCGGGGGCGAAACAGGACTTTTGGTAGCCACCACCGTTATCGAGGTCGGAGTCGATGTGCCGAACTCAGTAATTATGGTTATCGAAAATGCTGAACGCTTCGGTCTTTCTCAGCTTCATCAGCTCCGCGGACGAGTGGGCAGAGGCACGGAAAAATCCTACTGCATTCTCGTAAGCGATGCTAAAACCGAAGCCGCCAAAGCGAGACTCGACATTATGTGTAAAACCTCCGACGGCTTTAAAATAGCCGACAAGGACCTGGAGCTGCGCGGACCCGGTGACTTTTTCGGCTCCCGTCAGCACGGTCTGCCCGATCTGAAAATAGCTGACCTTACGGAAAATATGGACATAGTAAGAGAAAGCAGACAGGCCTGCGAGGATCTTTTCAGAGACGATCCCACACTGAAAAAAGAAGAAAACCGAGGTGTAAGACAGGGAATATCCCGTCTTTTCTCCTCACAGAAATACATTACGTTCAACTAAAAGACGAAAGGAAATTACTATGAAAAAAATTGCAAGCTTCACAATTGACCATACTATCTTACCGAAAGGTATGTATCTTTCCAGAACAGATATGAATACCGTTACCTACGACATCCGCTGCCGCCGTCCCAATGTGGAGGAGGTTATGGAAAACGGTGCCATTCACACTCTCGAGCATCTTTTCGCCACCTTCGTCAGAAACAGCGATGTATCGGACAAGATAATCTATTTCGGTCCCATGGGCTGCAGAACAGGCTTTTACTTCATCACAGCCGACACTCTTTCCGGAAAGGATGCCATCGCCCTTACCAGAGATGCCCTCGCCTTCTGTGCAGATTTCGAAGGTGAGGTTCCCGGTGTTTCAGCCGAGGAATGCGGAAATTACCGCGACCACGACCTTCCTACAGCTAAAAAGGAAGCAGCGGAAATGGTAAAGGTTCTCGAAAGCTGGACAGAGGAAAAGCTTACCTATCCCACGAAATAAGCAAACGCTTGAAATAATCAGGGTTTTATGGTAAAATAATTGAACATTGCGGGCAACCGGCGGACGACCAATGGTCGCCCCTACGATTATAATTTACTCTTTACCTTTCTGTGCATATTTCTCTCTGCGGTAAGAAAGGTAAAGAATTACAGAAACATAAACCCGCGACCACAACTATTCATTATTCACTATTCATTTTTTTAAACAGAGGAGGTGAAGCTATGGAAAACAATAAAGAGCGTTTCAGAAGAGAGCTGTCTGACACAGTATCCTTTAATCTTAACGATGCTTTCTTTCTTGACGACGATGTCCCCTACGCCATTTTCTGCGGTGAGGAGGCTGACGAAATAATCATCCCTGTCGAGGAAGATATCTCTGCAGAAAAGACCCCTTCTTCCGAAGCGGCAGCAGAAAAGAGCACTCTCCCCTTAAAACCTCAGCCGAAGAGAAAAGCGAGGCTGTCAGATTTAGACCTGAGCTACATTCTTTACACCTCGGAAGAAAAAATCGAGTACATCGGTGAAGAGACTATCAGGCTCATAAAATATGTTTTCTCCGAAGTTTCACCGCTTTTCGTGATACCCTGGTTGCTTCTGAGTAATCTTGTCTCAGCAGGGTGGAAAAAAGCCAAAAAATTACCCTCTAAAATGCATCTGAGTCTGAATGACGACATAAAGAGAATAGCGCTGGAGATAAAGGCCATCGTAAATGCTTCTAAAGCAGTAAAGAAAAAAAGAGGTCTTGTTTTCATCAGAGCTATGGGAAAATACTTCCTTATGTCCTTCAGAAGACACAGCCATTTCTGGAAAACTCTTTTCAATATTTCTCTGCCTGTGGCTACCTGCTTCGTTGTTTTTCTGGTCGGCAGAGCCCAGGCCGAAAGCAGCACCTTCGCCCTCGAGGTAATTTATAACGGTAACTCTTTAGGCTATGTAGAAAACACGGACACCTTCGAAAAAGGCAGAGCACAGGCTCTCAAGCTTCTTTCCTCATCACAGGAAAATCCCGACGAAAGCCTTACGAAAGAGCCTCAGTATAAATTCAGCCGTGTAAAGATAAACGAGCTGAGCAACTCACAGATGATAAGCGAAGGTATTATCTCAGGAAGCGGTGAAAATTATGTCCGCGCCTGCGGTGTATACATCAACGGTGAATTCATCTGTGCTGTCAAAAACGAATCCGACGCAGTTTCCGTTTTCTCTAAAATACTCGCCCCCTACGAAGCCAAAGCAGAGCAGGATACTATGGTAAGCTTCGTGGAGGAAATCGAATACATTCAGGGCTACTATAAAGAAAACAGTGAGCTTATCTGGGACACTATGAAGCTTCAGGATATGCTTTCCAGGCCGAAAAGCAAAGCTCAGTATCACCGTGTAAGTGAGGGTGACTCTCTCGCCTCAGTAGCCAAACAGTACTCACTTACACGAAAACAGCTCCGCACCCTGAACCCCGGCAAAAACTTCTCCGAATTCTCATCCATTAAAAAGCTTCTCGTAGCTGAGGAAGAGAACTATGTACGCGTCAAGGTTATGAAAACCCGCACCCGTACCGAGTCTATCCCCTACGAAACTGTCGAAAAGCAGAGCTCCTCTCTCGCCAAAGGCACCAAGAAAACCACTCAGAACGGCTCCTATGGTAAAAAGACCATCACAGAGCTCGTCACTTATATCAACGGTGAAATTTCCTACACCTCCTTCGTTTCCGAAAAGGTTACAAAGAATCCCGTTAACAAAATAGTTCTCGTGGGAACCAAGACCTATTCGTCACCTGTTTACGGTGGCGCAGTAACCTCCCGAGGCTTTACCTGGCCTACCAGAGGTGCTTACAGCATCTCCTCACACTACGGCTACAGAAATCCGAGCATTTCCGGCTGGGGCTTCCACGGCGGTCTGGACATCATCCGTTACGGCGGTTCCACAGGTGTTCCCGTAGTGGCGGCGGCATCGGGTACGGTAGTCACTGCCTACAGCGGCTGGTCGGGATACGGTCACACGGTAGTCATCAACCACGGAAACGGCATCACGACAAGATATGCCCATATGCAGCCCGGCTCACTGTGTGTGAGAGCAGGACAGTATGTATATCAGGGTCAGCAGATAGGCCGTATCGGCTCCACCGGTAACTCCACAGGCCCCCATCTTCATTTCGAGGTGCTGGTTTACGGACGGAAGGTCAATCCGCTGAACTATATCAGATAATCCGAAAGTGCAAAATTCAAAGTTCAAAATGGTGGGCAAGGCTTCGTATAAATAAGTAATCTTCCGCCCTGTTTACAGAATGATATGAATTAATCCCGCAGATTCAAAGTCTGCGGGATTGTTAATTACAGCATAAAAATGTAAAATACTCTTGACATTTCAAAGATACAAGTATATAATATAAATGTAAAGGGTTCTTTACATAATTTAGGAGGTGTTAATATGAAAAAATTTTTAAACAAATGGGGCATTGGCAAAACGGATGAAATGGAGCAGTACATTGCCTTCAAAGCTCAGAGAAATGCGCTGATTTTTCTCTTGCTTGCTTTGTCTGTGTGGACTTTATATGAAGCCTACAAGGTATTTGCTTTTCATACTATGCTGAATCCCGTACCCTGCTTTCTTCTTACCGGAGCATCCTGTATTCAGTTTTTTTCAGAGGCAATAATATCACACAACGCTGTAAAAGGTGACGAGGATTCTCCGAAGGCTTCCAACTTATCAAAGACTATTCTTATGTTTGCTGTTGTCATAGCAATAACCATGATAATAGCAAATATAGTAATAATACTTATGGTGATGGAATAATGAAAAATAGAATAAAGGAATTACGAAAGAAAAAAGGCTACAGACAGGAGGATTTGGCAGAAGCACTTAACGTGTCAAGGCAGACTATTATCGCTATTGAAAATGATAAATATAACCCTACTCTTGAATTGGCGATGAAGCTGGCAAAATTTCTCAGTATCACTGTAGAAGACCTCTTTATTTTGGAAATGTAAGTTATACAGAAGAACCCGCAGATATAAAAACTGCGAGTTCTTTTCATTGACAGACACGAAAAAACGAGCCACTACTTAATTATTTGTAAAAGCTTTTCATCGTTACCTTAGGGAAAAATGTCACAAAAAGACGGAGGGATGATGCGGGATGTCGGGGACGCCATCCCCTACGAAATACTGTGAGATGGGTGATGTTTTGGCGGACACGGCACAGCCTGTACCTAACCTATTGAACATCAGGCGCATAAAAAAGAAGGCGACCGATGGTCGCCCCTACATTATTGAGTTGCAGTAACTTGTATACACAGAACATATCCTTACGTAATCGTGTATGTAAATTCGGCGGGCTGTTCTTTTATTCATTCAGCGAATCTCGCACGCAATTCTGCGTTCTGCACTCTGCATTCTGCATTCAATTACTCGCCTCTGCCCTTTTCAGCGGCAACCTTGACCTTTTCTTCCTTGGGTCTGATGTCGCCTGCCTTGGTAAGTGCTATCTTGGTCATAAGAGGACCGAAGAGCTCATAAATAAGCACACCGAATAGTACAATGTTTCTGATTACCACGCCTGTCTCACCGATTTCCAGCGCACTGATGGACATACCGAGTGCCACGCCTGCCTGAGGCAGAAGAGTGATACCGAGATATTTTTTGATATTGGGCTCACATTTAGCTATGTCAGCACCCATTCTCGCACCGAGCCATTTACCTAAGGAACGGGCGATGATGTAAACCACACCGATACCGACCACAGCCAAATCACCGAATACGGAGAACTCAAGCTCTGCACCGCTCAGTACAAAGAAGAGGATGAACAGAGGTGCTGTCCAGCGGTCTGTCTTTTCCATAAGGTTAGCGGAGAAATCACAGACATTACAGAAAACGGTACCGAGCATCATACATACGAGCAGAGGGCTGAGACCGAACTCCACAGGTCCGAGGTGGAATTTAAGCTTCGAGAGTGCCACAGCCATAAAAATAGCCGTTACAACTATAGCCTGTCTCTTTGAACGGGAGAAGAAATACTTTTCCGCCCAGGCTAAAAGATAGCCTAAAATCGCACCTAAGAGCAGAGAGAATACTATTTCCACTATGGGAGCTACAAGCACGGAATAGATATTGAATTCACCGTGAAGCAGAGTTTTGGCAAAGCCGAAGGATACGGCAAAGATAATGAGACCCACAGCGTCATCGAGAGCAACGATAGGAAGCAGAAGATTAGTAAGCTTACCCTTGGCCTTATACTGTCTTACGACCATAAGAGTGGCCGCAGGAGCAGTAGCCGATGCTATAGCACCGAGGATAATAGCCGAGGAAAGCGGGAATTTGTCCTCACCGAGAACGAAATGAAGGCCTACCAGAGCCACGTCAACGAGAGCAGTAGTAAATACTGCCTGTAAAATACCTATAATTGTGGCCGCCTTACCTGTCTTTTTCAGCTGCTCGAGACGGAATTCGTCACCGATAGCGAAGGCTATAAAGCCGAGAGCCACATCATTGATGATGCTCATAGCGCTTACCTGCTCGGTGGTAGTAAAGCCGAAGCCGTCAATGCCGAGTCTGCCCAGGCAGTAGGGGCCGATAAGTATACCTGCTACGAGATATCCTGTAACAGCAGGTAATTTGAGAGGCTTTACCACACGGGACATAAACAGACCCGCACTTAAAGCGATAGAAATTGATAAAAGAGTTTCCATTTTTTTATTCCTTCTTTTTTTAAAATTGCCGAAAGATATTATAGTCCCGTGCTACCTTAAAGTCAACGACCATTATGACGAAAAATCTACAAATTTTTCATCGGAATTTATTTATTATTTTTTGGATAAACGGGTGTTGATTTCACAGATAAAATATAGTATAATAAATATACCCTGACATAAAGACGGTTTTTAACCCTCTGAAGAGAAGGCAACTACTGAATGCAGAATTCAGAATGTATAACGCAGAATAAAAGGTTTTTCCGATTATATGCATACACACATTCTGAAATTCATAAATTCTTTTACTGTCAGCACACATTTATTTCTGCGGGTGCTGCACTGTGATTTTATATTGAGATAAATTCACCACCGCAATTCTGCATTCCTGATTCAGCATTTTGCATTACGAAGTATAGTTGCCATACCTTTTTCAGGGTGTGGCATATTTTTTTACAGGAGGTAACTTATGGAAACAAGAGTAGCTGTTATGAGCATCATCGTGGAAAAAAGTGAAGCCGCGGAAAAGCTCAATTCACTTCTCCACCATTACGGTGAATACATCATCGGCAGAATGGGTATCCCCTACAGACAGAAAAACATTAATATCATAAGCATAGCCATTGACGCCCCTCAGGACACCGTTTCAGCCCTTTCGGGACAGATAGGAAGACTGGACGGCATTAGCGTCAAGACAGCTTATTCGGGTGTGATAAGTAATGAATAAGCGCATTGATTATCTGGTCAGAAAGCTCATCGGCACCCACTCTCTCAGCGAAGGTGAATACAGAGAGCTTATAGAGCTGCGTGATAAGGAAAGCAGTCTCACCCTACAGAAGGAAGCCGTCAGACTCAGAAAAGAGATTTACGGTCATAAGGTTTTCATCAGAGGCC
This sequence comes from uncultured Clostridia bacterium, assembly GCA_937901145.1. Classification (GTDB taxonomy): domain Bacteria; phylum Bacillota; class Clostridia; order Oscillospirales; family Acutalibacteraceae; genus UBA6857. The sequence continues at coordinate 13,027 of CALCHE010000093.1, forward strand.
TTATCGAGGTCAGCAATATATGCAAAAGTGACTGCTATTACTGCGGAATAAGAAAAAGCAACAAAAACTGTGACCGCTACAGACTCTCAAAGGAAGATATTCTTTCCTGCTGTAAGGACGGATATGCTTTAGGCTTCCGCACCTTCGTAATGCAGGGCGGTGAGGACGGATTTTTCAGTGACGCTTTTCTCTGCGATGTGATAAGTGAAATAAAAAATCTTTATCCCGACTGTGCAGTAACTCTTTCCCTGGGTGAAAGAAGCCGTGAGTCCTACGAAAAGCTCTTTAAAGCAGGCGCAGACCGCTATCTTCTCCGTCACGAAACAGCAGATGAAGAGCATTATTCCCGTCTTCATCCCGAAAATCTCACTCTCAGAAACCGCATGGAATGTCTCAGAAATCTGAAAGAAATCGGATTTCAGACAGGCTGCGGCTTTATGGTCGGCTCACCATTTCAGAATACGGAATGTATAGCTGAGGATCTGAAATTTATCGAAGAATTCGAGCCTGAAATGGTAGGAATCGGTCCTTTCATTCCCCATAAGGACACACCCTTCGGAAATTACCCGCCGGGCAGTGCTGAGCTTACCTGTTTTCTTCTCTCTGTAATCAGAATCATTCATCCGTCCGTGCTTCTTCCCTCTACCACTGCACTGGGTACCCTGGAGGATGGCGGAAGAGAAAAAGGAATACTTCACGGTGCCAATGTCATTATGCCGAATCTCTCCCCCACCGATGTGAGAGACAAATATATGCTTTACAATAATAAGCTCTCTACAGGTGCTGAGTCGGCACAGAAATTAGAGGAGCTTAAAAAGAAAATCGATTCCATCGGATACAGCATAGTAACCGAAAGAGGAGACATTATAAAAAAATCTACTGAAAGGAAGTAATAATATGGCAATCTACAACCCCAAATCACTCAAAGCAGAGGAATTCATCAATGACGGAGAAATCCGTGCCACTCTCGAATATGCAGAGGCTAATAAAAACAACCGTGAGCTTATTTTAAGCATTATCGAAAAGGCTCGTCCCCGCAAAACCGAAACAGGCACTGTCTGTTCAGGTCTTTCTCACCGTGAGGCAAGTGTGCTTTTAGCCTGTGAGGACGAGGAGCTTATCGAAAGAATTTACGAGGTAGCCGAAGAAATCAAGCTCGCCTTTTACGGAAACAGAATCGTTATCTTCGCTCCCCTTTACCTTTCCAACTACTGCGTAAACGGCTGTGTTTACTGCCCCTACCACATAAAAAATAAAAACATCGCCCGTAAAAAGCTTACTCAGGAGGAGGTCAAGGCTGAGGTTATCGCACTTCAGGATATGGGACATAAGAGACTTGCCATCGAAGCAGGTGAAGACCCGAAGAATAATCCCATCGAATATATTCTCGAATGCATCAAGACAATTTACAGCGTTCACCATAAAAACGGTGACATCCGCCGTGTAAATGTAAACATCGCCGCCACCACCGTAGAAAACTATCGTAAGCTCAAGGATGCAGGCATCGGCACCTACATTCTTTTCCAGGAAACCTATCATAAAGAAAGCTATCTCCAGCTTCATCCCACAGGACCCAAGCACGACTACGATTATCATACAGAGGCTATGGACAGAGCTATGGAGGGCGGAATCGACGACGTAGGTCTCGGTGTTCTCTTCGGTCTCGAAATGTACAAATACGAGTTCGCGGGACTTATTATGCACGCTGAGCATCTGGAAGCAGTTCACGGCGTAGGCCCCCACACCATCAGCGTTCCCCGAATCAAAAAAGCAGACGACATCGACCCCACAGCCTTCGATAACTCCATCTCCGATGACATTTTCGCCAAAATCACAGCCTGTATCCGTCTGGCTGTTCCCTACACAGGTATGATTATTTCCACCCGTGAAACAGAGGAAACAAGAACAAAGCTTCTGCGTCTCGGTGTCTCACAGGTTAGCGGCGGCTCGAGAACCTCCGTAGGCGGCTACACCGAGGAGGAACGTCCCCACGACACCGAGCAGTTCGATGTTTCTGACCAGAGAACCCTCGACGAGGTTGTTGCCTGGCTGATGGAAAACGGTCACATCCCCTCCTTCTGCACAGCCTGCTACCGTGAAGGCAGAACAGGCGACCGTTTTATGTCTCTGTGTAAAAACGGACAGATTATAAACTGCTGTCACCCCAATGCTCTTATGACACTTACTGAATATCTGGTAGACTATGCAAGTGACAGGACAAAGGAAATCGGCTTTAAGATGATAGATGAGGAAATCGAAAAGGTTACCAAGGATAAGGTTAAAGCCATCGCAAAGCAGAACATCGAGGACATCAAAAATTCAAACCGAAGAGATTTCAGATTCTAAGTGCTAAGTGCAAAACGATAAACGCTAAACGATAAACGAGTTTCTCAGGTTTACCTCTGATAATACTTTTTCGCAGATACACCGAGCATTTAAATATACGCTGCAGGTGACTAATAGGCAGTATTACGATTAATATTCTATTGAAACGGCGGCATATCAGATACTGCTTACCGAAGCTGTTCCCGCCCGTTTAGCGTTTGGCACTTTGCGTTTAGCGTTCATTATGACATATTTATCATTTCAATAAACGAAAGGAGTAAGCTATGAGCCTTAACAATGTTCCCTCCTCCGAAAGAATCCATATCGGCTTTTTCGGTCTGAGAAATGCAGGTAAATCAAGCCTCGTTAATGCTGTTACAGGCCAAAATCTCGCAGTGGTTTCCGATGTAAAAGGCACTACCACAGACCCTGTAAAAAAAGCGATGGAGCTTTTACCCGTGGGCCCCGTGGTTATCATTGACACGCCCGGTATCGACGATGAAGGTACACTCGGCGAAATGCGTGTACAGAAGGCCAAAGAAATCCTTCATAAGACCGATATAGCCGTACTTGTGCACGATGTAAGGGAAAGTCTCAACGAAGCAGAAAAAGAGCTTATAAGCCTTTTTAAAGAGAAAAAAATACCCTTCATTATCGTATATAACAAATGTGATACAATAAAAAAACTTCCCGAAAAGGAAGAAAACGAAATATATGTAAGTGCTCTCACAGGCGAAGGAGTAAACGAGCTTAAGGAGCTTATCGCTGAAAAAGCCAAGGGCGCCAAAACAGAAAAGGTTATCGTAAGTGACCTGATTAAGGAGGGTGACACGGTGCTTCTGGTCATCCCCATCGACAAGGCCGCTCCCAAGGGCAGACTTATTCTCCCTCAGCAGATGACTCTGCGTGACATTCTGGACAAGGGTGCAATTCCCCTTTGCTGCCGTGACAGCGAGCTTACGGCTACTCTTGACAAGCTCAGAGAACCTCCTGCCTTAGTCATCACCGACTCACAGGTTTTCGGCAAGGTTTCAAAAATTCTCAGCGAAGACATTCCTCTCACCTCTTTTTCCATTCTTATGGCAAGATACAAGGGCGACCTTGCCTCTCTGCTGAAGGGCGCAGATGCTCTCTCAGGTCTTAAGGACGGTGACAGAGTGCTTATCAGCGAGGGCTGTACCCACCACAGGCAGTGCAACGACATCGGCACGGTTAAAATGCCGAAATGGATCGAGGACTACTCAGGAGCAAAGCCTGACTTCTCCTTCACAAGCGGTGGAGAGTTTCCCGAGGATCTGACACCCTTCAAGCTGGTCGTTCACTGCGGAGGCTGTATGCTAAATGAAAAGGAAATGCAGTCGAGGACAGAAAGATGTAATTCTCAGAATGTGCCTATCGTTAATTACGGAATGGTGATAGCGAAAATGAATGGGATTCTGAAAAGAAGTATGGCACCTTTAGAACAGATATCGTAAGATACTGTTCTATCGTGTTTGTCTTTGTCTTTGTATTTTTATTTGTATTTTATTTTTGATTTTGTTTTAGATTTAGATTACCTTTAAATGCTACATTTGTTACATTTATATGCAAATGCATTAAGCTTCATAAAAAGAGACGGACGAAACGGTTTTTACCGGCTCGTCCGTTTTGTATTTTATTTCACTTTTTCACAGGAAACTATACTTTTTCCCGAATGAGTTATTTTTACTCTGTCACCCACATTCAGCAGAAGCATGTTTTCGTTATTTCCTGCTTTGGCTCTGTAGATATTATCCTCTGTGTCTATCAGATAAATATAAGTATTTCCGTCAATATCGATATATTTTATTGAGGAAACGGTTATTTCAGTTTCTGTGACATCACCTGTTACATCTTCACTGTCTATACCGAGAGCCGCTTTATATTTTTTTATACATTCACTCTGTGTGTTAGCTGTAGTAACTATATTGTACTGCTCCACATTTACAGTAGCGTAAAGCTTGACAAGACCTCCCGAATCCTTGAGTACCATAATGTATGTGGGGTGTCCGTCGATATTTATAAGTGAAGGGAAGGATGCCTGGTACCCCTTTTCCTGTACCTCACCCTCGGCTGCAGCCATAGCAGATTTCTCATCAGCACCCGCTATCTGATAATAACGGCTTTCGCCTGTTCTCTCATTCGCCAGAAGAAATCCGATATTTGAGCTGTCACCGTTTACTGAGGTTACACCTGTATAAATCCATATATCGCCATCCTTAGCTACATAACCGTAGTCGGAAACAGGTGTTTCATCTGTCATTTCCTCATCACCTGTATAATATGTTGTTACCTGCTTACAGTCCTTTTTGGTAAATAGGCTGTTAAGATAACCGTTCTGCAGCATACCGTACCAATTATACTGCTGACAGATAAGATCTCCGTAAAAGACCACATCTATCCAGTTGGGAATGTCAGCCACACCGTATCTTTCCGTTTTACCGCTTACAGGGTCGAGGACTACACATCCGTTTACGGTTTTACCTCCGAATAAACCTACTGTTCTTTCGATAACCGAAGCCACATAATACGGCTTTCCGCTTTCATCTATTTCGAAATGAAGATTTTCCAGCATAAGTGTGGGATATGCCTTTCTGATATAGCGTAAAGCATCCTCAGAAAAGTAAGCAGATGGCACATATTTCATTCCCTCGGATTTTACAAATGAAGCTGACATAGAAACGGGGTTAACAGTTACATAACCCTTTGTTCCGCTTTCCTTGTTGTTTACCCATTTGAAAAAGCCTGCATATTCCAGTGCGGAAACCTTTATGGGTTTTCCGTTATAATCTATCTGTGTATAGTCATAGGAAACATTGAACTGGCTTACAACATCGGAAAGAGCACCGATTTCACGGTCACCGAGCATACGAGCAGAAGCAGTGTCCATAAGTGCGATGGAATCAGTTCCTACTGATTCTGCCATATCCTGTGAGAAGGATGAATCAGTAACCTTTAAAATCTTTGAGTATTTAGTAGCATTGAACACGGTGGTACCGCAAATCATAAGCACTACCGTCAATACCGTAGTGATAATAGGTGCAAGATAAGGCTTTATATCAAATCTGAATTCCGCGTGTTTTTTTGTTCTTCCTTTTGATCCGACCTTTTTCTTAACTGTTACCCATCCGAAATCCTTACTGCCCTTACACAAACGCACAAGAATAACGAAAATGAAAAGAGTAATGTCAATAATAACCCACAGACCCGGATTATGTATATTCAGAGCAGGGCAAAAACAATACACAGAAAGTGCAGCAAAAATCAGTGATGCCGCTCCGCCTATAATGTAAGGATAGGGATTGATTTTCTTCATAGATAACGAACTCCTTTTCTTTGTCATAATTTTATTTTAAATTATTTCCATCCCTTTGTCAATAAAACCAACAACGGATGACTGTGATTATATGATACAACAGCTAAAATAAAAAGTGAATGACAAAAAGTGCAGATACCATATGTAAAAATTGGCAGTTTCTGCAAAAAAACACTTATATTGAAAAAAAGACTCCCACATTAGTGAGAGTCTTGATTTTAGCAATACTATTCGAATTATTCGTTGATAGCGATAACAACGCCTGAACCAACAGTACGGCCACCTTCACGGATAGCGAAACGAAGACCTTCTTCGATAGCGATTTCTG
>CALCHE010000094.1 GCA_937901145.1 uncultured Clostridia bacterium
CGTAAAAAATAAAGCCCTTGATTTTGTGTAGAATATACAAAAACACCCCTGAAACCGTAATTTCAGGGGTGTAAAGAAGCTTTTAAGCCATTTATTCATTTGTGTTCTTTCTTTCGGGAATGATGATTCCTGTTTCTCTTGCCTTAACTGCAAGCTCTGTTCTGGTACGGAAGCCCGTCTTTTCCATAATGGTCTGCACATAGTCTCTTACGGTATAAGGCGACATATTCAGCTTTTCGGCTATTTCTGCATTTGTGTCTCCGTTTATAACCTCGCGCAGTATATTCACCTCTCGCTCGGAAAGGTCTGTACTTTTGATATAGCCAAAGGAAACCGACGGAGTTTTGTCGGGATATATCCTCTCTCCTGCCATGGTTCTGTCCATCAGCTCTAAAATAGGCTCTTCACTTACCTCCTTGTACCAGAAGGAGTCCACACCGATTTTTCTTGCCCTTTCGAGATAGGAAACCTCAGGCATAGAGGTAACAATGATAATCTTTATTTCGGGATGTTTTGCCTTGATTCTTTCTGCCGCATCGAGTCCGCTGGAATTAAGCTCGGTGCACACATCCATAAGAATAAGGTCAATGTCTGATTTTTCACAGTAAATGTCAGCCATATCAGCATTTTTTATGGAGTGGACAAGAGTGTATTTATCACTCATAGCTATAAATGCTTCAAAGAGCTGTCGGGGCATCGCCTGGTCCTCAACAACCATTACATTATACATAAGAAGCCTCCTTTGAGGGAATTTTCAAACGCAGAACAAACTGCGGATAAATTGCTGTTTCCATTATACCGCCTTCGCTCTCCACGCTCTGACGAAGTGAGGAAAGGCCCCCACCCTCAGAAACAGGATTTTCAGGCTTTGCACCGTCATTGGTGTATTCAATAACGAAAAAGCTGTATTCACGGTAAAGAGTAATGACAAGCTCCGACGCCTTTGCGTGATGTACGGCATTGGTAAGGCTTTCTCTCGCACCGCTCATAATAAAGCGAAGCAGTCGGTTGTCAGAGGGAATCTGTCCTTTAACGGTAAGGCTTATACCCATAAGCTTTGCCGCATCGTAAAGCTCGTCAAGATTTCCGCTCTCACTGCCTTCGGTAAAGCCACCATCAAAAAGATAGAGGGTTCCTTTCCACATATCTGTAAGCTCGTTTTTCGTGATGTCTTCGTCACCGCTTTCGATGTATCTTTTGGTAACAAGCAGAGCCTTTCCGAGCATATCGTGAATATTCACCTTAGCAGTAAGAATTTCTCTTTCACGGGTAATATCATACACGTTTTCACCGTACTCCTGAAGTCGGGTGTTAAGGGAGCGAAGCTCATTATTGTTTCTCTGCAGCTCAAGATTAAGTGCGTACTGCTTTGTGATGTCCGTGGCACGAATTTCATAAAGTTTCTTACCGCCGATTTTCCTTTCGATTTTTGTAAAGCTGACCGTATTACCGTCATAAAGAGTAATAATCGGATTTTCTCCCCATTTTACCACGGTATTTCCCGGAAGCACCTCACCCTTAGTGAGTCTTCTCCAGAACTCGTTACCGTCAAAAAGCGGTTCCCCCGTAATATATCGGCAAAGACCGTCCATGCGGTGATTGATAAGCTTCGGTACACCCTTTTCATTATGGTAGCAAAGACCTGCAGGTAATCTGTCAATACCTTCCTTAATAGATGCAGGGGTTATATGCTCCCTTTTCCATTTTTCCACGAGATACAGGGACAGCACAGAGATACCCGAAAGCAAAGCAAGCAAGGTCATAAAAGCCCACCCGTATTTACTGAACAGCTCAGATAAAAAACTATACCCATTTATGTTTTTACGATTAGCAAAATTAACCGAAACAAACATATAAAACAGAGCGGTATTAAGGCCTGTCAGTATCAGATTTATACCGATTCTCTTATTATGAGCTTCAAATATAACACATGACACAACACAGTATATATTGATAACCAGAGTGACAAGGCAGAAGAAAACTACAGTATACTGCAGATATTCGGGTAAGCTGAAAAAGCTCATCATATATTTCCACCACCCTTTCCGAAACCGAGAGTGATAAAAACAGTTTCATCCTCACTGATAAGGCTGAGTCTTCCGCCAAGTCTTTCAGCCTCACTGTAAAACCTAGACAGGGACGGCAGCTCCTTTTCCGTATCCGCCGTTATTCTGAAGCTGAAAGCATCTTTCGGGAAGCTGATTTCCGCCGTAACAGCGTAAAGCTCAGGAAGGATATCCTCAAGCACACTCTGCCACAAATCAAAGCAGAGAAGAAGTATATCCGAAGGCATAACCGCACTTTCGTCGGCGTAAACATCGGAAACACCGCCGTA
>CALCHE010000095.1 GCA_937901145.1 uncultured Clostridia bacterium
GGATCGTTTACATCACCGTACACATTACTGGAATAAAAGCCGGGGACATGGATTACAGGGCAGTCTCTTTTTGTCTCTGCTGCAAAGGCTGTAGCGGTAACTGAAAAGAACATAAGCAGAGAGAGACAGAGACTAAGGATTTTCTTTGAAAGTTTCATAGCAATTCTCCTTTATTTATTGATAAGAATAATATACTATATTTATTTGTCAGTGTCAATTACAGTATAAAAGAAAAATGAGGCTGATGTTTATGTCAGCCTCATAAATGTTTTAGAGATTTCCTTTGACGGTAAAGACTACTCCGTTGTTTGTGTTTTTACAGTAAAAGCTGTAGCTGTGGCACTCGAAAATTCTCTTACAGATGGGAAGTCCCATACCTGTAGATGAGCCGTCTCTGGTACGTGAGATATCCCGTCTTTCTAAAAGCTCCCATATGTTTTCTGCCGTTTCCGTGCTTAAAGGCTCACAGGTGTTGAAAACTTCAAGCATAAAGCAGTTCTTTTCTCTTTTCAGCGTGACGGTAATTTTCTTCTCTCCCGTGGTGTATTTGACGGCATTTGAAAGATAGTTATCCACGGCTAAAGCCATCAGCTTCGGGTTGCAGTTTACTGCGATATCCTTTTCTGCTTCGAGGGTTATTTCTGCACCTTCCGAGCGGGCGAAGGGGAGATATTTATTTACCTCTTCTTTGACCAATGCCGTCAGATTACAGCTTTCCCTTTCGATTTTATCCGTAGAAGAAAGACGGTTAAAGGTCAGCAGAGAGGTGACTATATCGTTCATTCGCAGAGCCTCATCGTGAACGGAACGGATATATTCATCCTTTTTATCATCTACGGCTCCCTCTAAAATGCATTCACACTGATTCTGTATAACTGCTAAAGGCGTTTTCAGCTCGTGGGCGGCGGCAGAAATGAATGCGCGTTTGGATTTTTCCAACAATTCCTTTTTCTTGTATAGATGAAGAGAAACAAATATTATTACTGCTGTAAGAATGGCGTACATAATAATAAGTTGTTGTTGGAGATATTTGAACAGATCAGAATGGAGCGTTCGCATAGTAAGGTTGCTTTTTGCGTAAAAATAGAAAATATAATCTTCTCCTTTGATTGTAACGGGTGAGTAACTCATTCGTTCATCGGAATCGGAAAATCCTCCGCTTGAATGAAAGGTGTGATTCTTTTCGGCAAAAATCTGCATTTCATTATATAGTTCAGTATAATAGTTTTTTTCAAATTTGTATCCGGTTGTATTGAAAAAATCAAATCCGAAAAAAATGTTGTCTCCTTCGTCTTCGATGATGTATTTTTCTGTTGTTCCGTTGTTTAGAGAAACGGTAGTTTCTGTTTTATCGTTGATATTGGTATAAATCAGTTCGGTAGGCTCACAGAACCCGGTTTTATCTGTTCTCAATCCGACGTTTTTTAATGTCCAGAAATTTTTGTGCAAATCAGCAATTATTTCTTTCAGTTCATTTGTAAGGCAATGTTCTATATCTATGTATTCGGTTATACCAACAGCGCTGAAAGGATCTTCTTTGTAATTTATGATATAAATATTGCTTCTCCTGTGTGCAACTATTTTTTGCTCGGTGCTTATGAAGCCTATAACATAAGGGAAATCTATGTTAAGATTGCTTTCGAGATTATTTATTAAAAACTGTGCATATGTGCAGTCTCCTTTTTCAACGGCAGGACAGTAAATTTCCACGGCATCTAGTCCCTCGGCATATAGCGCACTGTCGAAGCTTTCAAGTACATGTGTATATCTTTCATTCAATATCATTGATTCATTGTTACGGACGCTTTTATAATTGAGAAAGGTGGCTACGGAAAAATTAAGTAATACAATAATACAAATCAGCGATAACAGTTTTTTCTTTGTCATTATTAATCCTCCTTCTTAAACGCATAGCCTGCACCTATAACAGTTTTGATACAGTCAGCGTGTTCTCTCAAAGCTTTTCTTATTCTCTTTATGTGGGTATCAACCACTCTTTCGTCACCGTCGAAATCATAGCCCCATACTTTACGGAGAATAATCTCACGGGACAGAACATTACCCTTGTTTTCCATTAAAAGAGCGAGAAGGTCGAAATCCTTTGAAGCAAAAATAATCTCCTTTTGTCCGCAGAAAACCTTTCGTGTACCGTAATCGAGGGTGATGCCTCTGACGGTAAGGCGGTTTTGCGGATTTATTCCCTTGTGTCTGTTTACGGTGGTGATTATCTTTTCTTTAAGCACCGACAGGGGAAAGGGCTTAACTATGTAATCATCGCCGCCTAATTTGTAGCCTTTGAGTAAATCCTCCTCTTCGCCTAAAGCAGAAAGGAAAATTACGGGGGTGTCGGAAAACCTTCTTATTTCTCTGCAGGCGGTAAGACCGTCCATAATGGGCATAAGCACATCGAGTAAAATCAGGTCGAAATCAGTTTCTTCTGATTTTTCCACAGCATCTCTGCCGTTTGAAGCCACGGTAACGGAAAAGCCTTTAGCGGTAAAATAATCATAAAGGGTGGTGCGGATTTTAATTTCGTCATCACA
>CALCHE010000096.1 GCA_937901145.1 uncultured Clostridia bacterium
GGGTTTCCATTTGGCCTCTCCCAGTCCGTATAGGTGAGAAGTTTATCAAACGGCTTCTTATCGGAGAGAGTTCTCCAAGTGGACCTTGAAAGTTGAATATACATTTCATCAGATACATTACTTGTGTCGGCTTGATGCTGAGCTGTGTTTGTAGGTGCGCCATAACCTTTCATATGAAAACGAGCGAAAAAACCTATACAACGAAAGCCGAGTTGCTCTCGGTGGCGGCGATAACAGACACAAGGGATAATGATACTTCCGTAAGCGGCTGGCGGAATACCCGGCAGAGGTGAGATCCCTATGGATTCGGATAGCAACCGAACGTCTGATGATTTCCCACGGTAAGAATTGCCGATACAGGGGGTGTTGAGAACAAATACTGTATTATTCAATTCAAAAGGTACTACATAAAAATTTGCGAACAAGGAGGTAAAAACAATGTTTAAAAAAATCACAGGACTTTAGGTAAAGTGAAGTCACCCTCAAAAAAATAATACAGGAGGAAAAACAAATGATTCATGGTTTACTTGTCTTGCCCGGTCTTTACACAGCGGCATTTCTCCATATCATTGCGGCGATTGCAAATTTCATCGGAGGCTAATGTATGGCAGAGAATGAAATGCTTACTGATGTGCCATTAACACAAATCCGTGATTTTCTTCATCATCCCTATCTCGTTAAAGACGATGAAAGTATGGATGAGCTTGTTGAAAGCATCAAGGAAAGAGGCTTGATACAGCCGGTCATCATAAGACCTGTTGAAAACGGAATGTATGAAATGGTGTCAGGGCACAGACGAAAAAGAGCTTTTGAAATTGCAGGGTATGAGAAAATACCCGCAAGAGTAAAAGAAATGTCAAGAGATGAGGCGATATTATCAATGGTGGACAGTAATCTTCAAAGAGAAACGGTTTTACCCTCGGAAAAAGCAAGAGCATATAAAATGCGACTTGATGCAATGAAAAGGCAAGGTAAGAGAACAGATTTAACTTTGTCCCCAACGGGGACGAAGTTGCGTTCAGACCAACAGTTAGCCGATGAAGTTGGCGAGAGTAGAAATCAAATACAAAGACTTATCCGCTTGAATTATCTTGTACCCGAAATGCTTGACCTTGTTGATGAAGGTAAAGTAGCAATGCGACCTGCGGTTGAAATATCATACCTACCCGAAGAAATACAATATGACCTTTTGGAAGCTATGGAGTACAACGAAGCAACCCCGTCTCACGACCAAACCATCCGTATGCGAAAGGCATATCAGGAAGGTAATCTCACAACAGAGGTTGTAGAAAATATTATGGAAGAGCCTAAACCAAATCAGAAAGAAAAATCACCTTTCAGAGATAAGCGCATTGAAGGTGCAATCCCGAAAGGCGTACCCAAAGAGAAATACTGTGATTTTGTTATCAAGGCTATCGAATTCTATAACCGATATTTAGAAAGAGTAAAAGAAAACCGTTCAAGGTAATCTTTTGCTCTTATTTTTATTTCAAAAAAGAAAGGATAATTTTTTTATGAACATCAAAGTAGAAATCAAGAAAACCTTTAAGGGCGAAAGACCTGTAAAGGCATTTGCCGACGTTGTGATTGACGGCAGTATGGTCATTCACGGTGTCGCAGTTATCGAAAAGGACGGCAATAAGCTTGTTTCCATGCCCTACAAGAAATGGAAGACAGGCGAAGGTGAGCTTCGTCGCAGTGACATTGCCCATCCCATCACAACAGAAACCCGTAAGCAGATTTCCGATGCGGTGCTTGCCGCTTACGAAATCGCAACAGATGAAAAATTCAATTAAATCTCAGGAGGTATTTATTTATGTTTAAGAAAATCAAGTCATTTTTCAAAGGTGTTTCATCAAAGGCGAAGTCAGCCGCAAAGAGTACAGAGGCTGTCATCAAGGCAAAGGTCATCAAGCTCCTCGTCGGCATCCGTGCCGAGGCTTATGTCGATACAGGTGTAAAAATCCTTATCGCAGTTGTTGTCGGTGCTCTTCTTCTCGGCGGTCTTTACGCTCTCTTTAACACAACGATTATGCCCACAGTTACACAGAAGATTCAGGAACTGTTTAACTACGCAGGCTAACGGTACTTAAAATTTTCAGGCGGAGTAGTTTAAAAGTGGCTGCTCCGCCACTTTTTTTCAAAGGAATGAAAAACAATGATAAAAACAAGCTTAATTAACCCTATGTATCCTATTCTCCCTTTAGGGAATGTACCGGGTGTAGCTTACTCGGATAAAGAAACTTTGTTTAACTTTATTGCTTCTCTTGCATATCTGACACTTATCCATCTGGTGATGAGATTAGCTGTTAAGAAGGTACCCGAATACAAAAAGGAAAACAAGAAGGAAATGATAGTATGCCACATCATTACGGCAGGCGTATCTCTTGCTATGCTCCTTATGTTCGGTCTGTCGGATATGCTTATAAAAGGAACTGTGTTCTACCTTATTCTTCTTTACTCATCACTTTCAGACAACCACACAAGAACATTGAATGATGCCGCTTCGGTTATGGTAGTAATTACTTCGTTTATCGGTACAGATGTATCAGATATTCCCAAAATGGTCTTATCTGCCCTTGTTCTCTTTGGAGTATTACTCATATTCGCCGTAGCAACAAACGGCGGTTTAGGCGGTGCTGATATTAAATTAACGGGTGCGTGTGCATTAGTTTTAGGCTTATGGAGCGCAACCTTCGGACTCATAGTTGGTCTGTGTCTTGCTATTGCTCATACCCTCATTAAGTACAGAGGTAAAGATAAAAACGACGACCTTGCATTTCCTTTTGTTCCCTATCTTTCAATAGGATATATGGCAGGATTTTTCTTACAAGGAGGTTTTTAAAAATGAAAATGAAAAACAGAACCTTAATCGGTATTGTCTGTATCGTTTTAGCTGTTGCGGTGACATTTCTTGTTTCACCCCTTGTCAACAGAATATCCGAACAGAAAACCGATGTAATCCGCTTCACAAAGGATATTTCACACGGCAGTAAGATTGCTGAAACTGATATTGAAATTGTGAAGCTCTCAAAAAACAGCGTTCCCGAAAAGGCACTCAAAACAAAGGATGCCGTAGTAGGTAAATATGCAAAGGCTGATTTGTTCAAAGGCGACCTTGCAACAGAAATAAAGATTACAGATGATGAAAACTCCGTAGCAAATGTTTTCAGCTCTCTTAACGGAGATAAGGTTGCTATGAGTGTAACCATCAATACCTTTGCGGGCGGTCTTTCAGGTAAGCTCGAAAACGGTGACATTGTAAGTGTTTATGTAACCGATAAGGAAGGCAAAACTACGGTTCCGTCAGAGCTTAAATATGTTAAGGTAATCACCACTACCACATCAGGCGGTGTTGATGAAACAGAGGTTGTGGAAAATGAGGACGGCAGCTTTGAGCTTCCCTCAACAATTACACTTCTTGTTTCCTCAAAGCAGGCTACCGTACTTGCAAACTATGAGGAAAACGCATCAATGCACGTAGCTCTTGTGTTCAGAGGTGATACAGAAAAGGCACAGAAATTCCTTGATAAGCAGGATAAGTTCCTTGAAACGAAAACTGACAAGGAAGGTGCTGATAACAATGGCTAAAATAATTGCTGTATGCGGAGCACCGGGAAGCGGTAAAACAACTGTTGCATTTAAGCTTGCACAGGAGGTTTACATCTCAACCTCTGATTGCTCCGTTACCTTTATTTCACCCGATACTACCGTTCCTACAATCGGTATGCTTTTTCCGAATTACAAACCTGATTCGCTTTATTCATTGAGTGCGGTGCTTGATTCAACAGATATTTCAAGTGACCTGCTCCTTGAAAACCTTGTAACGGTTAAGAATATGAAAAACTTCGGTTGCCTCGGTTTTAAGTCCGGTGACAGTAAGTATAGCTTTCCGACACCGACAAAAGAGAAGGTGAAAAATCTTCTTGATGTTCTTGCGGCAACTGACGGTTATGTGTTTGTTGACTGTACAAACGAGGATACAGACCTTATCTCAAAACAGGCACTCGCCAGAGCTGACCATATTATTCAGGTCATCACACCCGACCTTAAAAGTATGACTTGGCTCAATTCCTACGGAGATAAGATTATCACATCGGGAACGGAGCAGAGCTTAAAGGTAATAAACATCACGGAACACGAACTCTATATACCTTTGGAGGATGTCTGTACACATCTTAAAAATGTCGCTTGTGTTCTTCCTTATTGCCGACAGGTAAAACAGCAGCTTCTTGACGGAAGTCTTTATGAAAGGCTCAATGCAAAAGAGTATAAGAAAAGGCTTTCGGCTCTTGTGAACAGAGTTATTTAAAGGAGTGATATAAATGAATCGTCAAATTGATTTTGTTACTCTTTTATCTATGGTTCAGGAGCATATCTCATCAAAATATGC
>CALCHE010000097.1 GCA_937901145.1 uncultured Clostridia bacterium
AAATTCAAGCGAGGTAAAAAATCATGTACGAAGACAAAACACTCAAATGCAAAGAATGTGGTGCTGACTTCATCTTCACTGCAGGCGAACAGGAATTCTACGCAGAAAAGGGCTTCCAGAACGAACCCCAGCGCTGCAAGGAATGCCGTACTGCCCGTAAGAACGCAGCAAGACCTGCCAGAGAAATGTTCATTGCTACTTGCGCAAGCTGCGGCGGCGAAGCTAAGGTTCCCTTCAAGCCTACAGAAGGCAGAGAGGTTTACTGCAGCGAATGTTTTGCAAAGATGAAGGAAGAAGAGGAAGCATAATTTATTTGAGAGGTTTTTCTAATTTCTTATAAATATGCCCTGTCGGACTGTACGCAGTCCGACTTCTTTTTTTCTATCTGTCGGCATAGCTGACCTATCTCCTTTCAGGTGACGGTACTAACTTAAGGTTAAGTTGTCATCTTGAGCGTTGCGAAAGAGGTTTCTCCTCGATCAAGATAACAGAATAGTATTTACATAAGTGACCAAAAGGGTAGGCAGATATTATCTGACCGTAGTTTAGAATAAGAGATATATTTGCTGTACCGTCTGGCGGATAATATCCGCCCCTACGAAATAACGCATTACCAAGGTCATTGTTTGCATAGGGACTCGGCTTGTCGTGTCCGTCAATTTCAGGATTGTTTTTGTATATTGTATATGTTATAATTAAAAAGAGGTGATTTTATGGGCAGTTTAAGATTTCGTTGTCTTATAGATGACTATTTATGTGATATTATACCTTTTGAATCCTATGTAGAAAAAGGCGAAAAGGATGTCGGATTAGTGCTTATAGCTTTCGATGAAAGCGAACTTGACACTATTCGTAAGCTTTTTAAAGAAAATGTCCGAGCGGGACACGAATCACACCTGAACAGAATTCAGCTTGAGGGCAGTGACGGATATCTTTATATATTGTCCCAATCATCAATCGATAAAAAAGAAAAAATGCCCCATTCAATTATGCGTGCATACAGATATTATTATAAATTCAAGAAAAAAGAAAACAAAGGCAAAGAATGGATTAAGGAGAACAACGCCAAACAATGGATTGACGAAAATAATAAAAGTCAAAATAGTGGTTTAACTAAGCTTTCCGGAAGTAAGCTCTCTGCTTATAAATACAATGACACAGAGAATGAAATGTGTTTTCCTTTCAGGCTTTTTACAAGTAAAGGAAAGAACAAGCCTTTATTCGTTCTTTTTCACGGTGCAGGTGCTTTGGGTAACGATAATGTAAAGCAGTTGTTTGATAATATCCCGTTATATAAGCAGATTTTAAAAGAGGATTGCAATATTCTTTTACCGCAGGCACCTTACGGAGCAAACAAAGGCGACGATTTAACGCAGAATTATATAAAATCCGTAAAAAAGCTTATTGATGAACTTCCTATAGATTTCGACAGAAACCGTATATATATTGCAGGCACTTCCTTCGGCGGATTCTGTGTATGGCATCTTTCTTATCTTTTTCCTGAATATTTTGCAGCTGCAGTACCTGTAATGGGTGGATTATCCTTTGACTGCGATTTTGAAAAATATGATGTGCGGAGATTGATTAAAACACCCCTTTGGGTTGCTCACTCGTCCGACGACACAAATGTCAGAATAGACAGTGACGATTATTATGTTGCCGAGCTTGAAAAACTCGGTGCAGACGTGAAATATACCCGTTGGAATAAATACGGTCACTCTATGTATAAAAAATTCTACAAAAAAGAAAAATGGGTAGAGTGGTGTATGAGTAAACTAAAATAAAACACTAACAGCACAGGACATTACATCCTGTGCGGTTTAATCTTATTTCAGCCTCTCCTGAAAGGAGAGGTGTCAGCCGTAGGTTGACGGAGAGGTTTACCTGTATGGACACGGCGTGCCGTGACCGCCGATATATTGACACCCTGCCTATTAAATGTTATTATAGTTTCAGATAATAAGAAGGAGTGATATTATGGATTGGATGCTGTTTGGTAAATGGTATGCAGTAGGCTGTATTCCCATTTTTTTGCTTGCTTTTATTAATGTCAGAGACCGTATTAAGTATAAGGAATACTCTTCTGTCAGAGCGTGGCTGGGAATTAACACAGTTTGCATTCTTTCTCTTTTTGTTTCTCTCTTCGGTGGGCTGTCTAATTATATTGACGGAATGGATGAGAGTGATTCTTGGTTTGTACCGATGATGTTTACCTGTTACTTCCTGATGATTTGTGTGTGTTTGTTGATGTTCGGAGAAAGAATAGTATATAATAAGGATGACGGAAATATAATTTGTTATCGCTATTTCAGAAAGCAGGAAGTAAATGTAAGAGATATCACAAGGTTTAATTTCAGCAATGAATATGTAGACCTTTATATAAAAGATAAAAGAATAAGATGCAATAATATTTTTTTCGTGGGAACAGTGGAATTCGAGGAATATCTGAAGGATTATTTCAAACAGATAAAAAGTTAACAACAATAATTTCCCGGTAAGTGTTTTCTTTAAATATTACTATCAATTTAAAGAGGTGATACTATGCTCGGCAAGCTTACCTGCATCATAGCTAATTACATAATACTTATATGGCTGAATTACAAATGGGAGGTTGACGGATTATCTCTCAGAAAAATAAAATCCAACAGAATATTCAATCCTGTTTTGTATTATATTTTATCTCCTTATAACGGAAAGAAAAAAGGTAAAAGAAAGCATAAAGAATACGAAATAGGCTTGATAATAGTAGAGATAGTTTGTAATCTTTTTTCTGTGATCATGATTATCGATACTTTTTTTATGAAAGAGCTTATATGGAATATGCAGGAATGGTCAATCTATATATACATTATGATAGTTCCGATAACAGGTGTTATATATATGATTATTGCTAAGGCAGTTGAAAATATAAGAAAAAAATAATCTAAATTAAACAGGAGGCTCAGATTATGTGGACAGGCATAGAAAACAATAACATTAATTCTACACATTTATATTTTGAAAAAATTATGTTCGAAAGCGGTAAGCATAACTGTGTCTTTACTACAGACAGAGACAGTGAATATGTTTATGTGATAATTGATGGGCGAGCACATAGCTGCAGACTGCTCGATAGCTTTCACGCCACATTTTATAATGATAAATATGTATCGAAAACCGACACAGAAAACTTCTTTTCAAAGTATAATATTTGTTATACAGAAAAAAGCGAATATCTTGATTGGTTCAGAGAACACAGTTTTCCCGACTCAGATAAAAAAGTTTTATACCATTTTTACATTAATTCAGAAGACTATGCTGTTGAATTCATAACCGACGAAATGCCGGAAATATCACTTATAAAAGCTTAAAACACATAAAACACTAACCGCACAGGCATTACATCCTGTGCGGTTTAATCTTATTTCAGCCTCTCTTGAAAGGAGAGGTGTCAACCGTAGGTTGACGGAGAGGTTTACTTAAAATACTCCACAGCAGCCTTGAACATCTGAATATCATACTCACCGGGAACGTTCTTATAAAGACCGTCGCCGATTCTTTCACTGTGTCCCATCTTACCGAATACACGGCCGTCGGGAGAGGTGATACCCTCGATAGCGCATACGGAGCCGTTGGGGTTGAAGTCGATGTTTGCGGTAGCCTTGCCGTCGAGATCGACATACTGTGTAGCAATCTGACCGTTCTTTGCAAGCTCTGCAACAAGCTCAGCAGATGCGAGGAACTTACCTTCACCGTGAGAAATGGGAACATTTACTACATCGCCTACATTCATTCTGCTCAGCCAGGGAGACTTAACGGAAGCGATTCGTGTATGAACGATTCTGCTCTGATGGCGGCTGATGTTATTGAATGTAAGGGTGGGACAGTTCTCATCTGTATCGATAATTTTGCCGTAGGGAACGAGACCTAACTTAATAAGAGCCTGGAAGCCGTTACAGATACCGCACATAAGACCGTCACGGTTATCTAAAAGGTCTGTTACTGCCTCTTTAACAGCGGGATTACGGAAGAATGCTGTGATGAACTTAGCTGAACCGTCTGGCTCGTCACCGCCTGAGAAACCACCGGGGATGAAGATAATCTGAGCATCCTTAACCTTAGCTGAGAAGCCTTCTACACTTTTTGCTACATCTTCAGCTGTAAGGTTTCTGATTACGAAGATTTCAGCTTCACCGCCTGCTGCTTCTACTGCGCGGGCTGAGTCGTATTCACAGTTTGTGCCGGGGAATACGGGAATAAGAACCTTAGGCTTAGCAACCTTGTTTTTGGGAGAAGCACTGCATTTGCCGTCGAATGAGAAGGTAGGAATTTCACCCTCGTCTTCCTTAGCCTTGGTGGGATATACATCCTCGAGTACAGCGGTATGTAATTTGTAAAGCTCTTCGATAGAAGCACTGTCGTTTTCGAGAGTGATAACAGCTTCAGCTGTAGTTTCACCGATTTTCATTACACCGGGAAGCTCGACATCTTCACTGAGCTCTGCTACGAGGAAGCCCCACATACCGAGATGCCAGTTTTCACCGAGAGAAGCACAGGATTTGAAGCCGATATTGTTACCGAAGGACATCTTCATTACTGCTTCGCCGATGCCTCTTTCTACTGCCCAGGATGCCTTTACCTTGCCGGCTTCACAGAGAGCGTGGAAGGCTTCCCATGTTGCCTTGAGGCTGTCAGCACTTTCGTCAGCTGCTCCGAAAAGATAAACGGGACTGCCGGCTTCCTTGAATTCAGGAGAGATAACATCCTGCTTTTTAATGGGAGCGATAGCGAAGGAAATGAGTGTGGGAGGAACATCCTTGTCCAGGAAGGAGCCTGACATAGAGTCCTTACCGCCGATAGCGGCAGCGCCGAGCTCCAACTGTGCGTCTAAAGCACCTAAAAGAGCTGCAAAGGGCTTGCCCCAGCGTTCGGGCTCTGTACGGAGCTTTTCGAAGAATTCCTGTAATGTAAGGTAAGCCTTCTTATAGTCACAGCCTGCGGCTACAAGCTTGGCTACGGAGTTATAAATAGATGCGTGAGCACCTGTGTAGGGGTCAACTGAAAGGTGGTCGGGATCACAGCCCCAGCTGAATACACTTGCCTGGTCTGTTTCCTGTCCGGGGAGAACGGGAAGAACAGCAGCCATAGACTGTGTGGGTGTGAGCTGGCGTTTACCGCCGTAAGGCATAAGAACGCTTCCTGCACCGATGGTGGAGTCGAATCGCTCTACGAGACCTCTCTGGCTTGCAGTGCGAAGGTCGGAAGCCATTTCACGAAGTGAACCGAACATAGCCTTGGAGAGTACGGAGAGATCCTTTTCTGTAACGTCAACATCTGTGTGCTTAACAGCACCGTTGGTGTCGAGGAATTCACGGCTGAGGTCAGCGATGATGTTACCCTTCCACTTCATTACCATTCTTTCTTCCTCTGTTACCACAGCTACACGGTAAGCCTCGAGGTTTTCTTCCTGAGCGAATGCGATGAATTTGTCCGCATCCTCAGCGGCAACTACTACAGCCATTCTTTCCTGAGATTCGGAAATAGCGATTTCTGTACCGTCGAGACCCTCGTACTTTTTGCGTACTGCGTCAAGATCAATCTGAAGACCGGGAGCAAGCTCACCGATAGCAACAGAAACACCACCTGCACCGAAGTCGTTACATCTTTTGATAAGACGTGTAACCTCAGCGTTACGGAAAAGTCTCTGAATCTTTCTTTCTTCGGGAGCATTACCCTTCTGAACCTCTGATGCCATGGTGGTAAGAGATTTCATATTGTGGCTCTTTGATGAGCCGGTAGCACCGCCGATACCGTCACGGCCTGTACGTCCGCCTAAAAGAACGATTACATCACCGGGAGCGGGGCGTTCACGGCGCACATTATAAGCGGGAGCTGCAGCAACTACTGCACCGCATTCCATTCTCTTTGCTACGAAACCTTCGTGGTACATTTCTGCTACGTGACCTGTGGCAAGACCGATCTGATTACCGTAGGAGGAATAACCTGCTGCAGCAGTCTGACAGATTTTTCTCTGAGGAAGCTTACCTGCCATAGTTTCTGCGATGGTCTTTCTCGGGTCACCTGCACCTGTTACGCGCATAGCCTGATGAACATAGGCACGGCCTGAAAGGGGGTCACGGATACAGCCGCCGATACAGGTAGCCGCACCGCCGAAGGGCTCGATTTCTGTGGGATGGTTGTGAGTTTCATTTTTAAACATAAGAAGCCAGTCCTG
>CALCHE010000098.1 GCA_937901145.1 uncultured Clostridia bacterium
AAGGGTAACACAGTTATACATCTGTATAAGGAAAAGTAAAAAAGAAAGCACAGAAAAGCTCGGTTAAGAGAGTTCTGTGCTTTGTTTATATTTACTGCGGATTTTTTCGGGACATCGAGAGCACTATCCACTACGGTGTGTGCCGTAAGTGTTGCGTTAATTTTGCGGACACGGCACACCGTGTCCCTACAACCTCTCCGTCTGCCTGTCAGCTGCCATCTTTCCCTCCGGGAACGGACACTCCTTCTCACAGAGGGAAACACACTTTCAGGGGAGAATCTGCGATGTGGCACCTTCGGTGTAATTATAACACTAAACGGATATTACGGTATTGATTTTTTAAAACCTGTGGAGTATCATTAAATTATACCGAAAGCAAAAATATATATGAAATGGAATGCTTTAGAATCTAAAATGAACATATAATAATATTGAGATAAATCTCTTGACAATGAACATCTATATCATTATAATGAAGATGTAGAGATTGAATCTCACTCAAATGTTTGTTGCTACCTGATAAGCAATTAAAATAACATCAGGTTCAAATGTTTGTCGCTTCTCGATATGCGACTCATTAAAAGGTCGAGTTCAAATGTTGGGGCTTTTCCTTCGGGGTAAGCCCTTTTTCTTTGGAGGAAGTTTAAATGGAACACGGACATTTTTATTATATTAATGACCAATACTTTATAGATTTTCCTGATGATAAATTAATTCAAAACAAGGAAACAATTAACGGGATTTCACACGACCGTCCTTGTTTTTATGCTTTTAAAGATAACAGAACAGGTTTATTCTGGCTTATACCTTTTTCATCACAAATCGAAAAGTTTAAAGCACTTTATGAAGGCAAGGTTGCAAAGTACGGTAAATGTGATACTATAACCTTCGGTGAAGTTCTTGGATTTGAAAAAGCCTTTTTAATTCAGAATATGTGTCCTGTTTTACCTCAGTATATTAAGAATGAATATCTTGATAAAAAGTCTGCTCCTGTAAGAATCAGTGGAGATTTAGAAAAAGAAATCACTTCAAAGGCAAAGAAAGTTCTTGCTCTTCAAAGAAAAGGCATAAATCTTATTTTTCCTGATGTAATGAAAATAGAGAAAGAACTTTTGAATAAATGATAATAAAATCAGACACGGCTCTTAATGAACCGTGTCTTTAATTTTGTGCGTTGTAAGCGGACACGGCACACCGTGTCCCTACAACCTCTCCGTCTGCTCCCGATGGTCGCATCCCTTTCAGGAGAGGCTGTAAAAGTGGCGGACTATCACTTCTTATTTGCCGAAGCCTTCCCCGCGATTGTGCATTGAGAGTTACTTCTGTCCGTAATAAGCATTCGGACCGTGCTTTCTCATATAATGCTTGTCGAGAAGGTACTGCTCGATAGGTCTCTTTTCACCGCTGATCATTTCAGCGTGATATGCCATATTTGCTACAGTTTCCATAACTACTGCATTATGCACAGCTTCCTTGGGTGTTTTGCCCCAGGCGAAGGGTCCGTGCTTATAAACCACTACACCGGGTACTGCCATAGGATCGATACCCTCGAAGGCTTCGATGATTACCGTGCCTGTTTCCTTTTCGTAGGCTCTTTCCACCTCTTTGGGTGTAAGCTGACGGGTGCAGGGGATAGGGCCGTAGAAATAGTCGGCGTGGGTGGTGCCGTAGGCGGGGATGCTTCTGCCAGCCTGTGCCCAGGAAGTAGCCCAGGTAGAGTGAGTGTGGATAACACCGCCGATTTTCGGGAAGGCTTTGTAAAGCTCGATGTGTGTCGGTGTGTCCGATGAGGGATTGAGCTTACCCTCTACTACATTACCTTCGAGATCAACCACTACCATATCGTCGGCTGTCATAACGTCGTATTCTACACCACTGGGCTTTATAACGATGAGTCCCTTTTCTCTGTCGATACCGCTGACATTACCCCAGGTAAAGGTAACCAGACCATATGCAGGAAGGCTTAAATTAGCCTCGAGGACTTCCTTTTTAAGCTGTTCTAACATTGAAATCATTCCTTTTCGCTTTTTTAGGTATTATATTATTCTGTCTTTACTTTGTCAAGATAAAGGTAGTAACACTGTTACCCTTAAGAGTGGCAGTGAGACTGTTTTCGCTGAGTGTGTGACAGCTTACATCTGCCCAATGCTCACCTGTATTCATATCACCTGAGGTGCGGATAGCCTTGACTGAGGAGAAGGCGGGGAGGTTTTCGAGAGTGAACTCTGCTTCCTCGGCGCTTTTCTTCGTATTTACGGCCACGATAACGAGCCTGTCTTCATCGTAGGCACACAGAGAGTTCCTGTCTGTAAGGATGATTCGCATACCGGGTCTTATGTAACGTGAGAACTGACCGAAGGCGTAGTATTTCTGAGTGAGAATATATTCCTCCGAGTCCATTTCAGCTACGGCACAGCCCCAGTAGCCTTTACCGAGGTCGAACATAGAGGGCATATCCTTTCTGCCCAGGTAACCGTCCTTAGAAATATAGCTCGCCACTATCTGCCATATAACCCAGGCAGAGGGCTGAAGAACATACATATCCTCGATTATCTTTTCCGAAAGCCAGAGTGCGGGACCCATTTCACCTGCATTTTCGCCGCTTTCCGAGGACCAGTCCGTTTCCGTCATCCACAGGTCGATTCCTGTCCGGCGGCAGAGCTTACCGATTTTAGGGGTGGCTCTTTCGTAGGTATGAGTGCTGACACGGTCGATTATGCTCAGAGCGTCGGGGGGCAGTGCGGAAAAGGCCTTGGCGGCTCGGTCAGCGTTGGTTTCGTCACTTGCCGTAAGATCCGTGGAGTCAAGATTATATTTCCTCATAGCTTTTTTCACTGCAACGAGAAGTTCACTCTGTCTTTGGCCGGGGGAGACGTGACAGCCCTCCTGTTTGGGACTGTTCATATACCAGTAGTTGGTGTAGGGCTCATTCATAGGGGCAAGGGAGCTGATTTTTATATTCTTTTCTCGCTGAATGTAGTCAGTCACATGGGCAAGATATTCGGCAAAGTCCTCCACACAGTCTTTTCTGAGGTTATTACAGAGAGGGTTTCTGTGACCTGAGGAGCAGCCGCTGACACACATAAAGTATGGCGGTGAATTAGAAAAGGCTTCCACATAAGCGTCCTCGCCTGAGGCTTTGTAGCAGGCTTCGAGCACATCGAGCTGTCTTTTATCAGCTTCATAGTTCCATTTCAGCTCGCCTGTTATCTTGTCTTTTTCTAAAAAGCCCGGCATCATAGAGTCGGTACGCTGAATATGGGTATGGGTCGGGTCATCTCCGCCACCGATGTTATAGCGCATTATATTAAGGCCGAGACCCTTCTCTTTGTCGAAGAAAAGGTCTGCGGCATCCTTTATGAGCTTTTCGCTTCCGCCTACACGGTTTGCCCACCAGCACATGCTGGTGCCCCATCCTTTGAAAATCCCGTCACCGGTGGTTATCAGATTGTTTAATGATACGGTTGTTTTTTTCATAATATTTTCTCCTGTGGTTTTATTTGAGTAATGGGGGAAGGTATCCGCCATTCTGAGCGGAGCGAAAAATCTTTATGCAGAAGGCTATCTAATGTTTTCTTGAAACATAAACAATAAACAGCAACAAAAATATTTACAGTTATTAATCTTTTATGTTCTCACGCTCAGGCTGCATCGTCACCGAAGCGCGTCCTGCGGACGATGAAGCGAGGTGAGGATGAGAAACTATTATGTTTACGATGCATAATTCACAGTTATTAAACATTTATGTTTTTACGCTCAAGCCGCTATGGCTTTTACTTTGCCCCGGTCGGCAAAGTAAACAAAGCGCCCTTTTTGCCTCGGAAAAT
>CALCHE010000099.1 GCA_937901145.1 uncultured Clostridia bacterium
CGATTTCTGTGGGATGGTTGTGAGTTTCATTTTTAAACATAAGAAGCCAGTCCTGGTCCTCGCCGTTTACTGTGGCAGTAACGTGGATGGAGCAGGCGTTGATTTCTTCGCTTTCGTCAAGCTCGGGAAGAAGGCCACGCTTTTTGAGTGTCTTGGTACCGATGGTAGCGATGTCCATAAGTGTCTGAGGACGCTTAGCAGCCTTTTCTTCACCGTAAACCTCTACTCTTGCAGCTAAATAACGGTCATAAGCCTCCTGAACTGCAGGGTCGCTGATGCGAACATTATCGATGTGTGTGGAGAAGGTGGTGTGACGGCAGTGGTCAGACCAGTAGGTGTCAACCACGCGGATTTCTGTGATGGTGGGATCTCTGTGCTCTGTGTCTCTGAAATAAGCCTGAAGGAACTTAAGGTCGTCCAGGTCCATAGCCAGACCCTTTTCGTCGAGAAGTGCCTGAAGAGCGGCTTCGTCCATACCGATGAAGCCCTCCACAGTGTCAACTGTTTCGGGAGCGGCATAAGAAGCTGCGAGGGTTTCGGGCTTGTCAAGAGAAGCTTCACGGCTTTCAACAGCATTGATTACGTGGTGCTTGAAGGCTTCGATGTCAGATTCTGTGATTTCACCGTAGAGAGCATAAACCTTTGCGGTGCGGATGAGAGGACGCTCACCCTGAGAGATAATCTGAATACACTGAGCGGCAGAGTCTGCTCTCTGGTCGAACTGACCGGGAAGAGCTTCTACTGCGAAAACATAAGCATCAGGAATTTCCACGCTGTCATATACATCATCCAGCTGAGGCTCTGAGAAAACAGTTTTTACAGCGTAGCCGAACAATTCTTCAGTAATATTTTCTGCATCATAGCGGTTGAAAAGACGGATATTTTCCAGCTTTTCGATGCCGAGCAGGTTTTTTGCTTCATTAAGAAGACCTTTGGCTTCGTTTTCGAGACCTGCTTTCTTTTCTACAAATATACGATAAACCATTTATTTTTTTCCTCCATTATCATTTGGCCTGAAGGGCTCTCTGACCGATATCCGATCTGCGGTAAGCACCCTCAAACTTCACACCGTCGGACAGACGGTAGGCTTCCTTGATAGCTTCTGAGAGGGAATCTGCGATAGCGGTGGTACCGGTAACACGTCCGCCCCAGGTAAGAAGCTTTTCGCCTTCTTTTTTTGCTCCGGCTACGAAGGTAGCGGCGAGAGCTTCATCTGTAAAGGTCATTTCGAAGCCTTTTTTATAAGAAGTGGGATAGCCTGCAGAAGCTAAAATAACACAGCAGGCATGCTTATCAGCGAACTTTACCTCCACGTCAGCGAGTGTACCGTTTGTTGTTGCCTGCATAACGGTGAGAAGATCGCTTTCGAGAAGGGGAAGAACTACCTGAGTTTCGGGATCACCGAAGCGGCAGTTATATTCGATAACCTTGGGACCGTTCGGTGTGAGCATAAGTCCGAAGTAAAGACAGCCCTTGAAGGTACGTCCTTCTGCATTCATAGCATTGATTGTAGGAAGGAAAATGGTTTCCATACATTCATCAGCTATATCCTTTGTATAATAGGGGTTGGGAGCTACTGTGCCCATACCGCCTGTATTAAGACCTGTGTCGTTGTCTCCGATACGCTTGTGGTCCATAGAGGAGACCATAGGCTTTACTACCTTACCGTCAGTGAAGGCAAGAACGGAAACCTCGGGACCTGTAAGGAATTCTTCGATAACTACGCGGGAGCCGGATTTACCGAAGATACCGCCTTCCATCATATCGCGAACTGCATTTTTTGCCTCGTCGCGGGTTTCGGCGATGATAACACCCTTACCCAGGGCCAGACCGTCAGCTTTGATAACTGTGGGAATGGGAGCAGTTTCGAGATAGCTGAGAGCTGCCTGCATATCCTCGAATACCTCGTATGCGGCAGTAGGAATGCCGTATTTTTTCATAAGGTTCTTTGAGAAAACCTTACTGCCTTCGATGATAGCAGCATCAGCTTTAGGGCCGAAGCAGGGGATGCCCTTTTCCTCCAGAGCATCTACACAGCCTAAAACGAGGGGATCATCGGGAGCGACGACGGCATAATCTATTCCGTTTTCAGCTGCGAAGGAAACGATTTTTTCTATTTCGGTAGCACCGATTTCCACACAGGTAGCATCTGCGGCGATACCGCCGTTACCGGGAAGTGCGAAAATCTCGGTGATTTCCTTGTTTTCTTTGAGCTTTTTGATGATGGCGTGTTCGCGTCCGCCACCACCTACAACCATTACTTTCATTTTATACTCTCCTTATTTATAGATAGGGAATCTCTCACAGAGAGTCATAACTTCCTTTGTAACCTGTTCCTTACTGCCTTCGAAGTCAGTGATAACTGCCTTTATCCATTTGGCGATAAGGAGCATTTCCTCTTCCTTGAAGCCTCTGGAGGTAACGGCGGCAGTACCGATTCTGAGACCGCTGGTTACGAAGGGACTCTTAGGATCGTTGGGAATGGTGTTTTTATTTGTGGTGATGTGAACCTCGTCAAGTCTCTTTTCGAGCTCCTTACCTGAAAGGTCGAAATTTCGAAGGTCGAGAAGGATGAGGTGGTTATCTGTACCGCCTGAAACGATGTTGATGCCTTCTTTTTTGAGAGCATCACAGAGGACAGCACAGTTTTTCACGATCTGCTTCTGATATTCTTTGAATTCATCGGTAAGTGCCTCACCGAAGGCTACAGCCTTGGCAGCGATGACGTGCATGAGAGGACCGCCCTGTGTACCGGGGAAAACAGCCTTATCGATTTTCTGTGCCAGGTCTGCTGTGCAGAGGATAAGACCGCCACGGGGACCTCTTAAGGTTTTATGAGTGGTGGAGGTTACTACATGTGCATAGGGAACGGGAGAGGGATGTACACCTGCGGCTACGAGACCTGCGATGTGTGCCATATCAACCATAAGGTATGCACCTACCTCGTCTGCGATTTCTCTGCAGCGCTTAAAGTCGATGATTCTGGAGTATGCACTGGCACCTACTACGATGAGCTTGGGCTGACACTCTTTGGCTAAGGTGAGCATTTTATCGTAGTCGATGGTTTCGGTGGTGTCATCCACACCGTACTGCACGATGTTCCAGTATTTACCTGAGATGTTTACAGGTGAACCGTGGGAGAGATGTCCGCCCTGAGAAAGGTTCATACCCATAACTGTGTCACCGACCTCTAAAAGTGCGAAGAAGGCGGCAAGATTAGCATTGGCGCCTGAGTGGGGCTGAACATTAGCGTGTTCTGCACCGAAAAGCTTCTTTGCTCTTTCGCGGGCGATGTTTTCTACCTCGTCTACACAGTGGCATCCGCCGTAGTAACGCTTACCGGGATAGCCTTCTGCATATTTATTGGTAAGAACGCTGCCTGCAGCTAAAAGTACAGCCTTGGAAACGATGTTTTCTGAAGCGATAAGTTCGATGAAGGTCTGCTGTCTGTCCATTTCCTTTTCACAGGCAGCGAAAACCTCACTGTCAAATTCGTTGAGCTGGTCAAAGTGTTTAAGCATTATATCTGTTCTCCTATGTATTTATATTAGTGATGGAAAAGTCTCATTTTAGTGAATGCCATTACCATATTGTACTTGTCAGCACATTCGATAACTGCATCGTCTCTGATAGAGCCGCCGGGCTCTGCGATGTAGCTTACGCCGCTGCGGTAGGCTCTTTCGATGTTATCAGAGAAGGGGAAGAAAGCGTCGGAGCCGAGGGCGATGCCTGAGAAGGTTTTAAGGTGAGCTTCCATCTCTTCTTTGGTGAAGGGTTCAGGCTGAGAGGTGAAATATTTCTGCCAGTTGCCGTCTGCACATACATCCTCTTCGTTTTTATTGATATAGCCGTCGATAACATTATCTCTGTCTGCTCTGCCGAGAGTGGGAAGGAAGGGAAGATTAAGAACTTTGTCAGCCTGACGGAGAAGCCAGGTATCTGCCTTGGTGCCGGCGAGACGGGTGCAGTGAATTCTGGACTGCTGACCTGCGCCTACGCCGATAGCCTGACCGTCTACTGCATAGCATACGGAGTTTGACTGAGTGTATTTGAGAGTGATGAGAGCTACGATAAGGTCTCTCTTTGCACTTTCGGGAAGCTCCTTATTTTTTGTAACGATGTCCTCGAGGAGCGCTTCATTGATTTCGAAATTATTTCTGCCCTGCTCGAAGGTGATACCGTAAACCTGCTTGGTTTCGATTTCTGCGGGAACGAAATCAGCGTCGATTTTAACTACATTGTAGTTGCCGTTTCTTTTAAGCTTGAGAATAGCGAGAGCTTCATCTGTGTAGCCCGGAGCGATAACGCCGTCGGAGATTTCTCTTTTTATGAGCTTGGCTGTAGTAGCGTCGCACACATCGGAAAGTGCGACCCAGTCACCGAAGGAGCACATTCTGTCAGTACCTCTGGCACGTGCATAAGCGCAGGCGAGAGGGCTTTCGTCGAGACCTTCTACATCATCGACGAAGCAAGCTTTTTTAAGCTTTTCGGGAAGAACGGTACCGCAGGCTGCTGATGTGGGACTTACGTGCTTGAAGGATGCGGCGCAGGGAAGACCTGTTGCTTCCTTAAGCTCTTTGACAAGCTGCCAGGAATTGAAAGCATCAAGGAAATTGATGTATCCGGGTCTGCCTGAGAGGATTTCGATGGGAAGCTCACTGCCGTCGTGCATATAAATCTTTGCAGGCTTCTGATTGGGGTTACAGCCATATTTGAGTTCAAATTCTTTCATTGTTATAACTCCTTTATATGTATTGCTTTCTTCTTATTTATTTTTGTTTACTACCCGTGTTTCAGCTTCGCCGCTTTCGATGTCGATGTATCTTACGAAAAGGGAAACCTTGTTGTCTTCGTTGAGATTAGTCCAGATAAGGTCTGTAAGCTCATCGATGGAAACATCGGGAAGAGTGAGGGTTTTGGGCTCGCCTTCAAAAGAGGGGAGGGGATTTCCGTCACAGTTGTAGGTGTGGATGAACTTTGCCTTACCGCAGAGAGGATTAGAATAAGCGTAGGTGAAGCGCTCACAGGATGAGTCGTTACCCTCTGCACTTTTAAGGATAGACATAGCGAAGTTCATACCGTCCTTTTCCAGACGGATGATACCGGAGATTCTCGGTGTGAAGTTAGGAGCATCGTCCTCGAAATCACGGGTACGGAGAGCCTGCTCGAAGGTGAGCTGCTTATCCATAAGCTCGTAGATGGTATCGGTCTGATCGCCGTTTGTAACGATAGTCTTGTTTCCGAGAACTCTTACGGGGTAATAGATAATAAGGTGGGGGTCTGTCATTTTGCTTTCATCGAAGGCCTTGGTGCGCATAGCGTCGCCTTCGAGAACGAAAACACGGTTACGGCTGTTTTCGCTTCTGCCCATAATGAAGTAAGCAGTTACAGCCTTTTTGCCGTCGGCACTTTTACCGATGATGATACCTCTGCCGTGGTAGGCAAGAGAATTAAGTTCGTCTTTTATAGTGTTAACTTTCATTACTTGCTCTCCTTGATTTCTTTAGATATTTTTTCTGCGGAAAGGGGAAGGATAATCCATTCGGCTTCCTCCATAACTCTCTTCTGCAGAATTTCGGGAGTGTCGCCTTCTTTGATTTCCACAGCTTTCTGCATAATGATTTCGCCACCGTCGGGAATCTCATTTACGAAATGCACCGTGGCACCGGTTACCTTGACTCCGTAGCTGAGTGCGGCCTCGTGAACGTAAAGTCCGTAGAAGCCTTTTCCGCAGAAAGAGGGGATAAGAGAGGGATGAACATTGAGGATTCTTTTATCAAACTGTCTCGTAAAGGATTCGGAAAGGATGCTCATAAAGCCGGCTAAGACGATAAGCTCGATGCCGTTTTCTCTGAGAAGAGAGATGATTTTTTCTTCGAAGGCTTCCTGTGAGCCGAGCTCCTTTTTAAGAACTACCTCACTTTTGATTCCGTTATCTGCCGCTCTCTGAAGAGCATAGGCGTTTTTATTGTTTGAAATAACGAGAGTGATTTCTCCGCTTTCGATGATGCCGCTTTTCTGAGCATCGATAAGAGCCTGAAGGTTAGTGCCGCCGCCTGAAACGAGTACGGCAATTTTAGTTTTACTCATAACCCTTACCTCTTATTCGATGATAATTTTTTCATCACCTTCGATGATTTCACCGATAACGTAAGCATCGATGCCGTTTTCTTTAAGAACTGAAAGTGAAAGCTCAGCCTCATCAGCGGGAACGACGATGCTCATACCGACACCCATATTATAGGTGTTATACATATCGCGCTCGGGAACATTGCCCCACTTAGCGATTACATCAAAGATGGGAAGAACCTTAACTGCTGATTTGTCAATCTTTGCGCAAAGACCGTCAGGGATGGAACGGGGAATGTTTTCGTAGAAGCCGCCGCCTGTGATGTGAGAAATACCCTTTACCTTTACTTTTTCGATGAGGGCTAAAACAGGCTTTACATAAATCTTTGTGGGAACGAGAAGTGCTTCTGCGATGCTTTTGCCGCCGAGTTCCTCGCGTGCTACATAAAGCTCGGGGTTATTGTTATCGATGTCGAAAACCTTACGGCATAAGCTGAAGCCGTTTGAGTGGATACCTGTGGAGGGGAGAGCGATAACCACATCTCCTGCAGCCATTTTGCTGTTGTCGATCATTTTGGGTTTGTCTACCACACCTACTGCGAAGCCTGCAAGGTCGTAATCCTCCTCGGGCATAAGTCCGGGATGCTCGGCAGTTTCACCGCCGATAAGAGCAGCACCTGACTGAACACAGCCTTCTGCCACACCGCTTACGATTTCAGCGATCTTTTCGGGAAAGTTTTTACCGCATGCGATATAGTCAAGGAAGAATAAGGGCTTGGCACCCACACAGATAATGTCGTTTACACACATAGCTACTGCATCGATACCGATGGTGTCGTGCTTATCCATAAGAATGGCAAGCTTAACCTTGGTGCCGCAGCCGTCAGTACCTGAAACGGAAACGGGATGTTCCATTCCTGCGATGCAGCTCAGATCGAAGCAACCGCCGAAGCCGCCTACATCATCTACGGAGCCCTCGTTACGGGTTCTTGCCACGTGTTTTTTCATCAGCTCTACTGATTTGTAGCCTGCAGTAATGTCAACGCCTGCTGCTGCATAGCTGGCAGAAAAAGAATTTTTATGATCCATTATTAAATTCTCCTATATTTTTTTATTCTTTTCCGGTCCAACAGTAGGTGCATACCTTGTCAGCCGGGAGTCCTATAGCTTTGATTATTCCGTCAATAGACTGGAATTCAAGAGATGTAAAATGCAGTTTTTCACAAATAGCATTTCTTAATTTCTTTCCGCGTTCAGTCGAAGAATCTATGTATTCGTCGATATGCTTAATGCCCTCATCACCCTCGAGCTCGGAAATAGTGCTTCGTGCGATAAGCTCCATCTCTGAGGTAGCTCTGGAGAAATTGAGATATTTACAGCTGTACATAATCGGAGGACAGGCTGAGCGGATGTGAACCTCTTTGGCACCGTTTTCGTAAAGGAATTCCACGGTCTCACGAAGCTGTGTGCCGCGTACGATACTGTCATCGACGAAGAGAAGCTTTTTACCGTAAATAAGGTCGTGAACGGGAATCTGCTTCATTTTGGCCACTCGGTTTCTTTCGTTCTGATTAACCGGTGTGAAGCTTCGTGCCCATGTCGGTGTGTATTTTATGAAGGGACGGGCAAACTGAATTCTGCTTTCGTGGGCATAACCGATAGCGTGGGGTGTGCCTGAATCGGGAACACCGCTTACATAATCGATGTCCTGTGCCACTGAGTTCTTTCTGTCTGCCTCAGCCATAATCTGGCCGTTTCTGTATCGCATCACTTCTACGTTTATACCTTCATAGCAGGAATTTGAGTAGCCGTAATAGGACCATAGGAAGGCACAGATTTTAATTTTGTCGCCGGGCTCCTGTAAAACCCTGAAGCTGTCGGCAGTAAACTCGACTGTTTCACCGGGACCCAGCTCCTTATAGTCGTTGTAGCCTAATTTTTTGTAGGCGAAGTCCTCGAAGGAGACACAGTAGCCGTCGTCGTTGGAGCCGATTAAAACAGGGATTCTTCCCATCTTGTCACGGGAAGCGATGATTCTGCCGTCATCGGTAAGAATCAGAATCGATGCCGTACCGTCGATAAGACTCTGGGCATATCTGATACCCTCGGCAAAGGATTCCTTCTGATTAATCAGTGCTGCGACGAGCTCTGTGGAGTTTATACCCTCATTGGTCATGGCACCGAAATGGCCGCCGTTTGCGAAAAGAAAGTCTTCGACTAATTTTTCTTTATTGTTTATCAGACCGATAATGCATATAGCATAAAGGCCTAACTTTGAGCGTATAAGCAAAGGCTGTGCATCAGAATCACTGATGCACCCTATAGCCGCGTTACCCTTCATCGTGCCTGAAATGTTTTCAAACTTCGTTCTGAAGGGTGAATTTTCAATTTTGTGAATTTTACGTTGTAATCCTTTTTTCCCGTCGTATGCGGCCATACCGCCTCGGCGAGTACCAAGGTGTGAGTGATAGTCAGTACCGAAGAATACATCTAAAACAGTATCGTTTTTACTGACTGCACCGAAAAAACCACCCATAAAGTATACTCCTTAATTATGCGAAGAAAAGCTCTGAAAGTGTCATAGGATCGATGTACTTACCGTCCTTGTAAACACGCATATTACCGGATGCGATTTCGTCGATAAGCATTACGTTGCCGTCTGCATCGTAACCGAATTCGAATTTGATATCATAAAGAACGAGACCCTTTTCCTTGAGATCGTCAGCTACGATCTGTGTGATCTTCTGAGTCATTTCCTTGATGTCGTCGTACTGCTTGTCGGACATAACACCGAGAGCTACGAGAGCATCCTTGATTACGAGGGGATCGCCCTTTTCGTCGTTTTTGAAGGTCATTTCTACATAAGCGGGAAGGTCAGCGCCTTCTTCGATATAATCACCGTAACGGCGGATGAAGCTGCCTACTGCCTTATGACGGCAGATAACCTCGAGACCGTGACCGAATACCTTAGCGGGGAGAACTTCCATAGTGGTGTCAGCAAGATTAGCGTTTACATAGTGAGTTTTGATGCCTGCAGCATTAACCTTTTCGAAGAAGTAGATGGACATACGAAGGTTAACATCACCTACGCCGTCGATGGTAAGACCTACTGCATTTTCACCGGGATCAAATACGCCGTCTTTACCTGTGCAGTCGTCCTTGAACTTAAGAAGACAGTTGCCGTTTTCGAGTTTGAATACGTCCTTAGTTTTGCCTGTGTAAATTTTTTCCATGATAAAAACCTCCAAAGTTTAATTTTAAAAATCAGTTATTATATTCGAGTTCTGTCTTTTTATTTTTTTCCAGAACTGTTTTTGTGTCATTGTCTCTTTTTTCTCTGAGCTTGAGAGCAAGACCTTCATCGGTCACAGCTAAAATTTCGATAGCCAGAAGAGCCGCATTCACGGCACCGTCGATAGCTACGGTAGCCACGGGGATACCTGAGGGCATCTGCACTGTGGAGAGAAGAGCATCGATACCGTCGAGATATTTCGATTTCATGGGGATACCGATAACGGGGAGTGTGGTATTGGCGGCGATGGCACCGGCCAGGTGTGCAGCCATACCCGCAGCAGCGATGATAACACCGAAGCCGTTTTCACGGGCGCTTTCGCTGAAGGCTTTAGCCTCCTCGGGTGTACGGTGTGCGGAATAGATGTGCATTTCGCAGGGGACACCGAACTGTCTGAGGGTGTCACAAGCTTTGGAAACTACGGGTAAATCACTGTCGCTACCCATAATAACAGCTACTTTTTTCATTGGAAAACCTCCTGAAAAATAAAATATAAAACAAAAAGGGCACACTTATCTAAGGTAGTTCCCTGATAAGCTGCCCAGACGGTCGACGATAAGCGGAATACCGCTTAATAAGTTCTTTGATTCACCGTGGTGCTCCACATTAATCCGTCAGTTTCAAAGAACTGTTTTCTGTTTTTTTATAAGGTGCTTTCTATAATAAAGCACCTTTTGAATTATAGCATAAAATCACATTTTTTGTCAATGAAAAATAAGCAAAAAAGCCTTTTTGGTAATACGGACAAAATTGACCTTTTAAGGTGGGTTTTAGTTGTTAGTTTTGTATTTATGAAAAGTAAAAATATAATCTTGACAACAGAAAAAAATAATGATAAAGTAAAGTAGATGACTATAGAAATGTCAGAAAGTCAATACTGCTTATGCAGTGTTATTCGAAGGAGGAAACATCATGGAACTTAAAGGTTCAAAAACAGAAAAAAATTTAATGGCTGCCTTTTCAGGTGAGTCCGAAGCAAGAAATAAGTACACATATTTCGCTTCCGTAGCTAAAAAGGAAGGATATCAGCAGATCGCTGCTATTTTCGAAGCAACAGCCAACAACGAAAAGGAACATGCTAAACTGTGGTTCAAGGCTCTCGGCGGTCTCGGTGACACAGCCGCTAACCTTAAATCTGCAGCAGCAGGCGAAAACTACGAATGGACTGATATGTACTCGACCTTCGCAAAGGAAGCTGAGGAAGAAGGCTTCACAGAGCTTGCAGCAAAGTTCAGAATGGTAGCTGAAATCGAAAAGAGCCACGAGGAAAGATACCTCAAGCTTCTCGACAACGTAGAAATGAAGGCAGTGTTCGAAAAGAGCGAAGAGATTATGTGGGAATGCCGTAACTGCGGTCATCTCGTAATCGGTAAAAAAGCTCCCGAAATCTGCCCTGTTTGCGCACATCCTCAGAGCTATTTCGAGGTAAGAAAAGAGAATTATTAATTTCTGATTTTATGATACCTTCCGCTTTTGCGGAGGGTATTTTTTTGTGGCAGAAACGAAAAAAGTTGTTGCTATTTTCATCCGCAGATAATATAATATATCTGTACCGATAAAACGGAATTTGTTTACGGAGGCTTTTGAATTGGCTCTTAATATAAAAGTTAAAGTTAAAGATAAAGACGGAAATGAAGAATCCACGGTAAAAAAAGAGGTCTTCGTTCCCGAAATAAAACCCGATGAAAATGAAATAAAAAAGGAAATCTTTATGCCACGTGAGGTGTATTTGCCCGAAAGAGAAAACGAGGGCGGCAGAGAGGTCTTTATGCCTTCACGGGAAAAAGCGGAGGAGAGGACTGCCGAGGTCTTTTCGCAGACGGAAGAAGAGACAAAAGACGAGGTAAAAGAAAATAGGGTCTTTACCGATAAGGGAAAGAAAAATGTAGTTTTCTATTTCACCGATCAGCAGAGATGGGACAGCTTTACGGAAGATATTATGCCTAATCTTACTGCTCTTGCCGAAGAGGGGATAACCTTCGACGACTGCTTTACCTGTCAGCCTGTCTGCGGTCCTGCCAGAGCCTGTCTGCAGTCGGGGGTATATGCTACGGAAACGGGCTGCTTTAAAAACGACATCGCTCTGCCCGAGGAGACTTACACTCTTGCCGATTGCTTTAATTCTGCAGGCTATGAAACAGCATATATCGGCAAATGGCATCTCGCTTCCGATAAGGATCACGATCATAAAAAATCACCCATACCGGCAGAGAGACTGGGCGGTTACAGCTATTTCCGAGGCGCAGATGTCCTCGAATTCACCTCTGACAGTAAGGGCGGTTATGTCTTTGATGAAAATGGTGAGCAGATAGATTTCGAGGGCTACCGTGCCGACTGCATAAACGATTTTGCTCTGGAATACATCGATAATTACGACTCGGATAAGCCCTTCTTTATGTTTATTTCACAGCTGGAGCCTCATCATCAGAATTCGAGCCGTCATTTTGAAGGTCATCCCGACACGGTAGGGGATTTTGCCGATTATCCTCTGCCCGAAGAGCTTACATATTTCAGGGGCAATTATGAAAAAGAATATGCGGATTATCTTTCTGCCGTTAACCGTATCGACTATAACTTAGGTCTCCTCATTGATAAGCTGAAGGAAAAGGGTATTTATGAGGATACAGTGATAGTTTTCACTTCTGATCACGGCTGTCATTTTAAGACAAGAAATGCTGAATACAAGCGTTCCTGTCATGACAGCAGTACTCATATTCCTCTCGTTATCAGGGGCGGTGGCTTCAGAGGCGGTCTTATCGACAGAAGACTAGTCAGCCTTATCGACCTTCCCGTTACTCTTCTGTCGGCGGCGGGTATAACTCCGCCCGGTAATTACAGAGGTATCGACCTTGCGGGAGACAAGAGAAGAAATGAGGTTTACATTCAGATAAGCGAAAGTCAGTGCGGCAGAGCTGTCAGAACCAAACAGTATCTTTACTCTGTCAGTGTACCCGGATATATCGCAGGTATGACGTCAAAAAGCTCTCCTGTTTATACGGAGGAATTTCTCTATGACATAGAAAATGATCCCATGCAGCTTCATAACCTCATAAAGGAACCCGAGTATAAAATCGTCCGCTCGGCGATGAAAAAGCTCCTGCTCGAGCAGATGAAAAGCATCGAAGGAGTCAAGGCTGTTATACTGCCTGCAGTTACGGCGAAGAAGAAATAATATAATTAAAAACCCACAGAGACCGTGAAAATCTCTGTGGGCAAATTTTTTATTGGAGGACACGACACACCGTTTTGCAGTTTATATTATTTCTGCTCACCGTATCTGAAGCCTGTCTGAGGAGCCTGAGGCTGAGCAGGCTGCTGCTGGTAAACATAAACGGGCTGCTGCTGTGTGTAAACAGCGGGACCGCCGGGATAGGTGGTGAATACGGGCTGATAAACTGCCTGCTGAGGCTGTCCCTGAACCTGTACCTGAGGCTGAGCGGCCTGAACCTTAGGCTGAGCAGCTTTTTTCTGCTGTGCCTTTGCCTGCTCGGCAGCCAGAGCGATATCCTCGGGCTTTTCGTTGGGCTTAGAGTCGATAATCTGCTGTAAAAGTCTGATGATTTCGCCCATACCCTTGAATACTACGCCTATCACGAGACCTGCTACGAGACAGAGGGTAAAGTAAACGAAGGCAAGCTCGTCGGAAAGAGCAGCTACTACTGCACCTGAAAGAGCACCTGCACCTACAGCCACATATGCGAGAACATTGAGTGTCTTTGCATAGGGGTTTCTGCCTACACGGTCTACACCGTTTGATGCTTTGATGAGAGCCTCGTATTCTTCGTCGGTAACGATGATGGGAGTTGTCTTATTTCCGTCAGTCTTATAAGTAAGGCCCCATGCCTGAAGGTCAGCATCTTTTCTTTTATAGTATTCTTCTGCCTGGATTTTTTTCAGCTCCAGAATTTTATTTTCTACCTGCTCTAACATTATAAATCATCCTTTCGGTTAAATTTATGTTCATTCCTTATTAGATTAACACACTTTTCCAAAATGTTCAATAGAAAAATCAAAAAAAGAAAAAGACAGTTTGTTAATTCCATTATTTACATCATAAAAATCACCGTTTTTATGTTAAAATGTACCCCGAGGAAAAGCCTTGATTACGGGCGAAAATCAAAGAAAGGACAGCAGATAAATTTCTGCTGACGATTTAAATGACTATGAAAAAATTAATCAAAGCGTTTATGCTTATACTGACAGTATGTATATCCTTTTGCTTTATGCTTTTCAGTGCATCTGCTGCAGATGCCTCCTCGAAGGCGGGCAGGGTAGCCACTGAAAGCACAGCACTTAATCTGAGAAAAAGCGCTACCACCTCCTCAGCTGTGGTAAAGCAGATGAAAAAGGGGAAATATCTCACACTTCTGAAAAAGGAAGGCTCCTTCTGGCTTGTTGAATACGCCAAAGGCAAAACAGCCTATGCCCACAGTAATTACATCGACACCGTTTCCTCGAAGGTGATGTTTGTGGCTACACAGAGCGGTAATCTGAATGTCCGCTCTTCAGCGAGTGCCACAGCAGAAATCAGGACAACTCTTCCCAAGGGTACGGTGGTCCTTAAGCTCTCCGAGAAAAATTCATTCACAAAAATACTTTATAACGGAAGCAGTACGGGATATGTAAGTACGGCGTATCTTTCGGAGCTGAAAAGCACGGGAGAATACAAGAAAATATCTCTTTCCGTGCCTTCCTTCAAGCAGACCGATTCCCGCTGGGCAGATATCAGGATAGGGACACAGGGTGACACCATCCGTTCGAGTGGCTGTACCACCACAGCACTCAGTATGACTGAAAGCTTCCACCTGGGCAAAACAGTTACTCCCGCCGATATGGTAAAGAGACTTTCTTACTCCTCATCGGGTATGCTTTACTGGCCGACGGATTATGTGACTGAGCTTGTGACATCTTCCGATTATCTGTCGAAAATATATACACAGCTGAGTAAGGGTAAGCCTGTTATTTTAGGTATGAAAAAATCGAACGGGGCACAGCACTGGGTAGTTATTACGGGACACACAAAGAGTACGTCCTCGCTGTCTGCGAACAACTTTACCATCAATGACCCGGGCTCGAATGTCAGAACTGTCTTGAGCGAGTTTGTATCCGCTTATCCTACAGCTTATAAAATAGCATACAGAAAATAACCTCCCGGCGATATTGATATTACTTTATGATTATTGTATAATTCATATAAATAAGGTTAAAGGAGAAAGGATATGAAAAATAAAAGCAAATCGGTAAAAAAAGCTCTTATTATTTTGGCAGTAATCATAATTTCTCTCATTCTCATAATCGTGCCCTGCAAGGTGGCAACTACGGTGAGTGACGGACTTTCTGTTTCGGCTCATACCTCCGTCAGGCCTTTACTTGTGGCACACAGGGGCTTTTCCTCTATCCGCCCTGAAAACACCTGCAGTGCATTTGATGCTGCAGTCGAGGCAGGCTTTGACGGCTATGAGTTCGACCTTCATACCACCAAGGACGGAGAATGGGTGGTAATTCACGATGACACTGTAGATAAAATGACTGACGGTACGGGTAATGTGGAGGACTTCACATTTGAAGAAATCCGCAGGCTTACCATTGATGCAGGTAATGGAAAAAAGTATCTTGAAAACCCGGCGGAAAGACCGACTGTTCCCTCTTTGCAGGAGGCACTGTATTATGCCGAAGAATATGACATTATTCCTGTTATAGAAATCAAAAGGTGCGATATGAAGTATCTGCCTGACCTGAAAGCTTATCTTGACGGAAAGAGTCTTTCGGAAAAGGCGGTGATTATCTCTTTTACCGGGGAATATCTCGAGGCTTACAGAGAGCTCGATAAGGATGTGCAGATGTATCTTCTTTCCAATGAATTCACGAAAGAGGATGTGGATCGGTGTGTAGAAAACAACTTCGGCATAAACTTTAACCACAAGCTTCTTTACAAAAACGTCGGAGCGGTTCTTTATGCTGAAAAGCAGGGTGTAAAGCTGGCCGCCTGGACTGTGGATAACACCGTATACAAGGATGTTATGGTTCTTTTCGGAGTGGACGTTATTACTACAAATAAAATTAAACCCGTCAAATAAAATTTCAAATAATATTGCTTTTTTCTTCGGAAAGTAGTATTCTGTTATGTGAATAAAAATACATTATGAAAAGGAGTGCAGAAATGAAAAAGATAATTGATGTTACAGGTATGCACTGCGGTAACTGTGCCAAGGCAGTGGAAAAGGCTCTCTCTGAAATCGATGGCATTTCAAAGGTGAAGGCTGACCACGAAAAAAATCTGGTTACAGCATCCATGAAAAAGGATGTGGACGATAAGCTCATTATCGAGGCTATCGAAAAAGCAGGCTTCACCCCCGGCGAAATCACCATTAAAGAAGGACTTTTTTCATAAAATAAAGTAAAAGGAGTATTACAATGGCTAAAGAAAAAGTAAAAAAAGAAAAGCCTGTCAATGATCATCCTAACAAAATAGGTATCAAGGAAGCAGCAGGCTACACTATTGCCGAAGCAGGTAATATGTTTAACCTTACATATATTTCCTCTTTCCTCAAGGTTTTTCTTACTGACGTTATCGGTATTTCTGCAGGTAAAGCAGGTACGATGTTTATGGTAACCCGTATCTGGGACTGCATCAATGACCCCATTTGGGGCGCTATGGTAGCTAAAAGAGCACCGAGTATTAACGGTAAGTTCCGTCCCTATCTCAAATGGGTAGCATTTCCTCTTGCTCTTTCTACTCTTCTGTGTTTCGCACCGTACCATAAGCTTGGTGTGGATGAGAGTGTCCTCCTTCTTCTTGCTTATGTCACATATATTTTCTACGGTATGATGTATACCGGTATGAATATTCCCTTCGGTTCTTTGGCTTCGGTTATTACTGATGACCCTGCAGGCAGAAGCCTTCTTTCTACCTTCCGCAGTATCGGTTCAGGTATCGGTGGTGCCGTAGTTCTTTTTGTGGCACCTATGTTCATTTACAATAACATTGAGGTGAACGGCAAACAGGTTCAGCAGGCTGACGGAAATAAAATGTTCATTTTCGGTGTAGCCATGGCTGTGCTGTCTCTTGTTTTCTATCTCTGGGGCTACAAATCCACCAAAGAAAGAGTTCCTTCAGAAGCAGAGCCTGAGATCGATTTTAAGGCTACATACCTCGGTCTTCTTAAATCAAGACCCTTTGTTACCGTTGCTTTAGCCGGTGTGCTTATCAGCGGTCAGCTTCAGTTCGGTTCATTCAATGCATATCTTTACAAAAACTATTTTGAGAATACAAGTCTGAGTATGCTCGGTACGGTATGCACTTATCTTCCCACCGTTATCCTTCTTCCGTTTATCGGTAAGCTTTCAGCGAAATACGGTAAAAAAGAGCTCTGCGGTAAGGCTACCATTGTATCGGCTATTGCTTCTGTGGCTATCGCTGTCGTGGCTAACAATCAGTCTATTCTCAATATGCTCGACCCTGTAAACGGCAGACTTCCCGCATGGATTTATATGACAACTCTTTTTGTAATAGGTATGGGTTACACCTTCGTAAGCCTTACCTGCTGGGCAGTTGTTATGGACGTTATCGACTATCAGGAATATGCTACCGGCATCAGAAACGAAAGTGCTGTTTATGCAGTTTACACCTTCTCACGTAAGTTCGGTCAGACCATTGCTGATACCCTCGGTCTCTACCTTCTTCAGTGGGCTAAGTATGATAAGGATGTAGCCGGTATCGGCTTCATAGAGGCTAACGGCACCAGTAAAAAAATCATGTTCATCTGCACCATTATTCCTGCTGTGGTTTACACAGGTGTATGGCTCCTTATGCGCTTCGGATATCCTCTTACCAAGGAAAGACTCGAGCCTATTTATGCTCACGTAAGAGCCAAGAGAGAAGAGGCAGCAAAGGAAGCGTAATTTGAATGCAGAATTCAGAACGCAGAACGCAGAATGGCGGGTGACGCTTCGTAAAAACGTTAGTGATGCACCGCCGAATTAACAAATCAGATAATGTAGGGCGGGATGACTCATCCCGCCTTGATTTTTTGTTTATTTGCAGAGATTAATTACTGTTTTGCCTTTTTTCTCAGCGAGTGTTTTAAATTTATATGCTCCGCCATAATTTTTCCATACGTAGGTTACCACATAGTCTGCTTCTTTCAGCATCCATTTGTTGCGGTGGTCTGTGGCATATCTTTTTGGTACAGCTTCAAGCTCCTCATCGGGATAAAGGGTATGCTCCCAATCCTCATTTACTTCTCCCTCGGGCAACTTGTGAAATACTACGGAATAATTTATATGCTTATACACAGTAGAAAAGAGCTTAAGCTCTGACAGTACCGGCGAATCAAAATTTCCGTTATTGCCCACTAAAAACCATTCCACGCCTTTGCTTTCGATAAGGTCAATAAGCACCTGCTTTAATTCGTATCGGATGCTTTCCGGTGCGTCACGGTGCCCGAAAAATGTACAGATATTTTCCATATAATCACTCCATAAATGCGGAAATATATGACATTCTGTAGATGTCATATCTGAGAGGATTATAACATATAATTCTTTTGTTGACAAGCACAGAATGTCAAAAAAGAATGGGGTTAACGTATGTTTATTAATAAGAGTGCAGACGGACTTAATAATGTTTGCGGTAAAAATATCTCCCGACTCCGTATGAAAATGGGAATATCTCAGAGAGAGCTTGCGGATAAAATGCAGTTAGTTGAAATTGATATCGATAAAAATGCTATTCAGCGTATTGAGTGCGGAAAGCGTTTTGTTACAGATATAGAGATTCTTGCCTTCGCAAAGGTTTTCAACATAACTCTTGATGAACTTTTATATTAAATAATTAACCACAGAGATTTCAGCTCTCTGTGGTTGTTTTTTCGTTTTTTTGGGGCTGAATATCGACGGGTTATCAGTCGCTGCTTTGCACTTTGAATTCTGAGCTCTGCACTATTTCCATACCCTTTTCATACCCCTGATAATACATTTTTAGCACTGCATCCGTATCCTTGGTGAGTGTCTTCATACCGAAGCAGTCCTCGGGCTCGACGATAATTACTCTGCCTTCTTTTTCGAGTGCCTCGAGCTCCTTCAGGGATTCGGCATTTCGTCTGTGTAAGGTTTCCGCCTGATGCAGAACCTCGGGATAACGCAGGTTAAACCGTCTTAAAAGGGGAAGATGCTCCATGGGTAAAAGGTAGTCCTTTCTCGGCTTTGTGAGCACCACTATAAGCTTGTCACAGCCGTCCTCGAAGGCTTTGCGGTAGGGGATAGGGTCAGCGATTCCTCCGTCATAGTAGTCCTTGCCGTCGATGGTTACGGGCTTGCAGACCAGAGGCAGACAGCAGGTAGCTTTGAGATAAACATAGTCATTTTTAGTGAACTGACTTTTGTCGATGTAACATGCCTGACCGTCCTCAGCACGGGTTATAACGAGCTTGAATTTAGTTTCTGAGGCGAGAGCTGTTTCGAAATCGAGAGGGTTTTCTCCGCCTTCGTTGCTTAAGGTCGAGTAAAGATAATCCAGGTTAAGGAAGGAACCTTTTTTAATAAAGTTTTCTACTCCGAGAAGGTCTTTACGCATAAAATATTCGTGGTAAAAGGTAAGGGTTCTGCCTCTCTGTCGGGCAAGATAGGTTATAAGGTTTGCTGCACCTGCTGAGACACCGAGACAGTAATCGGCCTGAAAGCCTTCGTCTAAAAAAGCATCATAAATACCGCTGGAGAAAACACCTCTTATTCCTCCGCCTACATCAATAATGCCGAGCATTTTTCTTACCTTCTTTCATAAAGCTTTTAAGTAATTATAGATTTTTCTTGCTGTATTGTCAATATTTTTTAGTATTGACAAAACTTTAACGCTTTAGCATCTTGAAAAATAAACAGAATAATTGTATAATATTATATTATTGCAA
This sequence comes from uncultured Clostridia bacterium, assembly GCA_937901145.1. Taxonomy (GTDB): domain Bacteria; phylum Bacillota; class Clostridia; order Oscillospirales; family Acutalibacteraceae; genus UBA6857. The sequence continues at coordinate 19,267 of CALCHE010000099.1, forward strand.
CTTTATGGAGAGAAAAATATGACTAAACAAAGACGCGCAGGCGTTCTTATGCACATAAGCTCCGTGCCCGGTAAATACGGTATCGGTGTTATGGGCAGGGATGCCGTCGATTTTATAAACAGATTAGACAGGGGAGGCTTCCGCCTGTGGCAGGTGCTCCCGCTTAACCCCGTCGATCACACGGGCTCACCCTACTGCTCCTGCAGTGCCTTCGCGGGGAATATCAGCCTTATCGATCCCGAGTGGCTTTATGAAAGAAAGCTTATCGGTGAGGCTACCCTCAGAGAAAATGAATATAGCGGAACGGTCTACACTGCCGATTACGCCTTCGCTTATGAAAAGAGAATGAAGACACTCCGCGAGGCTTACTCGAATATTACCGAAGAGGACAGAGCGGTGGTTGAGCTTTTCGCTGAGCAGAATGTATGGGCAGAGGACTATGCCTACTATATGGCACTGAAAAGCTTCCACGGCGAAAAGCCCTGGTGGGAGTGGGAGGATAAATACGCCCGCTATGAAAAGGCGCAGAAGGAAAAAGAGAATTTCAGCGATGAGATAGATTTTTATCTTTTTAGCCAGTATGTTTTCTTCGCTCAGTGGAGAACTCTTAAAGAATGTGCCAACAGTAAAAACATAGGTGTTTTGGGTGATATGCCCATTTATGTCAGCCGTGACAGTGCTGATGTATGGAGCGAGAGAGGTCTTTTCGAAATCAATGAAAAGAGTCTTGCCCCCACAGAGGTTTCAGGTGTACCGCCTGACTACTTCTCCGAGGAAGGACAGCTCTGGGGAAATCCGCTCTATAACTGGAAAAAGATGGAAAAGGAAAGCTTTGCCTGGTGGATAAAGAGACTTTCCGCTGCGCTCAAGCTTTATGACAGAGTTAGAATAGACCATTTCAGAGCCTTCGCATCCTACTGGGCCGTTCCCGCTGAAAGCAAGACAGCAAAAACAGGTAAGTGGATTGACGGACCGGGAATGAAGCTCTTTGATGAGGTGAAAAAACAGCTTCCCGATGCGGATATTATCGCAGAGGATCTGGGCACCTTCGGTGAGGATGTGGTAAAGCTTTTAGAGGATACACAGTTCCCGGGTATGAGAGTAATTCAGTTCGGCTTCGATCCCTGCGGTGACAGCACACATCTCCCTCATAACTATTCGAAAAACTCAGTAGCCTATGTGGGCACCCACGATAATAATACTATTTTGGGCTGGCTGTGGGAAGCTAAAGAGGATGAAAGAAAATATGCGCTTCGCTACTGCTGCTACGGCGGTAATAACTGGGGCGAAGGAGGAGCATACAGCGGTTCCTGCCGTGCAGTCATCGAAACGGTGTGGAGAAGCAGTGCAGATACAGCCATAGTAGCTGTTCAGGATATGTGCGGCTTCGGTGCAGATGCGAGAATGAATACTCCCGGCACCAGCGAAAAGAACTGGAAAATCCGTTTCAGCACCGATGCTCTCGATAAAATAGACTATGACTATTACAGAGAGATAAATTCGGTTTACAGAAGATATTATTAAGTGCAAAGTTCAAAGGACAAAATGCAAAGTTGCGTATGAGATTTCGGTAATGATAAAGTAACACACCGCCAGGCTTACAGGGGTGATTATGTAGGGGCGACCATTGGTCGTCCGTGAAATCTCTGCAAGCTTATTTAAAACCGTAGGGGCGGATATTATCCGCCTGTAGCTACTTAGATTAATAATATTTACGGAGTATATAATGGAAAGTTATATAGGAATATTTATGATGCTTTTTATCCTGTTCATTATTTACCGACAGGAAAAACAGCAGATAATTAAAAGAATAATCAATAAAAAGAAAGGTACGGGAAAACAGATGTTTAAATTAGCAGAAAATTTTGTGGGCAAAAGATGTATCTTTTACACCTTCAATAATCAGATTGTAGGTACGGTTAAGGAAATCGGTGAAAACGGTATACTTATCGAAGAAAAAGATAATTTGCAGATAATCAATCCCGATTATATTGTAAGAATAAGAGAATACCCGAAAAATAAAAAGGGCAAGGATAAAAGTGTAATTGTAGATTGATAACGGAATCGGTATAAGAAAATGGATATTTATAAATTCCAAAAAGCTGTTATAGATCAGAACGAGGATGAAATCAGAAGATTTTTTCACCCTGATGCTTATATTAACTGGCACTGCACAAACGAACGCTTTACTGTAAATGAATTTATTATCGCAAACTGCGAATATCCCGGTGAGTGGGAAGGCGAAGTCGAAAGGGTAGAAGAAAAAGGCGACTTGATTATCGCGGTTACTAATGTTTATACGAAGGACAGAAGCGTTTCATTTCACTCAGTTTCTTTTATAAAAACAGAGAATGATAAAATTATATCTATGGACGAATACTGGGCGGATGACAGCTTGCCACCTAAATGGCGTCTTAATAAAAATATAGGTAAAAAGATAAAATAATATCGGTGCGACCATTGGTCGTCCGTGAAAGCATCGCAAACTTATTTGAAATCGTAGGGGTGGTATCATCCGCCCGTCAATGAACGAAAAACAAACTGTTTTAAACAGGAAAGGAATACACAAATGGATATGATGGAAATTATTAATCACGGCGTACATTTAGTTGACGGCAGAATGCTCGTAAGCGGTACAGCCGAGGAGCAGAAGGCACAGCTTTCCTCTATGGGACTTTCTCCCCGTGAGGACAGAAACGGCACCATAGCCTATTCTATCCTTAATGCTCATAACACTAAAAAAGACGACGAAAAAATGAGAATCAAATTTGACTCTCTCATTTCACACGACATCACCTATGTCGGTATCATTCAGACTGCCAGAGCCAGCGGACTCAAGGAATTCCCTATTCCCTACGCTCTTACAAACTGTCATAACAGTCTGTGTGCAGTAGGCGGTACCATTAATGAGGATGACCACGTTTTCGGTCTCTCTGCCGCTAAAAAGTACGGCGGTATCTATGTTCCCGCCAATCAGGCAGTTATTCATCAGTTCGCCCGTGAAATGATGACAGGCTGCGGTAAAATGCTCCTTGGCTCCGACAGCCATACCCGTTACGGTGCTATGGGTACTATGGGTGTAGGTGAAGGTGGCCCCGAGCTCGTTAAACAGCTTCTTTCAAATACCTGGGACGTAAATCCTCCTCAGGTAGTCCTTGTTTATTTAGAAAATGCCCCCAAGGCAGGTGTAGGCCCTCACGACGTGGCTATCGCTCTCTGCGGTGCAGTATTCAAGGAAGGTCTTGTTACAAATAAGGTTCTCGAATTCGTAGGCCCCGGTGTTAAGAATCTCTCTATGGATTTCAGAATCGGTATCGATGTTATGACCACTGAAACGGCTTGTCTTTCCTCCATCTGGGAAACAGACGACACCGTAAAGAATTTCTACACCGTACACGGCAGACCTTCCGATTATAAGGCTCTTTCTCCTGAGAAGGTGGCTTACTACGATATGGCTATCAGAGTTGACCTTTCAAAAATCGAAAGCATGATAGCCCTTCCCTTCCATCCCTCAAATGCCTACACCATCCATCAGCTTCAGGAAAATCCCGAAATTCTCTTCGAGGTAGAAAAGGCTGCTAAGGCTCAGTTCGGAGACAAGGTAGATTTCAGACTTTACGATAAGGTCAAGAACGGTAAGATTTATATCGACCAGGGTGTTATCGCAGGCTGTGCAGGCGGTATGTTCGAAAATATCTGTGAGGCTGCCGCTATTTTAGACGGCAAAAGCACAGGTGACGGTTATTTCAATCTTTCTGTTTATCCCTCAAGCGTGCCTGTTAATCTTGCTCTTCTGAGAAACGGTGTACAGGCTAAGCTTTTAGAGGCCGGTGCAGTGTTCAAGCCCTGCTTCTGCGGTCCCTGCTTCGGTGCAGGCGATGTTCCCGCAAATAACGGCCTTTCTATCAGACATACTACCCGTAACTTCCCGAACCGTGAAGGAAGCAAGCCCGGTGACGGTCAGCTTGCATCTGTGGCTCTCGTTGACTCCCGTTCAATTGCCGCTACGGCTCTCAATAAAGGCGTTCTCACCGCTGCCACAGACATTGAAATTCCCGAATATGACAGCACCTATAATTTCGAAAAGGGTGTTTATGACAAAAGAGTATATCAGGGCTTCGGCAAGGCAGAAAAGGAAGCAGAGCTTCGCTTCGGTCCCAACATTACCGACTGGCCCGAAATGTATGCCCTCGAGGATAATCTTCTCTTAAAGCTCGCCTGTGTAATTCACGACGACGTTACCACTACCGATGAGCTTATTCCCTCAGGTGAAACCTCATCCTACCGCTCTAATCCTCTTAAGCTTGCCGAGTTTGCACTTTCACGCCGTGAACCCGAGTATGTAAACCGTGCAAAAGCAGTTGCCGCTGAAGAGAAGAAGAGAAGAGAAAGCGCTTCAGAAGAGGTGAATGCTGTTCTCTCTAAGGTTTGTGACAATTACGATGAAACAGCTAAGCATACGCAGTTCGGCTCCTGTGTATTTGCCTGCCGTCCCGGTGACGGCTCAGCCCGTGAGCAGGCTGCATCCTGTCAGAAGGTGCTCGGCGGTTTCGGTAATATCTGCTACGAATTCGCTACCAAGCGTTACAGAAGCAACTGCATCAACTGGGGTATTCTTCCCTTTACCATCGATAAGGACAGAGAATTCAATTACTGCCACGGTGACTATGTATTCGTTCCCGGTATCAGAGATGCTATCAGAAACGGTAAGGAAGAAATTCCCGCCAAGGTTATTACAGAAAAGGGAGTCGAAGACATCACTCTTTATGTAAAGGGACTTACCGAGGAAGAAAAAACCATCATTCTCGAAGGCTGTCTTATGAATTATTACAAAGCACAGATGAAATAATACTATTATCTTTGTGAGGTATTTCTGAAAAAAAGTTTGGTTTAACCCCTTTACTTTTCAGACTCTGTGTGTTATAATCTCTAAGCATTATGCCGATTTCTCGGTCTGCGGGTAAAAATTCACCTTGCCGCTCACTGGGGATCAGGCGAATGAAATATTTTTATGAGGTGAAAAACCATGATGACAAAAGAACAGAAAACCGCAATTATCAAAGAATACGCTGCTCACGAAGGTGACACAGGTTCACCCGAAGTACAGATTGCTCTTCTTACTTTCAGAATCAACAATCTTACTGAGCACCTTAAGTCCAACAAAAAGGACCACCACTCACGCAGAGGTCTCCTTATGATGGTTGGTCAGAGAAGAAACCTTCTTGCATACCTTCAGAAGAACGACATCGAAAGATACCGTTCAATCATTGCAAGACTCGGTATCCGTAAGTAATTGCATTTCTTGGGCAGACATGAATTATATCGTGTCTGCCTTTTTTCCGTCAAAGACATAAGGCAGTATCCATATAGGGTTAGCACTAAATTGAGCTTTATGAGTGCAGATGTAAGGCTGAATTTATTGCTAAACCTCTGCCTTGTGTTTTAAATAAAACAAAAAATTAAAAGCGAGGTAGAAAAAATGTTTCCCGAATTCAGAAAATTTGAAACAACCTTAGCAGGCAGACCTCTCGTAGTAGAAACAGGTAAAATGGCAGGTCTTGCAGGCGGCTCATGTCTTATCAGATATGGCGAAACAGAAGTTCTTTGTACAGCTACTATGGCTGCAAAGCCCAGAGAAGGCGTTGACTTCTTCCCTCTCTCTGTAGACTTCGAAGAAAAGCTTTATTCAGTAGGCCGTATTCCCGGCTCCTTCCAGAGAAGAGAAGGCAAGGCAAGTGAAAAGGCTACTCTTTCCTCACGTGTTATCGACAGACCTATCCGTCCTCTTTTCCCCAAGGATATGAGAAACGATGTAGGTGTTGTTGCTACCGTTATGTCAGTTGACCAGGACTGCCTTCCCGAAATCACAGCTATGATCGGTGTATCTGTAGCTATTTCTATTTCAGAAATCCCCTGGGACGGTCCCATCAGCGGTGTTTCCGTAGGTCTTGTTGACGGCAAGTTCGTTATCAACCCCACAGAGGCTGAAAGAGCAAAGAGCGAAATGGCAGTTACCGTTGCTTCTACAGCAGACCTTGTTGCTATGATCGAAGCAGGCGCTAACGAAATCGACAACGAAACCATGTTCGACGGTATCATGTATGCCCACAAGGTTAACCGGGAAATCGTAGAATTCATCAAGGGCATCCAGAAGGAAATCGGTAAGGAAAAGGTTCCCTTCGAATCACAGGATCCCGCTCCCGAAATGTTCGAAGCTATCAAAGAATTCGCTATCGACGATGTTAAGTTTGCTCTTGATACCGATGACAAAAGAATCCGTGATGAAAGACTCAAGCCCGTATACGATAAGGTACACGAGAGATTTGACGAGGAATATGCTGACGTTATCGAAAAGATCGACGAATGCATGTACAAGCTTCAGAAGTATGTAGTAAGACGCTGGCTTCTCGACGAAGGTAAGCGTGTAGACGGCAGAGGCATCAACGATATGCGTCCTCTCGATGCACAGGTTGACCTTCTTTCCAGAGTACACGGTTCAGGTATGTTTACCCGCGGTCAGACTCAGGTTCTCACCGTAACCACACTCGGACCTATGAGCGATGCACAGCTTCTCGACGGTCTTGACAACGAAACAGAGAAGAGATATATCCATCACTATAACTTCCCCTCATATTCAGTAGGTGAAACAAAGCCCTCCAGAGGCCCCGGCAGAAGAGAAATCGGTCACGGTGCACTGGCTGAAAGAGCTCTCGTTCCCGTTATCCCCTCAGTAGAGGAATTCCCCTATGCGATCAGACTCGTTTCTGAGGTTCTTTCCTCAAACGGTTCCACATCTCAGGCTTCCATCTGCGGCTCCACACTTTCACTTATGGCAGCAGGTGTTCCCATCAAAGCTCCCGTAGCAGGTATCTCCTGCGGTCTTATCAGCGAAGGCGACCGCTTCATGACTATGGTTGACATCCAGGGTCTCGAAGACTTCTTCGGCGATATGGACTTTAAGGTAGCAGGTACAAAGAAGGGTATCACAGCTATTCAGATGGACCTCAAGGTTCACGGTCTTACTCCCGAAATCATCAAGGAAGCATTCGAAAAGACCTACGATGCCAGAATGAAGATCCTCGACGAGGTTATGCTTCCCTGTATCGCAGAGCCCAGAGCAGAGCTTTCCAAGTATGCTCCCAAAATGCTTACAACTAAGATTGATCCCGAAAAGATCGGTGATGTTATCGGTAAGCAGGGTAAGGTTATCCAGAAGATCTGCGCAGAATGTGAATGTAAGGTTGACGTTAACGAAGACGGTACAATCTTTGTTTCAGCTATTGATATTGACAATGCAAGACGTGCTATCACTATCGTAGAAACTATCGCTAACGATCCTGAGGTTGGTGCTATTTTCCGCGGTGTAGTTACCAGACTTATGAGCTTCGGTGCTTTCGTTGAAATCGCTCCCGGTAAGGAAGGTCTCGTACACATCAGCAAGCTCGATGTCAAGAGAACAGAAAAGGTAGAAGACTGCGTAACAGTAGGTGACGAGGTTATCGTTAAGGTTCTCGAAATCGACGATCAGGGCAGAATCAATCTTTCCAGAAGAGATGCTCTCATCGAAATCGAAGGTCTTACTCCTGAGGATGACGGTGAAGAAGCTCCCAGAAGAAACGGCGATCGCAGAAGAAACGGCGACCGCAGAAGAAGAGACAGATAATTAATCTCTGAAAGTTAAAAGGTGTACAGTTCAAAAAGAGCTGTACACCTTATTTGTTTTTTATTCTGTTTTTGTCAGCATATCAAGCATATTCAGGAAAAAAGCACGGGTTTTATTTTTCGTGGCCATCAAACCTACAGTCTGTCCGTGGTCACCCTTTATCACGGGCATAATATTCCACACGCCCTTTTCGGGTGTGCCGTCGAAATTCTTGCCCGGCTCGTCGAAGGGATTTTTGGCAGAAGGTACATTAACCAGTCCGTCGCTTTCATGCCATTGGTCGCTGAAGGTTATTCCGTATTCGTCATCAGACGGAAAGCTGATTTTAGAGATAAGCTTTCCGAAGAGTTTCAGAAGAGGGAATTTCATATACTCTGTAGAAAAGGCGTTTCCGGGATTACCGCTGGCATAGTAGCAGAAATAGTAAATATTTTTACTGATTTCTATTTTATCGTTAAGCTCCAGAGCTCCGCTGAAGGAAAGGTCCCGTAAGATGTGGTCGTCACTGTCACGGACACGGTTTACGGCAGTAAAAATTTTGTCAGGCTTTTTTTCACCCTTAAGAGGAGTCAGTCCGAACTGCTCCATCTGTGCGTCAACAAGTTTTCCGTACAGAGGAGTTCTTCCGAAAAGGCTTACGGCTAAATTTGTACCCCGCCCCATAGTATGTATGAGATTTTTTTCCTCGGCCAATTTGAAAAGAAGTGTGCCGTTGTTTGGTGAGCAGAGGGTAGTAACGCTGAGTACAAGATTTTCCTTTCCTCCTGTAAAAAGGGGAGAGATATCCTTTTCGTCTGTAGCATTTTTTTCTTCCTCGTCACCGTAGGTCAGCAGATGCGCCAAAAGTCTGACTACCTGTCCGCCGTGACTGTGCCCTATAAGGTGGATACTTCTTTCACCGAAGCCTTCGAAAAGAGGCTTTTCGTATTTTCTGCCGAATCGGTCGTGGGTTCTCTTTTCTGAGTGAGCCTTACCGTAGTCCACTCTCGTTCCCGTAAGCTGAGCATAAAGCTCGCAGGCATTATCCCAGGCGCTGGAAATAGGGCCTACTGAAGCTGCATAGCATTCGTAGTCACATCCGCGCAGAAAGTCAAGAAGGCTTCCTGTAGTAGCACCCCAGTAGGGAACAGTTTTATTTATGCCTGTCAGGTCGCCCCAGCCGAACATTCCGTGAACGAAAATGAAGGGGCTTTTATTTCGTTTCTTCATATAATCATCCCTTTTGTTTTTATATAAGCATTTTAGCATATTTTTTTCGTAAAAATCAATAAGGTTTTACATTAAGAATTATTACGGTATGGACATATAGTCAATTGACAAACAGAAGTTTTTTTTATATAATAATGTTAGATTTCAAATCAGGAGATGATAAAATGAAAAACAGTAAAAGTATGGATATGGGTGCCGTCCTGAAACTGACACTTACAGCTATTTTTCTGGCGATTATTGTCGTAATGAGCTTCACTCCCATCGGTTATCTCAAGGTGGGTACAGTCGAAATTTCGCTTTTAGCTATCCCTGTGGCTATGGGCGCAGCGCTTTTAGGCGTGGGCGGAGGTGCATTACTCGGTCTTGCCTTCGGTGTTACAAGTCTCATACAATGCTTCGGTATGAGTGCTTTCGGTACGACACTTATGGGTATCAGTCCCGCCCTTACAGTCATTTTATGTATCGTACCCCGTGTGCTCGTAGGTGTCGCATCTGCTTTGGTTTATAAGGTGCTTAAAAAGAAAAATGTTCAGGCGAATATATCATCGCTTGCATCTTTCCTTACTGCTGCAGTAGTGAATACCGTCCTTTTCGTCGGCTTATTTATCGCTTTCTTCGGTAAGACAGATTTTTATGCAGGTCTTGAAACAAAGTTCGCTACCACAGGGGTTATTGCTTTCTTCGCGGCTTTCGTGGGTGTAAACGGTATAGTAGAAGCCGTGGCAAGTGCATTAGTCGGCGGTGCATTAGGTACTGTAATAAAGAAGATAGAAAAGCAGAAGGCAGGATTTTCGAAAAGATAAATAATGAGAGGCTGTGAAAACAGTCTCTTTTTTATATGCTATTGACTTAATTTTTAAAATAAAGTATTCTTGTCATAAGAGGTGATACTATGCTTGATAAAGACTTATACAATATGATATTCAAAAGAAAGTCATTTCATATTTTCCGTAATGTGGGAGACGAAAAAATAACGAAAAAGGAAATGGAAGATATTTACGAGGTTTTCGAGAAGTTCGTACCTTTACATCCTGAAATCAAAACAAAGATTAAGATTGTCAGTAACGATAAGGTTACGACCGAAAGAGGACAGGAGCTGTGTATTCTCCTTTTCAGCGAAAAGAAAGAGGGATATTTACAGAATATAGGCTATCTGGGAGAGCAGTTAGATTTGTATCTGGTTTCAAAAAACATAGGCACTCTCTGGTTCGGTATAGGTAAAACCGAAGAGGAGTGCGACGGACTCGATTATGTTATTATGTTTGCTGTTAAAAAGGTCAGTGACGGAAAGAAATACCGCAAGGATATGTACAAAAGCAAAAGAAAAAGTGCAGATGAAATCTGGTCGGGGGAAAGCCTTGACGGAATAACGAATGTTGTAAGGTTTGCGCCCAGTGCCTGTAACAGTCAGCCATGGAAGGTAGAAAACGAGGGCGGAATTAAAGTTTATCGGTACAAAAAAGAGGGGAAAAGAGGCATTATGCCTGCCGATAAGGTGAGCTTTTATAACAGAATTGATATAGGGATATTCCTTTGCTTTATGGAGCTTTGTATGGAAAAAGAGGGAATAAGCTTCGAAAGAATGCTCTTTGCTGATAATGGTGAGGATGCAGAGCTGATACTTAATGCCGAGTATAAATTAAAGTGGTGATTTTTTTATGAAAAAGTATTTGAAAATTATTATTCCTGTTTTACTTGTAGCTTTAGTAGTTGCATACGCTGTAAATTGGGCTTTCTTTGATATTCAGAGATTAGAAGGACAGGAACTTATAAAGGAAGTATCTTCACATGACGGTAATTATACAATCTCTGCGTATTTGAATAACGGAGGCGCTACAACGGATTATGCCGTACTGTGCTCTGTCAGAAATAACAAAACGAACAAAGAAAAGAACATATACTGGAATTATCATTGTACAGGAGCTAAAGTTGAATGGAACAGTGAAGATACCGTAACAATAAACGGCATAGAACTTAATGTAAATAAAGACACCTACGATTACAGAAATGACTGATGGGTTAAGGGGCAGGGGGGCGAAGCCGCCGTATACGGCGCCCCGCGCGCGGGGAACGGCAATTGCCGTGCTTCGCCCCCCACCTTCCCTTCACCGCAAACTTAAATTAAAAAAATCAAGGCTACCGCATTGTGCGATAGCCTTTAATGTTTGTTCAAGCTGAATTATTTGTTATACATAGGTCTTGCTTTGTATGATGTGTGGAGAAGCTCGTGAGCCTTGTGGCTGTTGGGTTCGCCGAGGAATTCAGCATAGATAGTCTTAACGTCTTCGTTTTCGTGACTCTTTCTGGAGGGACGGTTTA
>CALCHE010000100.1 GCA_937901145.1 uncultured Clostridia bacterium
TAGGGATTAAGGGACCCTAAAGAATTTGGAACTTGCCGTACAAGTTCCCTGCTCGTTACGGTGTAGGACAGACATCTGTAAGATAGTTAGGTGCTCGTCTGTCTTCCTTCAGCGCAGATAAGGGCGCCCTTAATAACCTCTCTTTTTGATACATCAGCCTCCGGATACAAAAGGTGGATGTAGTATCCTTTATGCAAGATTATATATTTTCTTGCAGGTTTGTTTTTTTATGGCATCAGAAGTGGTGCCATATTTTTCTTTGTCTAAAAATGTGATGCCAGAAGTGGCACCGTTTTTGAGCCATTATGGCTCAGTTGAATTTTGTGTTGAGCCAAATTTGGCTCACAGTGTGGTTTGTGCTAAGTCATTTGAAAACTCCTTTCTTATAAAATTTTATACTCAACTGCGAAAAATGTGACGCAGTATTCATATACCGGATTTTAGGGCTTTTGATATAAAAAACACTTATCAAAATTACATTCAAGAGGTGCGTTAAACTATTTTCCGAATTTTTACCCCCTCTGTATATTAAACGACATAAGCAGGGGTGAAATGTTCCTGATTTTTGAAAAAGTTGAAAAAATTTTTTAGCCATGAAAAAAACACCCGTCAAAAGTTGACGAGTGCTGTGTAAACAATATTAAATTTAAAAATCTAACGTAGTGTTCATATACCGAAATTTTGCTTTTTTATGCTATTAAAATTATATTGGTGGGGGCAGTTATTATAATAACGGAAATGTCCCTCTGTTATATATAATAGGGAACTTTTGCAAAATCACCCATTATAACGCAACAAGTGAAAATCAAAAAACGTAACATAGCTATAAAGCATTATCTATAAAGAGATATCCGGCTTTTTATGTACTACTTAATATCATTTGCAACAAAAATTTCCTGAGTATTATTGAATTATTACATTCTTGCTTTTTGTAATGACAAACATCTTTATTACTCATCCGTCACAAAAGTTGATTTTACCCTTTAGTTTATGTATAATTATTACATAACCACTGAAAAGAGTGATATTATGATTAAAATACTTATCATAGAAGACGATGTTACTATCGTTAAAAATTTAAGCGAGCTTCTACGTCAGGACGGCTTTGAAGCTGACGCTGCCTTCAACTGCAAAGAAGCAGAAAATAAAATTGAAGCTAATCAGTTTGACCTTGTATTGTTGGATGTGCTTTTGCCTGACGGAAACGGATTTTCTCTCTGTAAAAGAATCAAGAGTGTAAGTGATTGTCCCGTTATATTCCTTACAGCTTCAGCAGATGAGTTCAGTGTTGTTACAGGTCTCGATATAGGTGCTGATGATTATATAGAAAAACCTTACCGCCCGAGAGAGCTTATATCCCGTATAAAATCTGTTCTTCGCAGAACAGGTAAAAGTCAGAGTATGCTCACACTCGGTAATGTAAGTGTTGATATGGATAAAGGAATTGTCACAAAAAACGGTAAGGATGTTTTTCTTTCTGCTTTAGAGTACAGGCTTTTTCTTGTCTTTTTAAATAACCCCGGTGTTACTCTTACAAGGAATAAACTGCTTTCTGAAATATGGGATATTGCAGGTGACTTTGTCAACGACAACACTTTGACTGTGTATATAAAAAGGCTCAGAGAAAAAGTGGAAGATGATATACAAAATCCCAAAATCATTCTTACCGTAAGAGGTTTGGGATATAAATTAGGTGAATAAAATGAAACTTTCAAATAATCCCGAAATAAGAAAATTTTTAGCAGTAACAGTGATACCCTCACTGTTATTATGCTTTATTATGGCTTCCTTCTCGAAAATTGCCGCTGCGTCTGTTTTTGTAGTAAGCCTATTCTTAATTGTAAGCTTTCTCGTATTCACAAAAAACAGATACAACAGAATCAACACTCTTACAGAAACAATAGATAAAATTCTTCACGGCAACGATAAAATTAACATTAAATCCTTCGGTGAGGGTGAACTTTCAATTCTCGAAAGTGATGTTCAGAAAATGCTTATCCGCCTTCGTGACCAAAAAGATAAGCTTGAAAAAGACAGAACCTTCCTTGCAGATTCTATTGCCGATATATCCCACCAGTTAAGAACACCTTTGACAAGTATAAATCTTATTCTGTCTCTTATTGAGGCGCCTGACATATCTGAGAAAAGAAGAGAAGAACTTTTAAGAGAGCTTTCGTCACTTATTACAAAAACAGAGTATCTTGTTTCCGTTCTTCTTAAAATATCAAAGCTTGATGCAGGAACAGTACAGTTTGAAAAGAAGGAAACCGACCTTAATTCTCTTGTCACAAAATCAGTGGAACCTCTTTTGATACCTATGGATATTAAAAATCAAAAGTTAAGTATAAATGTTTATAATATTTCATTTGACTGTGATTCTGCTTGGTGTATTGAAGCCTTTGGGAATATATTAAAAAATTGTACAGAGCATACGCCTGAAAATGGAGAAATAACCGTAACAGCAACAGATACCCCTATTTTTACCGAGATTGTTATTTCGGACACAGGAAATGGTTTTGATGAAGAGGATATTCCTCATATATTTGAAAGATTTTATAAAGGCAAAAACTCTTCAAAAGAGAGCTTCGGTATAGGTCTCAATCTTGCAAAAATGGTAATCACGGCTCACAACGGAACCGTAAAAGCGGGAAACAGTCAATCGGGCGGCGCAGAATTCATAATAAGATTTTACAAACAGGTTGTGTGACGTTTTTGTAATAATTGAGTCACCAAAGTGTAATTTAAGGTTGGTACAATGAAGCCACAATAAAGAAAAGGAGTAATTCAATATGGATATTTTAAGAATTGAAAACCTTTCAAAAATTTACGGTGAGGGCGAAAATCAGGTTAAAGCCCTCGATAATGTGAGCTTCAGCGTGCCCAAAGGACAGTTTGTTGCTATTATCGGTCCGTCAGGTTCGGGTAAAAGTACACTATTACACATTTTAGGCGGCGTTGACAGACCGACAAGCGGCAAGGTTTATCTTGACGGTCAGGATGTTTATGCACAGAACGAAGACCAGCTTGCCATTTTCCGTCGCAGACAGGTAGGTCTTATTTATCAGTTTTATAATCTTATCCCTGTACTTAATGTCACTGAAAACATCACCTTACCAGTGCTTATGGATGGCAAGAAAGTTGATAAAGCTTATCTTGATGAGCTTGTAGGTCTGCTTTCTCATAAAGGCAGAGAAAAGCATCTTCCCAATGAGCTTTCAGGCGGCCAGCAGCAGAGAGTTTCAATAGGCAGAGCACTCATCAATAATCCTGCTGTTATGCTCGCTGATGAGCCTACGGGTAATCTTGATTCAAAAAACAGCCACGAAATTTTGGAGCTTCTTAAGCTTTCCCACCAAAAATACGGTCAGACACTTATAGTCATAACTCACGACAGCAATATCGCATTACAGGCAGACAGAATCATCACCATTAATGACGGTAAAATTGCCAGTGACAGACTCCTTCAGAAGTGAGGTGACCGTAATGAATATCTTTAAACAGTTTACCAATCGGTCACTTAAAGAAAACAAGACAAGAACTGTTGTTACTATAATCGGTATCATTCTTTCCGTTGCAATGTTTACAGCAACAATGGAGGCATTTGTTACGGTACAAAGCTATCTTGTAAATTATGCCGAAATGTACAACGGTAAATATCATGTAGGGTTTTATGACATTAAAACTGACGATGTCTCAAAAATCACCGAGGACGACAGAGTAGAAAAATACACCTACATTCAGGATGTAGGCTATGCTGAAATCGGTTCGTCAAACGAATACAAGCCATATCTGTATATCGCCGGCATACCAACCGATTTTACTGATGTAATGCCGATACATCTTACGGAAGGAAGACTGCCTGAAAACAGCAGTGAAATTGTAGTTTCTGACCATCTTTATTCTAATGGTGGAGTACAGCTTAAGCTCGGTCAAAAAATCACTCTTCAGGTCGGACAAAGACAGTGGACTGACATTTTAAATATCAGCGAAGAAGAGTATAAAGACCTTGAAGGAGATAATTGGCAGAAGCTAACACAGCAAAGGTCATTTTGGAAGTCTGACAATGAAGAAGCTCAAGAGGTGCTTATTAACACAAAAGAGAAAACCTATACTGTTGTAGGTTTTTGCGTAAGACCTGATCAGTCTTCGATTGAACCATATTCAGCTCCCGGCTATACAGCATTTACAATAAATGAGTCGGGCAACATTAACACACAGAGCATTTATACAGTTCTTGAAAAGCCTGCAGAATACGGAAAATTCAACACAGATATTATTAATTCTTTAAGCGGCATAGGAAGCTCAACGAATAATGATTTACTTATGTACAGCTTCAACAGCTTCGATTCTGCTTTTCCTATATTGGCGTTCGGATTGCTTTCCATTCTGATTGGACTTATTGTTTTCGGTTCGGTTTCGCTTATTTATAATTCTTTTTCAATTTCCGTAAGCGAAAGAACAAAGCAGTTCGGTATTCTCAAAAGTATAGGTGCAACCAAAAAGCAGATAAGAAAGTCTGTTCTTTATGAAGCAGCAGTGCTTTGTGTTATAGGTATTCCCATAGGCCTGATTTCCGGTTGTCTTGGTATTGCAGTAACCTTCCATTTCTTAAGTGATTCAATTTCAACCTTCCTTGCTGACCTTACCGACCTTAAAATGCAGTTTATATTCTCGCCCTTGGCAATCGTTGCCGCAAGCGTAATAAGCTTTGTGACAGTTATTATTTCAGCATATATTCCTGC
>CALCHE010000101.1 GCA_937901145.1 uncultured Clostridia bacterium
TCGCACTTATCGCAGTTGTGCTTGTTTCACAGTTCCTTATCATCCTTTTCTGATTCGGGACAAGATAAAAATTTACACCGCAGATTAAAGTCTGCGGTGTTTTTACTTTATCAGCGGACGACCAATGGTCGCCCCTACGAACCTCTCTGTCGCGGCGGGATGACCCTATTCCGCCCTACAAATTACCATAAGTTATCCACTACCCACATTTTTACTACGGCGAGCATTTCTCTCATATAATTCATAGGTACTGTATACCAGATTATATCCGTTCCCAAGTGTTTTATTTCTTTGAATCCTTCACTCTCTGCATATTGGGCAGCACGATAAACATGATAAGCATTGGTCACGAAAACCGTCGAATGAACAGGAAGATATCTTTCAAACATTATATCATAGGAATTTCTGAAATTCGTTATGGTAGAGGTGGATTTATCCTCCATAATTATCTTCTCTTCAGGGACACCCTTTTCGACGAGGTAACGCTTCATAGCAAGTGCCTCGGGTATATCCTCCTGTGGACCCTGACCGCCCGAAACGATGATAAGCGCATCGGGATTTTTCAGGTGGTACTCGTATGCCTTATCTAGCCTTTTGGCAAGACCTACACTAACCCTCTCCCCTCTTATGCCACAACCGAGGACGATAACCGTCTCTTCCTCATAATTTGCCGTGTCGTTATTACCGTAAGCTCCGATAAATATACCGAAGGAAAGAAGAACAGCCAGACCCACCCCGAGAAGAACGTCAATAACTACCCTCTTTTTTATCTTGTCAAAAAAGATACCGTAAGCTGTCAGCACTGCACCAAGACCGTATACAGGCACAAGTCCGATGTTAAAGTTAGCGATGACAGACATCAGAAGTCCGTTACCTAAAAGAAGCGCACCGCAAATAATGGCGGCTGTCTTTACTGCTTTTTTCATAAAATCACCATCCTTTTTCTGCCTTAAGTTTAGCACGAAAAAAGTCCGCAAGGCAAGAGCCCTGCGGAGAAATTAAGGAAATCTTAAGATTTAAGGAAGCTTATACCCTGCGGCGAGGTAAATTTTGTACCAATCCTCTCGGGAAAGGGTTACATCAGCCGCCTCGGCTATGGCTTTTATTCTGTCGGGATTAGTTGAGCCGACGATGGGATGCATCTTTTCGGGAAGACGTAAAAGCCAGGCAATTGCCACACCTGTGTCGGTAATTCCGTACTTTTCAGCTACCTCGTCCATTACCTTGTGAAGGTCCTTGTACTTTCTGTTCTTAAGGAAGCTGCCCTCAATAAAGCCATACTGTAAGGGTGACCAGGGCTGAATGGTTATGTTATTGAGTCGGCAATAATCTCTTAAATAGCCGTCGTAATTCACACCGTCAGCATTAGGAAGGTTAACGTTGGCACCGCTGGTGACCATAGCTGCATTAGTAACGGATAACTGCATCTGATTAAAGAGCAGAGGCTGTTTAACGCTCTTTTTCAGAAGCTCAATCTGCATAGGACTGTGATTTGAAACACCGAAATATTTAACCTTACCTGATTTTTCTAATTCGTCAAAGGCTTCAGCTACCTCCTCAGGCTCCATAAGTAAATCGGGACGGTGGAGAAGAAGAGTGTCCACTCTGTCAAGGCCTAATCTTTTAAGAGAGCCGTCAACGGAAGAAATGATATGTTCTTTAGAGAAATCATACATCTTACCGGGAACGATGGAGCATTTGGTTTGGATATAGATTTTATCCTTTAAGTCAGGATTTCTTTTAAGAGCCGCACCGAAGACCTCTTCGCATTTGCCTCTGCCGTAAATGTCGGCGTGGTCGAAGTAGTTAAAGCCGAGCTCTACAGCATTATTAAGGTAGAAATCCATTTCCTTATCGGTTTTGTCGGCTATTCTCATACAGCCGAGAGCGACCTGTGAGATTTTTTCGTTATTTGAAAGTGAGGTTATGTATTTCATATGTATTCTCCTTTTTATTGACATCTCCACATATAATATAAAGTATAAGTTTCTATATCATAATAATAGAGTTTGAAATGGTTTTCAGAAAGTTCTTTCGAACATCCTGAATGCAAGAAGTAAAAGTCTCCTTCGTTCAGCCTTTCTGAAAAATCTTTATTTCCTTTATCGCTATCATAAAGAAAATCATCTTCAAACTTTTCCATATAGTGTTTTATTTCAGCCATATTTTCATTATTGACTGACAAATATGCGCCGCTAATTTCATCCGTTATATCCGTATCATAATAGTATTCGGAATAACAAATGGCATCACCGGGAACAACCTTTTCATTTACT
>CALCHE010000102.1 GCA_937901145.1 uncultured Clostridia bacterium
AAAAAACAATGATATCTGCTTTTGTCTTTTGAGCTACTTTTGCAAGATAAAAGGAATCACCTACATAGTCTGCAAGCTCCTGCACATTTGAAGGAGTATAATAATGAGCAAGAATAACTGCATTTTTTTCTTTTTTAAGCTTTAAAATTTCAGTTTTCATTTTTTGCTTCCTTAATTATATTTTATAGCGTTCTGAATTATATCACTTCGTTTTACATCTGTCAACTTATCTGTAAAGTTTCACTGTTAGAATTTTACAAAAGGTATCAGGTGTTTTATGTGCAAAACGACCAAATGGAAAGACAAGACTATATTGTTAAGCTATACAGTCTTGTCTTTCAAAAAAGGAGAGAGATGGATTAGTCTTCTGTAAAATTGGTTTTATCAACACCGCAAACGGGACATTCAAAATCATCGGGAAGGTCTTCAAATTCTGTTTCGGGTTCTATTCCGAGTTCGGGTGCACCTTCCAATTCATCATATTCCCATCCGCAAACTTCACAAACAAATTTCCTCATAAATTATCACCTCGTATAAAATATATTTTTATTTATTAGCCCCACAATGCCGACAAAGTAGGAATAATCTGCTTTTTACGGCTCATAACTTCAGGTAAAAATACCTCGTTGTCTTTCGGTATCACATCAAATGCCTGACTTATAATATCATCATCTCCGACGTACAACAGATAGCTTCCCTCTAAAAGAACATCTGTCAGCATTAAGATAACTAATGAAACATCAGTTTCGTCAGCAACAGTTTTCATTTGTTCGAGCAGCTCATCTTTTCTTTGAAGTATGCTTGCACTGTCAAGACAAGTAATCTGTGAAACCGCCAAATCATGACCGGCAATATGAAATTCCTTATAGTCCGTGTTAAGTAAATCCTTTGCATTTTTGCCTGCTACTGATTCGGAAAAAATCTTTTTTCCGAGCTCATCCAAAGAAACATTGGCAATACGAGCCATTCTTTCAGCGGTTCGAATATCTTTGACGGTGCAGGTGGGAGATTTGAACATTACTGTATCTGACAAAATCGCCGCAGCCATCATACCTGCCAGCTTTTCGGAAGGTATCAGTCCCTTATCCTGAAACATAGAGGCAATTATTGTATTTGTGGAACCAACGGGCTCATTTCTGACAAAAATGGGGTTAGCTGTCTGAATGTCAGCCAAACGGTGATGGTCTATAATTTCAAGAATATCTGCTTCCTCAAGACCGGGTACAGATTGAGAGGCTTCATTGTGGTCAACAAGAACCACACGCTTTCTTCTCGGACGAAGCAAATGATATCTTGTAAGTATACCGACAATCTTCTCTTTTTCATCAAGGATTGCATAGCAGGGCTTTCTGTATTTCCAGACTATTTCTTTTACAAGGTCAACTCTGTCCTCTAAATGGAAGCTTACCAAATCTTTTCTTAAACAAATTCTTCCAATGGGAGTGGACTGAAAAATAAGTCTTGTTGCTTTATAGGCATCGTAAGGTGTATAGATAATGCAAGTATCAGTCTTGATTTCTGCAAGCTCAGGCGGCAACTCCGTTTTGCAAAGAATAAGGCAGTTTATGTTGTTTTCAAGAGCCTTTCGGATTATATCGGGCTGATGTCCGCAAATCATTACACAGTCGCTGTTTGAAAACATACCGGGGCCCCTGCTTTCGGGAATCGCAAGTACTACCTCTCCCGATACGGTGTCAAGATATTCACCTGCATCGTTAATTACCTTACCCTCAAGCACTGACAGCACGTTAAACAAAGGCACTTTATTAAGAGTGCTTGAATTGTTAAGTCCCATATTATAGCTTGCAATATCTTCTCGGGAGATTAATCCGAGTAAGGTTCCGTCATCATTTGCAACTGGAATTGCTCGCAGTTCCTTTCGTTCCTGAAGCTCATTCCAAGCCCTGTCAACGGTGACACCTGCATTAAGAATAGGAGGTTTATCAAAATCAAGATCCTGAACCTGTGTGTATACATTGGTTATTAATGTAGGAGGCTCAAAACCGAAATGGTTCAAAACTAATTGTGTTTCATCAGATACACGACCTAAGCAAGCTGCTGTGTATTCTTTGTCACCCAACGCATTCCTTAAGGAGGCATATGCGATAGCGGCAACTATTGAATCCGTATCAGGATTCTGATGTCCCGTAACATAAATCGGTTCCATATTTTATCTCCTTTTCTTCTGTGTAAATATTATATAATATCATAGCTGAGTTCAAAATCTGCACTTTCACCTGCAACACGTAAAGAAACATTACCCTTAGGATTTTTCAGGGTATAGGTCTGCTCTAACTCATTGAGCTTAAACTCGTGAACAATTTCATCGTTATGCACAAGCACAACCTTAAGGTTTCCCGATTCCACCTGTAAATTATAAAGAGTTATATCAAATCTGTTGCCTGAGATATTAGTCATAAAGATTTCAGATACACCCGTATATTTATTTGATTTATATGTAGGAAGATTGTTTAAAAGCTCATCAGACTCAATAAGGTTGATTGCTCCCACATCCATATTGATTATATTGTAGTCAGTTATCTGCTGCAGAGAATAGTCGTCAGGTCCGTTTGTGTCTTCAATATGCTCAAGATCCGAAGAGAAAAACCAGAAAACCATAACAGCAACAAACACTACTGCACCGATACCTGCAAAGATTTTTTTAGTTTTTTCTGAAATTTTCATATATAGTCTCCTTTACAAATTTTTGAGGCGGTTTTAAGAAAAACTCGGAGACACCGTTGATGAGTGTCCCCGAGTTTTCTTGCTGTCGTATAGGTTACAAAACTGCATCAAACAGGATTTTCTGTCTATTTAGAATGTAAACTTAAAAGTATTTTTGTATGTTTTGGGAATCTCATATTCTTCAGGTAATTCGGGACCGCAGGAATGTGAGCCTACACCTCTCATTGCAAGGTCAATACATACATTTACAAAGTCATTTTCTTCAAGCTCAAATGAGTGAAGAGTTTCACAAAGCTGTTTTGTTGTATAGGGATTTACTGAGAAGGAGAAGGGCTGTTCAGCCGTCACCTTGAACAAATCCTTTACTGCCATATATTTGCAGGCATAATGACTGCCTGATTCCTGAGGACGGATATATTCGCGGTCATAGTTTTCACGGGCAGAGCTTACATAGTAACCGTATTCACAGGCAATATGCTTATCAACATAGCTTTCTGTAGGTCCGAAGCCGGCATAGGAGAAGTTACCGTATGCTTTATCCACACCGAACTCAACACCGAAGCGCGGGAAGTTTTCTACATAATCGGCAAGCTTGTACTCAACAGTAGCTGTAAGAACATTACCTGAAACCTCATACATAATGTCAAAATATGCGGCAGGCATCAGGCAGTTTGCGGCAAGACAACCTTTGAATTTGTAGGTATTTTCCGTCTTTTCACAGGAGAAGATGTGAGGCTTACAAGCATCAAGATGACATCTTCCTATCCAATGAGGAACTAAATCTCTGTCATTGTCAGTGTATCTTGTGATATTAAAGTGCATCGGAACACGAAGAATCTCCTTGCCGTCAGCTTTTATTGAGGTTATTTCACTTGTATGCTCATTAACTTCAATGTCAATAGCTGAAGAGAATTTATATGTGCTTGCAGGAATTTCTGCAATATTGACCTCTGATTTTGTTTTTCCGCCGTATACAGCCTTCATTTCAAGAGCATTTGATTTAAGCTTTCTGTCAGGTGTCAGAAGACCGTCAGCACAGAAGTTGCCGTCGTGCTCGGGTTCTTTGAAGTCACCGCCGTAAAGGAAGCCTTTATCTGTTTTGATACCGTGGTCTGCCCATTCCCATACGAAGCCGCCCATCATCTGCTCGTTGTTGTAAATCATATCCCAATATTCGGCAATATCACCGCAGCTGTTACCCATAGCGTGAGTGTATTCACAAAGTACAAAGGGACGGGTTTCCTTAGGATTATCAAGTACCTTTTCACGGATAGTTTCAAAGGAAGGATACATCATACTTACCATATCAACCAATTCGGTAAAGTAATACTTAGGGTCAGCACACTGTAAGCCTTCATAATGAACAGGACGGGTTTTATCACGGTTTTTGATGTAATTAGCGCCCTTGAAAAATGCCTTACCAAAAGAACTCTCATTACCTAAAGACCAGATTATTACGCTCGGACGGTTTTTGTCACGCTCAACAAGAGCGGTATGTCTGTCTGTGATGCCCGGTGTGAAGAAATCATTTTCTGCATACTCTGACCACAGCTCCATATCATATCTGCCGTCACGGCTGCAAGCGCCGTGCATTTCAAGGTCTGCCTCATCCATTACATAAATTCCGAATGTGTCACAAAGCATATAAAATTCGGGACTGTTAGGATAATGAGAGGTTCTGACTGCATTAACATTCAGCTCTTTCATCAGGTGAATGTCCCTTGCCATTTCTTCAAGACTTACTGTTGCGGCTGTTTCACAGTTAAAATCGTGACGGTTAACACCTTTAAGCTTAACTGCTTCACCGTTGATTTTGAATACCTTGCCATCAATTTTAATTTCTCTGAAGCCAATCTTTTCGATGATTTTTTCACCGTTAGCGTAAAGCTCAAGAGTATATAAGTTGGGTTCATCGGCAGTCCAACGCTTGACATTAGGAACTACCATTTCGGATTTCATACCGGCAGGAACGATTACATCATTGTTTTCAAGGGAAATCTTTATGCTTACGGGACTTTCGTTTATAAAGGTGAGAATTCCGTTGTCATCAGAAAAAGATGTTTCAATCTTATAGTCTGTAATATGATTTTCAGGACGGGTAAGCATATACACATTGCGGAAGATACCTGAAAAACGGAATTTATCCTGACATTCAAGATAAGTGGAAATGCACCATTTAAGAACAAGAACATCAACCGTATTCTCACCGTTTACAGCAAGCTCCGTTATATCAAATTCACTTGTAGCGTGAGATATCTGTGAATATCCTTTGAACTGACCGTTGATATAAAGATAAAATGCACTGTCTACACCTTCGAAGTTAAGGTAATACTTTTCACCGGCCTTCTTTTTAAGGTTAAAGGTACGGCGATAATGCCAGCATGGATTATCATAAGGCAAATGAGGAAGCATTACGGGAAAAGGATATCTGATATTGAGATACTGAATGTTATCGTATCCGTGCATCTGCACACAGGCAGGCACAGGGATAGAATCACCAAGCATATCGTTAACATCAAAATCCTCAACATGGTCAAGCTGTTTAATTTGCCACACACCGTCAAAGGTGGTAAAGCGTGAGCTTGATGTTCTGTCGATTATACTGTGCTTAGTCTTAACTGCATCATCTTCAGCAAAAGGAATGTAGTAACTTCTGTGAGGCATTGTGCCAATTCTGTCAAAACTCTGATACTCTTTCATAGTAACCACCTTTATACATTACCGTAAACGACTTCAACATCGTCTTCTGTCATATGCTTTTTTTCAAGAAGCTCTTTGTTTGCTTTTTCAACCTTGAGCTGTGAAAGGAGGACTGCCACAACTGCACAAATAATTACAGGAGCCCAGAGATAGAGGAAGTGGAGCATATTTACTGTTGCGGGAGTCTGTACAGGATTGTTTTCAATATAGCCTGCAAACTCAAGAAGCCAACCGCAGATAGCTGTACCGAGAGCACCGCCAACTTTAATACCGAGTGATGAGCAGGAATACATCATACCGTCAAGTCTATGACCGGTCTTTAATGTGGTGTATTCGGAGCAGGAAGCGATGAGAGCATTCATATCGCCCTGTAAAGGTGCAATACCCAAGGTTGAAATCGCTGTGAAAGCAAGCATAAGAGGAATACTGCCTATATAACCTGCAGCCATAACTCCGAGACGGCCTACAGTAGCAAGAATGTAACCGGCAATGTTAAGCTTATACATACCGCCCATCTTCTGAATAATCATAGGCAGTGCAATCAAAGCTACAACCATTGTTACGTTAATTGCAAGTGAGAGGTCGCTGAAAAGATTTTCGTTGCCGAGAATATACTTTGCGTAATAAGTACCCATACCTATAACGGAAGCGTAAAACTGAGTCATAATGTAGGTTACACAGATGATAACATAGTACTTATTCTTCATGAGCAAGCCAAAGGATTTGAAGAATGTAAGCTTATGTTCTTCTTCACGTTCTTTTTCCATGCCTTCGTCTGCTTCAGGAAGCTCTTTAACTGAAAATACTGAAATTGTGTTTACAATAAGACCGAGGATTGCATATACAATTGCAATTGTTCTCCAACCTGAAGCACCGCCACCAAGCATGCTTACTGCCTGAATTGTAACAGCTTCAATGATAATCTTTGTGCCGAACGCGAAAATGAAACGGAAGGAACCAAGCTGAACTCTTTCGCTTGTGTTCTTTGTGATAAGAGCTGTAAGTGATGCATAAGCGATGTTATTTGCTGTAAAGAATACTGCATTAAGAAGTGTGTATGCAATAAAGAAGAAGATGTACTGTGCTGTTTCGCCCCAATTCATGGGAATTGCGAAGCAGGCAACGAGAGAAACTGAACAGCCTATGTAAGGCCAGAGCATCCAAGGACGGGCTTTACCCATTTTGGAGTGAGTCTTGTCAATCATTCTGCCGAAGAAGAAATCCGATACGCCGTCAAAAATTTTTGATACCGCAATTAAGGTGCTTACGATACCCATGCTCAGTCCGACCGTGTCAGTCAGATAAATCATCATAAATGCGGTTAAGAGTGCGTAAACGCAGTTACCTGCAACGTCGCCGGAGCCGTAGCCCACTTTGTGATACCATTTCAAATACTTTTTCTGTTCCATGTTTTTTCTCCTTGTCTTTGTTTTTTACGCTTTTTGCGTTTGCAACTTTATTTTGCAATTTCATTATACAATCGACAATTTACAATTTCAATAAATAAAATTAAACAAAATATGCACAAAATCACTTCGCTTAAGGTTGAAAATATGTACATTTTACTGTATAATATATACATTATCACATAAGGAGTGTATTTTATGTATATAAACGTAGCTTATGTTGACGATGAAAACCCTAATCTTGAAGATTTAACCGTGCCCATAAGAGTAAACAACTGCGGTTATTACAGAGTGCATACGGGACCCGTAATAGAAACACCTCACCCTGAAGGAAGAAACGATTATCAGCTTTTATACATTGCTGCCGGAAAAGGATATTTCTATTTTAAAGGCAGCGAAGAGCCTACCGTGGTAACTAAAGGAAATATGGTTCTTTTCAGACCAAAGGAACCACAGGTATATTACTATTACGCCGTTGACAAAACCGAGGTTTATTGGGTGCATTTTACCGGTTGGAAGGTAGAACAGTATCTTGACAGCTATGAACTGCCAAAGGAAGAAAACGTTTTCTTTACGGGACTTTCGCCCGATTATCCCTGGATTTATAATCAGATTATAAAAGAGCTTCAGTTGCAAAGAGCAAACTATGAAGATGTGATTAAACTGTTTATGCACCACATTTTCCTTACTATAAACAGATATATAAAAGAAGGTAAGCAAACAAAAAACGACACCATAAACGATATCGAAAGAGCCGTACATTATTTTAACGAAAACTATAGTAAGCCTATTTCAGTTGAACAGTATGCAAGTGAACACCTGATGAGCGTGAATTGGTTCATACACAGCTTTAAAAATGTTATGAAGGTACCGCCTATGCAGTACATCGTTTCTTTGCGAATCGCTGCTGCAAAGGGATACCTTGAAAACAGTAATAAAAATATAGCTGAAATAGCAGCCACCGTCGGATATGACAATGCGCTGTATTTCAGCCGTTTGTTCAGAAAATATACGGGTATGACACCGAGTGAATATAGGAAGAAAAACAAGGTAAATTCTCAAAATAATGTCAAAATATAACTATAATTTGTTTTTGCTTTGCTTCCTTTGAGTTTGATTGTTTTGTTTTTATTCATCCGTATTTTAAGCTTTCTTTGTTAAGTCAGCAAGCACGCTTTTGTATAATTCATATATGGCTTCACCGTTATGATCAACAGTAAAATAGGGATTTGTTGATAATGCTGCCAACGTGATTAATTCAAAAAACTTTTTCATTTTTAATTACCTCCGTTGTAAATATTATTCAGGCAGATGCTCTCAATTTATTTTGAGGACATCTGTTTTAATTTGTACTCTTTACAGAAATCAAGCATAGCAAAAAAGTGTTCTTGCAAGGTCGTATACCGGCTCATGACTTTTAAGGTGTCTTACAAATCCGAGAGAGCATATAAAGGAAATTGCATCTTTTGTGCTTCTCGGATTCCATACCTTCTTTTGAGAAACATCAACAAATTCACATCTTTCGGAATCGGCAAGATACTTAAGACGCTCATTCAATTTAGCAATTAACGAATCATTATCATAATTTTTAAGTGATACAATTGCTATATAGCAGTCTCTGTTTTCAGATTTAATTTTGCAAACAAGCTCTCTGTAAAGCTCCAAAAACTTATCCGGATTGTTTTCAAACAAATCGAGGTCGTTTTCACCGATATGAAGAAGCACTGTTTCGGGAGCAAGAGGTGCTACACTGCTTAAATAAAGCTCTGCGGCATTTGCAATGCTGAGATTTTCAAAGCTTCTGTTATAATAGTTTGAACCGAGCTCAAATGCCTGTCTTAACTCGCAAAGAGGAATATCCTTATCTTCTTTGCCGCCGAATATAACTGTTCCGCCTTTTTCTGCAAGGTCGTTGAGTGCTGAATACTTTTTAATTTCTGTCATTTTCAATCTCTCCTTACGCTTTCTTTTTATCAAGTGTTGAATTTCTGAAATAAATTACAAGATTAAGAAGTACTATAGCAAGATTTAATACATACGCTGCGAGAACATAGTTGGTCTGTCCCGTAACAATCTTAGCTGTAATACCTGCCACATAACCTATTATTATAAGAAGTATGAAAGGCAGGCTTGTACCCTTTGCTGTTTTTGCATTGTATGCTTTGATAAGATTCATCGGCCAGGAAAAGCCGAAGCATAAAAGCATAACTGTTTCGAATATTGAACCCATATAAAATCGCTCCTTTGTTTTTTGTTGAGCCAAGAATATCACAGTTTTTTCTCATATACAATTATTCAAAAGTTTAAAAGAAATTTTTTTGTTTTTTTCATTTATTTTACTTTCAAAACCTTTTCAAAAGGCAAAAAATCTATTATTATTACATCATAAACTAAAATGAAAGAAGTCTTTTATATGCCATTTAAAAGAAACAACCAAAAAAACGAGAAAGCCACTCTCGGCAATATACAAAAAATGTCTTTTCGTTTTCAGATTATACTTATCGTCACCCTTGCTTTGTTTTTAGGTTTTGCAGGTTCTTTTATAAATGTGCAATTTGAAACAGAGCGCCGTGACCAGAATCTTCAGAATGTGGCAGAAGCTGTCGCAAAATCACCTCTCATTGTAGACGCAGAATACTCAAACACAGATTCCTATCCTTTGCTCAAGGAATATCTTGATTCTCTGTGTGACACTCTTAAAGATATAGATGTAATCTCTGTTGTTACTAAAGAAAGTACACGTCTTTACCATTCAAACGAAGAGCTTATCGGTACGGTTTACGACGGTACAATACCTGACTTTAAAGAAAAATCACGAGATTACTATACTACTACAGACAATGGTCCGTCAGGCACACAAAGACGAGCATATGCTGCAATATACGACGAAGAAGGCAACTATGCGGGCTTTGTTATGGCAATTATGCTTATGAAAAATATAAAAAATGAAACGATTCAAATTATACTTACCTTTATTCTTATTACTATTATAGCAATTCTGATTGAGCTTTTTATCTCTGCAGAGCTTTCAGATAAAATCAAAAAGAGTCTCTTAGGATATGAGCCTGATGTGTTTACGTCCATGTTCCGAATGCGTGACAATATTCTCGAATCTCTTGACGAAGGCATAGTAGCTGTTGACAAGGTAGGTAAAGTTCAGTTTATAAATAAATCAGCCGTTGAAATGCTTACAACTGACGGAAAAGAAGATTCTTTCATCGGAAAATATGTAAGTAATTTAAGTAATACAATTCCTGCGCTTAATCCTCTTTGTGCTTCTGAAACAAGTCGTTCTGTAAGTTCAGCTTATGACAACATACTAATTGATACAATACCGATTAAAGAAAACGATTCTGTTACCGGCACCGTTGGTATTCTTCACGACAGAAAAGAATACACAAAGCTTATGGAAGACCTCACGGGTACAAGGTATCTTGTAGATTCAATGAGAGCTAACAACCACGATTTCACTAATAAGCTTCATGTTATTCTCGGTCTGATACAGATGGAAATGTATGATGAAGCGACATCATATATTCAAAATATAACAATGGTACAGCGAGAAACCATAAGCAAGGTTATGAACTGTATAAACGAGCCCGCAATAGCCGCACTTCTTATAGGAAAAATTGCAAGAGCTTCAGAGCTTAATGTTAAGTTCGTTTTAAGGGAAGGCTGTTACTATTCTTCTGCAGATATATCTCTTCCCTCTGAAGTTCTTGTTACTGTCATCGGAAACCTCATTGAAAACGCTTTTGAGTCAATGAACGATATGAACTATGACGGTCAAAAAGAATTATTATTCGGTATGTATTCAAAACCGGGAGCTCTTCTCATCACTGCTGACGACACAGGCTCAGGTATATCCGACAGTAACATCGGCCGTATTTTTGAAAACGGATTTTCCACTAAAGGCAGTGGCAGGGGCACGGGACTATATCAAGTAAAGAACCTCATTGAAGCTGCCGGAGGCAAAATAAATGTTGAATCACAGGAAGGTATAGGAACATCCTTTACCGTCAGTTTTAAGAAATAAAAAAAGGAGCTGCAAAAATGTATAAGGTGCTTATAGTTGAAGATGACCCAATGGTTGCCATGATAAACGAGCAGTATGTAATGAAGAACAAAAACTTTTCAGTTTGCGGCAAATGTAAAGACGGTCTTTCTGCTCTTGAATTTTTGGAAACAAACAGCGTTGACCTTATCATAATGGATGTATATATGCCGAAGC
The DNA here is from genome assembly GCA_937901145.1 of uncultured Clostridia bacterium. Lineage (GTDB taxonomy): Bacteria > Bacillota > Clostridia > Oscillospirales > Acutalibacteraceae > UBA6857. Next base: position 11,023 of record CALCHE010000102.1, read on the forward strand.
TTGACGGATTTGAAACCTTACGTCAGATAAGAAAGAAACAGATATCAGCTGATGTGATTATGGTAACTGCCGCCAATGACCGTGACTCGCTTGAAGAAGCTCTTCACCTGGGAATAGTTGATTATCTCGTTAAGCCGTTTACCTTTGACAGATTTCAAACGGCACTTCAGAAGTATATAACACAACAAAAAGCACTAAATGAGCTTGACACTCTGAATCAAAAAAGCATTGATTTTATTATTGATTCATCCCGTAAAAAAAGTGAAGACCTGCATCCGAAGGGAATACAGGAAAAGACACTTTCAATTATTTCTGATCATTTGAAAGAAAACAAAAACAAATGGCTGACCGGTGACGAAATAGCCGAAAAGACGGGAATCACCGCAGTAACAGTCAGAAGATATATGAACTACCTTGTCGAATCAGGTAAAGCTCAGGGTGAGATAAACTATGAAACAGGCGGAAGACCCTGTATGCTTTACAGAGCGACAGAATAAATGGAACATAATAAAAGAGTTGACGATTTAACATTACAATTTTGTTGTTTTTTTGTAAGAAAATTCATCTGATTATTATGCATGAATTAAAATATTCTTACAATTACTTAAACCTGGTTGACTTAGGTAAAAATTAAAATTATTATTTCCTAAAAACAGAAAATGCTGTTAAGCGCAGTACTTGAGGAGGTAATTATATGAATATTCTTGTAACTTTAGACAGTAACTATGTTTTTCCGTTAACAGTGCTTTTGAAATCGATAATGATAACTAATATCAATAATACTTTTGATATATATGTTGCTCATTGCTCACTGTCAGAAAATGATTTTTGCAATATTAAAAAATCTGTTGATCCGATTCGCACAAAAATTCATCCTATTAAGATTTCGCCTGAAATATTAGAAGACGCTCCGGTCCCGAAGCGAATCACAAAAGAAACATACTACAGGTTACTTATGATGGACTACCTGCCCGAGAATATTGACAGAATTCTTTACATCGACCCTGATACAATTGTTTTGCGTGACCTTTCTCCTCTTTACAACATAGATTTCAAAGGTAAAACAATTGCGGCAGCAGGACACACCAAACTTTTCATTGAAGATATTAACCATTTACGCTTCAAAACCGGAAAAGAGTCACGATATTTTAACGCCGGAGTTATGATGGTTAATCTTGAAAAGATGCGAAAAGTCATTACAAGTAAAATGATATTTGACTATGTTGAAAAGCATCAACGTTGGCTATTCCTTGCCGACCAAGATGTACTTAACGGAATGTTCGGAAACGATATGATTCCTATTGATGAATGCCTTTACAACCTTGACGAAAAAACTATAATCTACAACCCTCACAAAGTAAAAGGTATTCAATGGATTGAAGAAAATGCCGTTATTATTCATTATAACGGTAAATATAAGCCTTGGAAAAAAGGTTATCGCGGAAAACTGGCATATTTATGGTTCATGTTCAAAGATACTCAATTGCCGAAAATGATAATTGCATCCTAAAGGTATGCTACATAAAATTCGGTACCCAAGTGCTTGATTTTATCAGTGATACCGAACGCTTTAAGGGTTGGCTTGATTCTTACGGCAATCTCGGAAAAGTAATTTTTATAGGAATCAGAGCCTTTCAGACTGTAATAAAAATCATCCCCGCTGAGCCTTTAGAAATCGGTTCCGGGTATGCTTTCGGAACATGGAGCGGTCTTTTCTATTGTATGTTGGGTACAGAAATCGGCTCATTGTTTATAATTACAATTACAAAATTTTTCGGCACCAAGGCTGTAAACCTTTTTGTCAGCGAAGAAAAAATCAACTCTCTCAGTTTTCTTCAAAACAAAGAAAAACTTTCCGCATCTCTTTTTATCATTTATCTAATTCTGGGGACGCCTAAGGATGTTATAACATACCTTATCGGAATTACTGACTATAATATTTGGAAATTCCTTATTATTACCGGAATTGCTCGCATACCCTCAATTATCACTTCAACAGTATGCGGAGCTGCTCTTGGCGAAAAAAATTATATGATGTCCGCCTTTGTTTTTATCAGCACTATAGTAGTGGGTCTTATCGGAATAAAAATATATTCACGATATGAAAAAAATGCCCATAGCAAGCAGTGTTCAATTTAATATCAAATTACTTTCTTTTATTCCGATATGGTCAATCTGGTCATATTGGAATTATCTGTTTTGACTATTGTTATATGGTCAGATTAGCTGTATACTTATGTCAAAATAAAATTAAAGGAGTAATCAAAAAATGAACACAAAGACAAAACAATTAGCCACAGCCTCACTTATTGCAGCACTGGTATGTGTTGCAACAATGGTCATCAAAATTCCTTCACCGCTTAAAGGTTACATAAATCTCGGTGATTGTGTTGTACTGTTAGCCGGTTGGGTGCTTTCACCTGCATACGCATTTTTAGCGGCAGGCATCGGTTCAGCATTAGCAGATTTATTTTCGGGATACCTTGTCTATGCACCGGCTACATTTATTATAAAGGGTCTTATGGCTCTCATTGCCCTTTACGGTTTTAAACTGCTTAATAAAAAATTCGGAAATATTGTTTGTAGAATTTCAAGCGGTATCGTAGCTGAGATTATAATGGTACTCGGTTATTATGTATTTGAAGGCTTTATGTACGGCTTCGGCCCATCAGCGGTAAACATTCCGGCTAACAGTATACAGGGCATTGCAGGAATAATCATCGGAGTTGCTCTTATAAAAATTCTCGAAAAAAGCAAAATAACATTGAAGTGAGGATATAATGATGACCAAATCAATATATGAACAAACATCAGCGGTAATTAAAGAGCTTTGTGAAAAAGCAAAAATAAAAGCAGGTAACACCGTTGTTATAGGATGTTCAACAAGTGAGGTTGTCGGCTCTGTAATAGGAACAAATTCTAATTTTGAAATTGCAGGAGAAATTTTTAAGGCGCTTTACGATTACACGAAAAGCAAAGGTGTCTTCCTTGCAGTCCAGTGCTGTGAGCACTTGAATCGTGCCATTGTTACAGAGCAAAAAGCTGCACCCTTCTCAGAGTCTGTCAATGTAGTTCCTCAACCTAAAGCAGGAGGCTCACTTGCAACTCACGCATACAGAAGCTTTGATAACCCTGTTGTACTTGAGGAGATAAAGGCAGATGCCGGTCTTGATATCGGATTGACTCTAATTGGAATGCATCTAAAAAAAGTTGCTGTTCCTTTAAGATTAGAAAACAATAAAATTGGTGAGGCACCTGTTGTTGCTGCTCGCACCCGTCCTAAATTTATCGGTGGTGAAAGAGCGGTTTATAACGAGGAATTTTTATAATATATAACAGAATCCCGTTGGATAAGCACTTGTTTATCCAACGGGATATTTTTGTTTATCAGAATTTTACAGTAACAGTAGTTCCCTTACCGACTTCACTTTCAAGAGATACCTTGGCATTATGATACTGAACAGCATGCTTTACAATCGAAAGACCGAGACCTGTTCCGCCTGTTTCCTTTGAGTGGCTTTTATCAACTCTGTAAAACCTTTCAAAAATACGTCCCTGATGTTCGGGAGCAATACCGATACCTGTATCTGTAACTGATATTTCAGCACATCCTGATTCCTTAGAAAGCTTTATATTAACTTTACCTCCGTCAACATTGTATCGGATTGCATTATCACAAATATTATAAACAATCTCATAAATATAACGTTGCACACCGCGTATTATACAAGACTCACCTTCAACAGTAAGAGCAACATTTTTCTTTGCCGCTGACGCCGCAAGAACTTCTGTAACCTCGTTTGCAACAGCCATAAGGTCTACGGATTCAGTTGCAATTTCATTGTTTTCATCAAGCTGTGAAAGGCGGATAATATCATTTATAAGATTTACAAGTCGTGAAGCCTCTTTACGGATGTTACCGATAAACTTAC
>CALCHE010000103.1 GCA_937901145.1 uncultured Clostridia bacterium
AAAAACTTTGAGCGAATCCGTGACTATATGAGAGAGTTTTATGTTTACGGCTTTAAAAGCAGAGATGAATATGATAAAAAGAGTGCCCGTTCCTATGACAATGAACGCCGCAGAATTGAAAGCTATCTCGGTGAATATATGGGCTTTCGTCAGAGCGAAAAGGGCAAGAATGTTTTTCTTTCAATAGACAGCCGTTCGGTTTCACATAATCCTCTTTATAGTGTGCTCAAATCAAAAAGCTTTACTGACGGCGATATAACTTTGCATTTTATTCTGTTTGACATTCTGCATTCTCCTGAAGTTGCTTTATCACTTTCCGATATAACAGCTAAAATCGACAGCGAATATCTTTCTTCTTTCAGTGAGCCGATGGTATTCGATGAATCAACCGTCCGAAAAAAGCTTAAGGAATATGCAGAGCTCGGACTTATTCTGTGCCGCAAGGACGGTAAAAAGATGCTCTATTCAAGAAGTGCCGACACGGATATATCCAACCTGTGTGATGTTATATCTTTTTTCAGTGAAGCAGGACTCTGTGGTGTAGTCGGCAGCTTTCTGCTTGATAAATTCCCTTATAGTGAAGTTTGCTTTTCTTTTAAACACCATTACATAACACACGCTCTTGAAAGCGAGATTCTGTATAAGGTTTTTGATGCGATTTCACAGAAGAGAATTCTCACAGTAACAAATACATCGCGTCGTACACAAAACGACCGCAGAGAAGAAATAGTGCCACTTAAGGTGCTTATAAGTGTACAGAACGGCAGACGATATCTTGCTGCGTATTCGATAAGCTACAAGTATTACAAGGTTTACCGTCTTGACTATCTCAGCGACATAGTAATGGGCGAAGCTTACAGTGCATTTGACGAAAAAAGAGAAAAATTCTCTCTAATGCAAAAAAATATGTGGGGTGTTGTCTGCGATGAAAGACGGCCTCTTGAACATATTGAATTTACTGTACATATAGGCAAGGATGAAGAATATATTTATCGCAGACTTTTAAGAGAAAAGAGATGCGGTACAGTAGAGAGAATTGATGAAAGAACTTGCCGTTTCTCTGCTGATGTTTATGACTCAAGTGAGCTTAATCCCTGGATTCGTACCTTTATAGGCAGAATTGAAAACATAGAGTATTCCAATAAGCTTTACGAAAACCGATTCAACATGGACTTGCAGGATATGTACCGTCTTTATGGCTTGGGAGGTGAGGAATAATGCTCTTTCACGAGATTTACGGCTGTTACTATAATGCTGTTGCAGAAATTCTCCATCAGGCTGTGAACGGTGAGCTTACAGAAAAAGGAATGCAGAAAATTGTTACTGAAAAAGCATTTTCAGAAAGCTTTCTTACCGTAATACCATCACTCAAAGACGAAAAATGGCAATTGCTGAAAAAAGATTTATCCACACCTATTAAACATGAGCCGTCTATGCCTTTAACCGACTTACAAAAACGGTGGCTGAAAGCAATAAGCCTTGATCCGAGGGTTAAGCTTTTTGATGCGGATTTCAGCTTTCTTGACGGAGTGGAACCTCTTTTTACACCTGATGACTATTCTGTTTTTGACAAGTATAACGATGGCGATGATTTTGAAAATGAAAATTATATAAATGTTTTCAGAACACTCATGTTTGCGATGAGGAACAAAAAGAAAACTAAAATCGGTTATCACGGTGCAAAGGGCACTTTCCGTATTTTTGTAGGAGACCCATACAAAATGGAATACTCCGAAAAGGATGATAAGTTCAGAGTTCTTATCCGCTCTTGCAGAAACGGACCGATGTTAAGACTTGACGGAATAGAAAGTGTAACCATTATCGGTGATGCTTTTGCCGATAACACACGAGAGGTGCTTGAAAGTACAGAACACATAACTTTGGAGCTTCTCGACCACAGAAATGCTCTTGAAAGAGTAATGCTTCATTTTGCACACTTTAAAAAAGAGGCTGAAAAAATCGGTGGTGAAAGATACCGCATAAAGATTTTCTATGACTCTTCTGATGAAACAGAGCTTGTTATCAGAGTTTTATCATTCGGACCTTTTGTTGAGGTAACAGAACCACAAAATTTCAGAAATCTTATCATAGACCGCCTGAAAAGACAAAAAAATATTCAAAATAAAGAGTTGTGAGCTTGATTTTCGTCAAGTTCGCAACTTTTTTTCCGTGAAAAAACAGTTTTTGATTGGTAGAATATGGTTGTAAAGTTGCTTCGGATAGTGTCTGAACTCACTTCGGTGCACGAGGATTTTCCAAAGTGTATGCCTGAAGGACTTTGCGCTTGGCAATCGAGAGAGTCTGTAAAACTCATGGTCGATGAGGTTCAAATCCTCTTGTGGACTTTTAATCCACCCTTTACGCGGGTTCGAATCCCGCCGTACGTAATTATAACGTATCGCCAGTGGTTTGGTAAGCCGGAAACGGCAAAAGAAAAAACGGTACACTTTATGTGTGCGAGAACGTTTTTAAAGCAAACAGTTGCTCCGCCTGATAATGATTTATTCTGTATCGGCAGTACATTTCTCGCCTTGCCCGAAAACAGATACCGTAATGATGACATTCAAGCCAAAAGTAATCTTTCCGCTTGGTTTGTTACTTTACTTAAGTATTCGGCCGTTTGATTTGTATGAGCGACTGTAACGAAAATTTAACCTTAGGAGGGTATTACATATTATGAAAAAGATAGTTATTAACGAAAATCAAAAAGGTTTACTTTTCAAAAACGGAAGATATTCAAAAATGCTTGACGCCGGTAAGTATCATATTCTTGGTGGCAGCAGAGTAGATATTCTTAATGTTAAGGATGCAATTGTATCGGAAAGAGCTTCACTTGAAACACTTCTTAAAGATGAGAAAATCAAAGAAGCTGTATCTGTAGTTGAAGTTAAAGATGAGCAGCTTGCACTGCATTTTATTGACGGAAAATTTACGGGTGTTCTGCCTCAGGGTAAATACGCCTTTTGGAAAACAGAAAATAGCCATGAATTCAAAATAGCAGATATTTCTTCACCTTATGTTGATAAAGAAATCCCTGATTACATATTCTCTAATATCCCGATAAAATATTATGTAAGAATCAATGTTGTTCAGGACCACAAGGCTCTTCTTTATTTTAACAATAAGTTTGAGAAGATTCTTGACCCCGGTGTTTACTACTTCTGGAAAAACTCTGTGGATATTGGTGTGAGGTTTATTGACACCCGTCTTACACAGATGAATATTACCGGACAAGAAATTCTGACACATGACAAGGTTGCTCTCAGAATAAACTTTGTTTGCAATTATAAGGTTACAGATTACATAAAAATTCATACAGAAATCGACGACTATATTGAACAGATACATATAACTTGCCAGCTTGCACTTCGTGAGTATGTCAGCAAGCATAAATTTGATGAAATTCTTGAAAACAAAGAACAGATGACTGTTTTTGTTTTTGAAAAGCTTAAATCAAAAGAAAAAGAGCTGTTTGTTGAATTTAAGGATGCAGGTGTTAAGGATATTATCCTTCCCGGTGAAATCCGTGACATTATGAATACAGTTCTGATAGCAGAAAAGAAAGCACAGGCTAATGTTATCACACGCCGTGAAGAGGTTGCCTCAACAAGGTCACTTCTTAATACCGCAAAGCTTATGGATGAAAACAAAACTCTTTATAAACTTAAGGAGCTTGAATTTCTTGAGCGTATCTGTGAAAATGTTGGTAATATCGAAATCAGCGGTAAAGGCGATGTTCTTACACAGCTTGCTGAAATACTGCAGAGTAAAGGTGCATAACCTTTTTCGGTGCTGCTATATATAAACTTAAGTTGCGAGTCTGATGAATTATCTCATTCTCGCAACTTTTTTTCCGTGAAAAA
>CALCHE010000104.1 GCA_937901145.1 uncultured Clostridia bacterium
CGAACCCACACGACCAGCTTGGAAGGCTGGGATTCTACCATTGAACTACACCCGCGAACCGATGCAACGTTGACTATTATATACAATCAACGCTGCATTGTCAAGTGTTTTTTGAAAATTAAATGAAAAATTTTTATATGTGAGAAAGAACCAATTTATCGTCACTTACTTCAACGGCGATGGCACTTACAGGACTGTCAGCATTATCGATAATGATGTTTGCGATGCCGTCCTCTATCTCCTTACGGATGAGAGTTCTGAGGTCTCTTGCCCCTCTGGATCCACCCTCGGACTTAGAAGCAAGATAATCGTTTACATCGGCTGTCCATTTGAAATCAATAGACTTTTCGCTCAGTGAACCCTTAAGCTCAGATAAAAGAAGCTCGGAGATTTTTCTGTAATCGTCTACAGTGAGAGAATTGAATACAGCCACCTCGTCTACTCTGCCGATAAACTCGGGACGCAGAAAATCGGAAAGTGCCTTCATTACCTTATCTTTAGTAGCCTCTCCCTTATCCTTGCCGAAGCCGATAGAACTGCCCTTTCTTTCACTGCCTGCATTTGAGGTCATAATAATAACAGTGTTTTCAAAGTTTACGGTTCTGCCCTGAGCATCGGTAATTCTGCCTTCGTCAAGAATCTGAAGAAGGATGTTCATTACGTCGGGATGTGCTTTTTCTATTTCATCGAAGAGAATGACACTGTAAGGCTTTCTTCTTACCTTTTCCGTAAGCTGTCCTGCTTCATCATAGCCTACATACCCCGGGGGTGAGCCGATAATACGGGAAACGCTGTGCTTCTCCATAAATTCACTCATATCAAGTCTGATAAGAGTTTCGGGAGTAGAGAAAAGCTCAGTGGAAAGCTGCTTTACAAGCTCAGTTTTACCTACACCTGTGGGACCTACGAAGATAAATGATGCAGGTCTGCGGCGGGGGCTTATCTGCACTCTGTTACGCTTGATAGCGGCAGCTACTGCCTTAATGGCATCGTCCTGACCTATAACCTTGCTTCTTAGCTTATCCTCGAGACCTGAAAGCTTTTTGAGATCGCTCTCGATTATCTTGGATGAGGGAACGCCTGTCCACAGCTCGATAACCTTAGCTATATCTGTTTCTGTTACAGCATTATCGTTGGCCGCATCGGTAAGTGAAGACATATCGCTTTCACATTTGACGATTTCAGCCTTTATTTTAGCTATCGCCTCATAGTCAACCGTATCTGACTCGTTCATCAGATCCTCTTCGTCTTCCTTAAGCTCGGAAAGCTTCCTTTCGCTGATTTCAAGGTCGCTGATAGCCTTGTTTCTGAGGTTAGCACAGGTGCATGCCTCATCTAAAAGGTCGATAGCCTTGTCGGGAAGGAATCGGTCTGTGATGTATCTTTCGGAAAGTACCACAGCCTTTTTAACGAGCTCGTCTGAAATTCTGACTCTGTGGTAGCCTTCGTAGTATTTCTTTATACCTAAAAGGATTTCCGTGGCATCTGCAATGGAGGGCTCGTCAATTTTTACGGGCTGGAAGCGTCTTTCGAGTGCGGCATCCTTTTCGATATTTTTTCTGTATTCAGTGAAGGTTGTAGCACCGACTACCTGAATTTCACCGCGTGAAAGAGCAGGCTTGAGGATGTTTGCCGCATTCATTGAGCCTTCCGCATCACCTGTACCTACGAGATTATGAACCTCATCGATGAAAAGAATGATATTTCCGTTATATTTAACCTCGTCAACAAGATTCTTTATACGGCTTTCGAACTGACCTCTGAACTGAGTTCCTGCCACGAGTGCAGTAAGGTCGAGAAGATGTATTTCCTTGTCAGCGAGCTTGGCAGGAACCTTACCCTCAGCGATTTTCTGCGCAAGTGCTTCGGCTATAGCAGTTTTACCTACACCGGGTTCACCGATAAGGCAAGGATTATTTTTAGAACGTCTGCAGAGAATCTGAACCACTCTTTCCAGTTCCTTATCTCTGCCGATAATGTTATCTATTTTACCGCTTTTAGCTTTTTCTGTAAGATCAGTACAGTAAAGAGAAAGGAATTTGCGCTTCTTTTCCTTATGTCTGTTTCTCTTTTTACCGTTCCCCTTCTGTTCTGCGGGAGCGGGCGCAGATTTACTCAGGCTTTCTCCGCCCTCGTTCTTCACTGTAAGGCTGTTAGCAAGATCGCCGAAAAGGCCCTGCATAAAGGGCATAGTCGGTGAACCGCCTGCTTCGAAGCCTCCGTCCTCGTCTGTTTCGGGGAACATACTGGAAAACTGCTCACTGATGGAATCCACATCCTCCTCGGTAATACCCATACTCTCCATCATCTGCTTGATGGGGCCGATGTTCATTTCCATAGCACAGTTCAGGCAAAGACCCTCGGGTACGGTTTTGCCGTCAATGATTTTCGAAATAAATATGACTGCAGGACGCTTTTTACATCTGCTGCAAGTAACCTTTTTCATTTATAAATGCCATAAGACTGTAGGAAACAGTCTTTCCTTTCCTGAGAATTTACCTGATTTTACGCCTCGTTTTCCTTAGAAAATCTTTCCTTGAACTGTCTGAAGGTTTCAGGCATATAGCTTGCGAAAGCTACGATGGTCATAATAGCACAGATAACGATAATAGCACCTGTGATGATATTCGGAAGAACGAAATACTGACTGAATGCGCCTACCTCGGGACCGAAAAGCAGGATAACAACCATACCTACATAGAAGCATACAGTAGCAAGCTTGCCGTAAATTTCAGCAGCACCGGGTCTGATGCCTAAAAGAAGCATAACGAGACCGCCGATGAGCATAATAGCTTCTTTGGCAAGAAAAACGATAAACACATAACCGAAAGCCTTCATAAAGGAATTATCGGAACCGAGGAATTCAATAAGAAGAATAACGGCTATAGTAATCTGCTGCACCTTATCAGCCACAGGGTCGAGAATCTTACCGAGAGCGCTTACCTGATTGAACTTTCTGGCTATCTGACCGTCAAAAGTGTCAGAGAGAGCAGAGACAGCGAGAATAATAACTGCAGGGATTTTCATATCACTTATGAAAAGATAAGCAATTACGGGAGTAAGTAAAATTCGTGTCAGTGACAAGAAATTAGGAATAGTTAAACTGCCTTTAAATAAATCTTTCATTTTATTTTACCTCACTTTTATTATTTTAATACTGCGCCGCTGAGTGACGACATCAGATTCTGTACGGATGAAACTATTACTGAATTATTTACAGCCTCGATAATGCTTTCATTACCGATGAAGCTTACCACAGTACCGATCAACATAGAAAGAATAACAGCTGTGAGTAATCCTCTGAGAATACCGATAACTATTCCGAGACTTTTATTCAGACTCTTCACTACCGGGATTTTCTTGATAATAAAATCGAGAAGCTTTACTACGATTTTAAGCACAAAGGTAAGAACCACGGCCAGAATTACGAAAAGCACAAACTGGATAATAGCAGTACCTACGGGTCCTACTATGTTTTCCATAATGTTATCGACCAGATTACCCTGTGCCAGCTCGGAGGAGGATACCTTTTCGAGTATGGCCTGTTTGTCGATTCCGATAAGATTCATAATTCCGCTGAAGGAGTCGGGAATAGAGTTAATGGCACTTTCTACCTGTGCACCGTAATCAGTAGTACCTACAGTGCCGAGACTTTTGGTGAGAGTTGCCTTCGCAGGCTCCTTTATGAACATCTCGAAGCCCTGAGGCGCAAAGGATGATGAAATCACACGGGCTGCAATAACGGAAATCAGAGTTCCGATGAGATCAAAGAGACTTTTGAAAAAGCCTTTTTTGTAGGAAATGATGACCGTTAAAAGGAATATCGCAATAATAATTATATCAACTATGTATGTCATTAAATGCCTCCTGAGAGAAGAATTTCTGATATTGTATCATAAAAACCTTAAATAGGCAATAGAAATATCAACTGTTTATATCAATATGACCTGTCGAGTGATAATAAAGTCTGCTTTTGCAGATCACCAGCCCTTCCCCGGAAATTTCCTTGGTGCCGACCTTCTCGAATGTGCCGTCAGACAAGGATTCATATATTGCCGCATCAGTAAGGACATAGACCTTTTTTCCGCGGCAGATAACATCAACGACCTCTTCGTCGATGAAACCTACATAAGATATAACGTTGTTTTTATTGTAAACCGTTATTTCCTTAGTGCTGAATGAGCCTATCTTATCGTTTACAATAACAGTATTGCCGCTCTTATCACAGGCAAAATTACTTATATTTGAGGGATAGAGAACCTTTTCCTCGGTAATACCGCTTCTTCTGATATCGAAAACGGTTCTGGAATTATTGCAGGTAGCTATAGCCTTTCTGCCGGAAAGAGCCACATCAATTACTGCTCCGTCCTTTACTGTCATTTCCTGAACATCCTCATCGGAATATATGTCAAGAAGATAAAGCTTAGAATAAATCTGACCCTCCAGAGAGCCGATAGCACCGCAGAGAATTTCTCTGCTGTCCTCGGACAGATCGACGCTTACACCGTATTCCTCGGCACACGCCCAGATGTAAAGAACCTTACCTCTTTTATCCGTAAGTGTAACACGACAGGCTGAGTCGTCACTTTTGGTTACAAAAGCCACGTCACCTCTGTTGTTTATTTTAGCGGTTATGATATGCTTTTTGTTTTCCGTTTCACCCTCATAAATAACACCTTTTTCATTGAAGATAAAATATTTGGATGAGGCTCTGTCGTAAACGAGACCGTATTTTTCACTGACAGTCATATCAGGCTTTGAAAAGGTGAAAACATGATTATACTTCACATTACCTCTGTCAGAAACACAGGTCAGAATCTTTTTACCGAGAAGGAAAATTTTCGAAGAAAAGGATTCCGCTCTGCTTATATCATTATTAGAGAATGTAACGGGAAAGCCCATTTCATCGGAGCTGACTGTAGATAAAAGCTCTCTGTTTTCTGAAGAAAACTTTCCATCATCGATTACTTTATCCGACGAAAAAGCTATCCCCGCGAGAATTATCACCGCTACCGTAAGCAGCACCGCACCGACAAGAATAAATTTACTGTCCGAGCCTTTCTTTTTAGCTTTTCTTTTCACAGGCCCGTTTTTTTTCTGAGTTTTATTGTTTGCCTTGTTCATAATATTCTCCCATATCAGTAAAAGACCTTATTGAGATAGAGACCCTCAGGTCTGACAGTTATTCCCGCTCTTATTCTGTCTTTGGAAAGAATAATGTCAGGGATAGTGTCCTTTTCTATTTTACCGTTATTTATATAAAGAAGGGTTCCGACCATAATGCGGACCATATTGTAAAGAAATCCGTCACCTGTTACCGAAAAGATAACCAGGTCACCCTCTCTTTTAACCGAGAAATCCTTAATGGTTCTCACTGTATCCTTTACTATGCTTCCTGCGGCACAGAAGGCGGCGAAATCGTGAGTGCCGATAAAATCCTTCGCCTGTCTGTCCAGAAGCCCGGCATCAAGCTCATAGGGATAAAAGAGAGAATACCTGTTCATAAAGGGATTTCCCCTTTTACCGTTCCACACCTTATATATATACTCTTTGCCCTTACAGTCGAAACGCGCGTGAAAGTCAATATCTGCATACTCACAGCCGAAAACGCGGATATCATCGGGAAGCTGAGAATTCATTCCCAGGATGATTTTTTCCTCTGCCCTGTCACCGTCAAATCGGAAATTACAGCAGAACTCATTGGCGTGTACACCGCTGTCGGTACGGCTGCAGCCGTTTACGGAAATTTTCTGAGCGAAGATTTTTTCAGCCGCCTTAGTCACACACTCCTGAACGGTAACAGCATTCTCCTGCATCTGCCAGCCGTGATAATCTGTTCCGTCATAAGCAAGGAGAAGTTTAACATTTTTTTCCATTTTAAATTACCACACCGAAATATTTATTTATCAGTATAACACCCGCAAGTCCTGCAATAAACAGGAACAGTGATGCGAAATCCGAAGCTTTAAGCTTCATCTGTTTCATTCGTGTTCTGCCCTCTCCGCCTGTGTAGCATCGGCAGTTCATAGCAAATGCGAGCTCGTAGGCCCGTCTGAAGGCTGAAACGAAAAGAGGTATAAGCACAGGAACGAGAGCTTTCGCTCTGTCGGTGAAGCTGCCGTTTTCGAAGTCGGCTCCTCTCGCCTTCTGAGCGTTCATTATACGCTCGATTTCCTCGATAAGAGTGGGAATGAAACGAAGTGCCAGAGTCATCATCATAGCAAGTGTATGCACCTGAATGTGAAAAATTTTAAGGGGTGAAAGAAGCTTTTCGATAGCATCGGTAAGCATCGTCGGTACTGTAGTATAGGTGAGAATGGAGCTTGACATAATAAGCAGAACTATTCTCACAGCCATAAACAGAGCCGTAAACACACCCTTGGATGTAATAGTTACAAAGCCGAGTGAAAGAAGCTCTTCTCCGCCGCCGATATAGAAAATATTGATAACGGCTGTGAAAAGCACTATGGGAATTATAGGCCTCAGAGATTTAAAAAACATTCTGAAAGGTACCTTTGAAACAGCTATGGATACTGTCAGAAAAACACCTGTCAGTAAAAGAGCAAGAAAGTTTTTGCACATAAAAATCATCACAATGAAAAGCACCGTAATGAGGATTTTTATGCGGGGATCCATTTTATGAACGAAGGAATCACCCTTATAGTACTGACCTATAGTAATATCGGTAATCATTCGCCTTCCCCCCCTTTCAGCAGAGATAAAAGCTCATCTCTCGCTTTTTCGAGAGTGTAAATATCTGTGTTCACATCATAGCCGTTTTCCTTGAGCTTAAGGAAAAGAGAGGTGAGAACAGGGATATTAAGTCCCATATTTTTAAGCTCCTCACTGTGTGAGAAAACAGCATCCACAGTATCGTAATATGCGAGTCTCGACTCATTCATAACGAGAACCTTAGTGGCTATTTTCGAAATATCCTCCATACTGTGAGAAACCACAAGCACTGTACTTCCTGTATTTTTTCTATAGTCGCTGATGAATGAAAGGACCGTATCTCTTCCCTTAGGGTCAAGACCTGCACAGGGCTCATCCAGAATCAGAACATCGGGCTCCATAGCCATTACACCTGCGATGGCCACTCTCCTCTTTTCACCGCCCGAAAGGTCGAAGGGCGATTTGTCAAGATAGGATTCATCGAGACCTACGAATTTAATTACACTTCTGACTCTGCGGTCGATTTCATTTTCGTCGAGCTTCATATTATTAGGACCGAAGGCTATATCCTTATACACGGTTTCCTCGAAAAGCTGATATTCGGGATACTGAAAGCAGATACCCACACGGAAACGGACATTACGGATTTTGCTTTTGTCAGCCCATATATCCTTACCGTCTAAAAGAACTGTGCCCGATGTACCCTTTAAAAGACCGTTAAAATGCTGAATAAGGGTGCTTTTACCTGAGCCTGTGTGGCCGATAATGCCCACAAGCTCACCCTTTTCGATTTTAAGGCTTATGTCCCTGATGGCATCCACCTGGGATGTGGTACCCTTGGAATAAACATGGGTAAGGTTTTTCGTTTCTAAAATTGAAATGCTCAATTTTTTTCCTCCGTGAGTTTAAGTATATATGAATACAGCTCGTCAATATCAAGTATATCCTCGGGTAAATCTATACCCTTTTCTATCAGTAAATGAGTAAGCTCAGTGGCTTCGGGCACATCAAGTCCGATTCTTTTCAGAGTGTCTATATTAACGAAGACCTCCTTGGGTCTTCCGTCAAGGATGATTTTACCCTTGTCCATTACGATGACACGGTCAGCCTTCACAGCCTCGTCCATATAATGAGTGATGAAAATTACGGTAATGCCGTACTCCTCGTTAAGTCTTTTTACAGTAGCCATAACCTCACGGCGTCCTCTCGGGTCGAGCATAGCCGTAGGCTCATCGAGCACGATACAGTCAGGCTTCATAGCGATGATACCCGCTATAGCCACTCTCTGCTTCTGACCGCCCGAAAGCTTGTGCGGCTCGAAGGTGCGGAACTCATACATTCCGACATTCTTAAGTGCTTCGTCCACTCTTTTTCTTATCTCAGAGGGCTCTACACCTAAATTTTCAGGCCCGAATGCCACATCATCCTCCACAATGGTAGCTACTATCTGGTTATCGGGGTTCTGGAAAACCATACCCACTCTCTGTCTTATGTCATAAATTCTGTCTTCGTCAGCAGTATCGATACCGTCAATATAAACCTTGCCCTGCTGAGGAACTAAAATAGCGTTACAGAGCTTGGCTAAAGTGGATTTTCCGCAGCCGTTATGGCCTAAAACTGCGACAAAATCCCCCTTTTCGATTTTAAGATTCATATTTTCGATAACATTCTCCGCTCTGAGGCTTTCTTCCTCTTCCTCATAGGAGAAGGATACGCCTTCGAATTCAATAAAGCTTTTCATAATTACCTCTTATTTTTCCCATATAGCGGATGCGCCGCAGGGAAGAATCATACCTGTCTCCGTCACGGGAAGACCGATTTCCGAAGAAGATATTCTGCCGCCGAACTTCTTTTTAACGACAGCACCTAAAATATATTCCATAACCGACGATGAAAGACCTGTGGTATAGGAGTTAATGAGCATCATCAGTGAGTCCTCATATAAAAGCTCACTGCACAGCTCTACAAAGCCGTAAACCTCATCCTCTAATTTCCACACTTCACCGCCGGGTCCTCTGCCGTAAGAGGGTGGGTCCATAATGATAATATCGTATTTGTTTCCTCTGCGGATTTCGCGCTGAACGAATTTGATACAGTCATCGACTATCCATCTGACGCTTCCGTCAGCGACACCTGAGGAGACGGCATTTTCCTTGGCCCAGGCCACCATACCCTTAGAGGCATCCACGTGAACCACCTGTGCATTTTCCATCAGGGGAGCGACTGTGGCACCGCCTGTGTATGCGAAAAGGTTAAGCACCTTCACAGGTCTGCCTGCCTTTTTTATAATTTCACGGGTATAATCCCAGTTAACTGCCTGTTCGGGGAAAAGTCCTGTATGCTTGAAGCCCATAGTTTTGATATTAAAGGTCATATCCTTATAGTCAATGCTCCAGAAGGGAGGCATTTTGCTTCTCACGTCCCAGGCACCGCCGCCTGATTTGGAGCGGTGATAATAAGCATTTGCCTTTTTCCACAAAGGGTTTGTTTTAGGTGTTTTCCATATAACCTGAGGGTCAGGTCTGACGAGGATAATGTCGCCCCATCTTTCGAGGCGTTCTCCCGATGAGCAGTCGATAAGCTCATAATCTTTCCAGTCTTTAGTATATCTCATAACTGATTTAATCTCCGTTAAAATAATTTCTGCTGTCCCGGCATCGGTATATCGAGATGCTCGTAAGCCGCCGCTGTGGCCACTCGTCCTCGCGGTGTTCTGCCGAGGAAGCCTATCTGCATCAGATAAGGCTCATAAACATCCTCGATGGTTATTGCCTCCTCACCGATAGCCGCCGCTATGGTTTCAAGACCTACGGGACCGCCGCCGTAATTTCTGATCATGGTAGTAAGCAGAAGGCGGTCGATGGAGTCAAGACCAAGATGGTCGATTTCCATTTTACCCAGGGCAAGGTCTGCACTTTCTTCGTCGATAATGCCGTTACCGACCACCTGTGCGAAATCTCTCGCTCTTTTCAGAAGTCGGTTTGCGATACGGGGTGTACCGCGTGAACGGGATGCGATTTCGAGTGCACCGTATTTTTCGATATCTATTCCGAGAATTCCCGCACTACGTGTTACTATCTGTGCAAGCTCCTCGGGAGTATACATTTCGAGTCTGAGTATGACACCGAAACGGTCACGAAGTGGTGCCGAAAGCTGTCCTGCACGGGTGGTGGCACCTACTAACGTAAATTTCGGAAGGTCGAGTCTTATGGAGCGTGCTGAGGGACCCTTACCGATGATGATATCGAGGGCATTATCCTCCATAGCAGGATAAAGAACCTCCTCGACGCTTCGGTTAAGGCGGTGAATTTCGTCGATGAAAAGTACATCGCCTTCATTCAGATTAGTAAGAAGTGCCGCAAGATCGCCGGGCTTTTCGATAGCGGGACCCGATGTAACACGGAAGTTTACATTCATTTCATTGGCAATAATGCCTGCGAGGGTTGTCTTGCCGAGACCGGGAGGGCCGTAGAGAAGAACGTGGTCGAGACTCTCCCCTCTTTCCCTGGCAGCTTTGATATATATTTCTAAGTTTTCCTTGGCCTTTTCCTGTCCGATGTAATCAGTGAGAATTTTCGGTCTCAGAGAGGTTTCGATGTCACTGTCAAAGGAAGTAAGGTCAGGAGCTATGATTCTTTCTTCAAATTCCATTTATTTTCACCCTAAAGATAAAAGTTTAAGTGCACCCTTGATAAGATTTTCCACGGAAAGAGTGCTGTCAAGCTTACTTACTGCTACTGCCGCATCGGACTGACTGTAGCCGAGCATAGTCAGAGCCGCTATAGCTTCGCTTGTATTCGGCATATCTGCCGTAGCGGAAACAGCTGAGATATCTGCCGAAGAGTCAGAAGCAGGAGTGATACCCTTTACCTTGTCCTTAAGGTCGAGGATAATTCTCTGGGCTATCTTCGGTCCGATGCCCTGTGCCTTTGTGATAGCCTTTACATCGGAGGCAGAAATACTAAGTGCGAGCTTATCGGGAGTCATTTCAGATAAAATCGCAAGAGCTGCTTTCGGACCCACACCGTTAACGGTGATGAGCATTTTAAACCATTCGAGCTCATATTCGGTGGTAAAGCCGAAAAGGTCGAGTGCATCCTCACGGACATTAAGGTAGGTATATACGGTCATTTTTTCACCGGGAATAACCTCGGAAAGAGTGGCAAAGGAGCTCTGAATACGGAAGGCAACACCTCCGCACTCCACGGCAAACTCCGCAAGTCCTTTATAAACTACATTACCTGTAAGACTGTAAAACATAATCAGATTCCTCTTCTAATTCTCATATTCTGCATAAGTGAGCCGCTGGCATGTCCGTGACACACAGCCATAGCCAGTGCGTCGGCTGTATCGTCGGGCTTGGGCACTTTTTCGAGACCAAGAATGCGCCTTATCATTTCCTGCACCTGTTTTTTCTCCGCTCTGCCGTAGCCTACCACACTCTGCTTCACCTGTAAGGGTGTGTACTCATAAGCAGGAAGCCCCTTTTTCTGTGCGGCGAGCATTATAACGCCTCGCGCCTGACTGACATCGATAACGGTTTTGGCGTTAGAATTATAAAACACCTTTTCGATAGCCATAGCATCAGGAGAGTGCTTTTCGATAATGGCAGTCAGCTCGTCGTAAATTATCTCTAATCTTTCATTGAAGGGTGTTTTGGCATCGGTGGTAATGGCACCGTAGTCAATAACGGTAAAATGATTATTACGGTAGCTGATAACACCGTAACCGACTATAGCATAACCGGGGTCAATTCCCAAAATAACCATAAACAAACACTACCTCACAATAATAATCAAGATATTATATCATACTATAATAATTAAGACAATAGTAAAAAGAGATTTTTTCTCTGTTTCTTTCCTTATTTTATATCAAAAAAGCATACTTTCATCTTGACAATATCAGACAGCTGATATATAATAGTGAGCGTGTTTTAACACATATTTGCCGGTGTGTTGGAATTGGCAGACGAGGCGGACTCAAAATCCGTTGGTAGCGATACCGTGCGGGTTCGACCCCCGCCACCGGCACCAGAAGACCAAGTCTTATGACCTGGTCTTTTTCTTTTTATTGTAAGTTTTCAGACAAAACCATTGTATTTCAATGCAGAATGTGATATACTAATCGAGCCAAGCAAAGCCTAATAAAGAAACTTTATTATCAAGGGGGTATTATACCCTTTTTCGATTATCATCCGATATGTGTTCGTAGAGAACGCAACTCCACTCGGATGGTAATTAGGTTTCTTTTTTCTATTTGAGCTTTGTTTGGCGACAATCGGAGTTTGCGTTTTCGGTGCGTTGACTTCGGTTGGCGCACTTTTTTATTTTAGGAGTGATACTGTGAAAGGTTATATCAAAGAATTATACGGTAAAAAAGACCTTGCCGATTCGGTGTTTACCGAAAAAGGGAAACGAAAGCTTAATGAGCTTTTAAAATCGAGAGAAGAACTTTTAAAAAAGCTTTCCTCAGAAGAAAAAAAGCTGTTCGCAGAGTTCTGTGACCTGAGCGATGACCTTTTAATCATCTGCTGTGCAGATAATTTTTTAAACGGGTTCAATGTAGGTATTAGGATGTCAAAAGCCGCATCAGTAACACAGGGGACGGTTCTCTGATTGATAAAGAATGATTAGTGGGCGGTGGTCTCTCTCCGCATCCCTGCACTCTCTCGGTTAGCTCTGCTGATAGCTTCCCCCCTCATATCTGAATAGCATTAAGCACAGGGTTTGGCTCGTTTTGCCGCCCTGTGCTTTTTGGCGTGTTAGGAAGGCGTTCATATACACCGCACCGCCTTTACGGTGGTGAGTAAGTGCGCCCTTAAGGCAATGTATCAATAGCAAAATGTTGGTTCGGATATGGATTGTCAACCCGCACCAGAAGACCAAGTCTTATGACCTGGTCTTTTTTTGTTTTATTTTTTTACGGTAAAAAACATTGTTTTTTGAATCATACTGTGATATACTGAATGTGCTACACGAACTTAATAGGTTAAATCAGCGGTATTTATTTCTTTTTTAGGGATAATTATACCCTTTTTTCGCCATAATCAATTTATGAATTTGGTAAAAGGCAAATTCCACTAATTGGTTATGGTAGAAATACCCTGATTCTGATTAAGTTTGTGTAGCAGCAATCGGAGTTTGCGTTTTCGGTGCGTTGACTTCGGTTGGCGCACTTTTTTATTTTAGGAGTGATACTGTGAAAGGTTATATCAAAGAATTATACGGTAAAAAAGACCTTGCCGATTCGGTGTTTACCGAAAAAGGGAAACGAAAGCTTAATGAGCTTTTAAAATCGAGAGAAGAACTTTTAAAAAAGCTTTCCTCAGAAGAAAAAAAGCTGTTCGCAGAGTTCTGTGACCTGAGCGATGACCTTTTAATCATCTGCTGTGCAGATAATTTTTTAAACGGGTTCAATGTAGGTATTAGGATGTCAAAAGTCGCATCAGCCGAAGAAACAATGATGCCGTTTAACTCGTCAGATTATAATTAAAAACAAAGAAGTCACACATCACGGTAAAAAAGTGAAGTGTGACTTTTTTCTTTCATTTAGCATACAGAATTCCGACTATGTAATTTCTCACCGATGAAGGGAAAACCTTACAGAGAACAGCTAAAAGCTTATAGGTCATACCGATGGCATAAGCAGGCTTAATCTTATTTTTCAGTGCGATTTTTGCTATGTACTCCCCTGCTTTTTCGGGGCTCATACCCTTTTCCTCATCCTTTTCCATTCCTGCCACGCTTCTGCCGATTCGTCCGCCGTAAATGTCGTCACCTGCGAAGGATTTTTCTCTGGCGGCAGTAAACTCAGTAGCTATGTCTCCCGGCTGAACAGCAGTAACGGTAATACCGAAGGGCCTTACCTCATTGGCAAGACAGCAGGTATAGCTTTCAATAGCTGCTTTGGATGCGGAATAATAGGTCTGGAAGGGTATGTGTGCCACAGCAGCTACAGAGCTGATATTAACTATCCGACCGCTCTTTTTCTCTCTCATAAAGGGAAGAACAGACCTGGTAACATTGACCGTTCCGAAAAAGTTTACATCGAACTGTTTTCTCGCTTCCTTTTCTTCTGTGAACTCCACAGCACCCGAAATACCGAAGCCTGCGCAGTTGATAAGGATATCTATTTTTCCGTCAGCATTTATTATGCTTTCCACGGCAGATTTCACAGCATTTTCGTCGGTTACATCAGCGGTCAGATGAATTATTCCGTCACAGGGTATATTGCGGCGACTCATTTCGTAAACCTTACAACCCATTTTTTTAAGAGAAACAGCAGTACATCTGCCGATGCCTGAGCTTCCTCCTGTAACAAGAGCAATTTTATTTCCCATATAGCACCCCTTTATTTTCCGTAAGGACAAACACTCATACACACACCGCAGACAGCTCCTCTGCCGATGTGTTTGAAATGATTTTTCATATAACTACTGCATTTTTCGGGGTCAAAAATCTCTTCACGGGTGGTGTTTTCATCCCAGAGCTTACCGAGAATAGCACCTGACGGACAGGCTTTGACGCATAAATCGCAGTCAAGACAGGGAGAAACATAATCTGTCATTTCCTTTTCGAAGGGACAGTCGGTTACTACTGTGCCGAGTCTCACTCTTGCCCCGAAGTTTCTGTGCAGAAACATCGAGCTTTTTCCCACCGTACCGAGTCCTGCGAGACAGGCGGCCTTCTTATGAGAATATCTGCCCTTATAATTCCAGCCGTCCTTGTTTATGCTCTGAGAGGCGGCAACGGTGATGTACTTATAGCCCTTTTTCTGCAGAAAAAGTCCCGCCTTTAAAAGCAAAGAATCAATAAATGCATTGACCGTGCGATAGTGATTAAAGTAAGTGTGAGTAGGCTCACCGTCTATTTCATCTACGATAGCATCGGACAGACGCACCACTACACTCACTGCATATTTACACTCACCGAAATCTCCGTCAGGTAAGGCACAGAAGCCCACATCCGAAGCACCCTGCGAGATAAGATATTCCCTTAATTCGTCCTGTGTTTTCATAAAATCAGCCTTTATAATAAAACATTCTTTTACTTGCTTCGATTTTATTTTCGTCGCTGTTTTCGAAGGAAATTACACCTTCTCTGCCCTCTTCGTTAAGCAGACCCTTTTCCTCCAGACGGGCTTTGCAGTAGCTTGCGGCACCCTTGCTGCCCTCGAAAACCTCGACCTCATCACCTAAAATTTTAAGAATAGCCTTTCGCGCAAAAGGAAAATGTGTACAGCCTAAAACTACGGCATCCACCTTGTTTCCTGCGTAGGGCGCGAGAATTTTTTCGAGATATGCTATCTCCTCGGGTGAGTCGAGATTTCCGCTTTCGATAAATCTTACAAGCTCGGGAGCAGGAAGCTTTATAAACTCAGCCTGCCCCTCAAAGCGCGCCATAAGCTTATCGAACTTTTCCTCTTTAAGTGTAAGAGGAGTAGCAAGAACGAGGACTCTCGGATTTTCTTTAAAAAGTGCGGCCGGCTTCAAGGCAGGCTCAAGACCGATGAAAATAAAGTCGGGATATTTCTCGCGAAGATAAGCGGCAGCGGCACTGGTGGCGGTGTTGCAGGCTATAACCACAGCCTTGGCACCACGCTCCATAAGAGCCTCACAGGCTTTCACAGTGAGATTTTTGATTTCCTCTTTTGTCTTGACCCCATAGGGAGCATTAGCCGAGTCACCGAAATAGATGTAGTCTTCGTTCGGCATAAGCTTATAAAGCTTACGGAGAACTGTTATACCGCCCACACCTGAGTCAACCACGGCTATGGGACTTTGTTTACTGTATTTCATAATGATACCTTCTCACAGTTTTTACGGACGAGCATACTCGCCCCTACGATTTAAAAATTATTGCTTATAATTTCGAATCTGCAAACAGTGCTGATTACGACTATTACTATTGTAACCCAAAGCCGTACATTAAGTAAAGGCTTTATACTTTTATTTTTTACTGAGTAATAAGCTGTCATTGACAGCAACCCTATCAAAGCAAGTGCAGGTATGGCAAAATATAAAGTCAGAATACTGAAATAAAGTGAAACTTCAGCCAAAACAGCAGTAATATCATACAAAGCAATATAATCTAATATAAAATAAATCACACCGTATAATATTTCAACAAAGCAATAGATCCAAACAGGCACTGTAATCAGCTTTAATAAATCCTTGTATTTATCTTCTGCCATGATGTTACCTCACAAATGCAAAACGGGTAGCGGACACGGCAAGCCGTGTCCCTACAGTATTCATCATTCATTATTCATTAAGGGGCTGATGAACAGCCCCTTATATTATGCTCTATGCCACTTAACGCCCTGAGGTGTATCCTCGAGAACGATACCCTGTGCCTTAAGCTCATCTCTGATACGGTCAGCCTCAGCCCAGTTTTTGTTCTTTCTTGCGTCGTTACGTGCAGCGATAAGTGCTTCGATTTCGTCGTCGAGGCTCTTATCTTCCTTGTTACGGTTATAGAGAAGACCGAGAACGTCCATAAGCTCGTCGAAAATCTTAGCGGCGTATTCTACGAGTGCCTTTGACTGAACGCCTTCATTAACGTGAGTATTGATATCACGTACAAGCTCAAACACTGCACCGAGAGCTTCACCTGTGTTAAGGTCATCCTCCATAGCTTCGATGAACTTGTCTTTTTTACCGTCGATGAGAGCGATGATTTCTGCATCCTTCTCCCCTGCTTCTTCGACAGCATTTTTAAGTGCGAAGTCAAGGTTATTACGGCAGGTGTAAAGTCTTTCGAGGGAAGCCTTGCACTGTGCGATAGCATCGAAGGAGTAGTTGATGGGGCTTCTGTACTGACAGGAAATCATAAGGTAACGGATGGGCTCATAGCCGT
>CALCHE010000105.1 GCA_937901145.1 uncultured Clostridia bacterium
AGGGAAAGCTTAATCTTGCCCCATACGAGCTTATACCGTGGCTATTAGGTAAATGTGCCTGTCTTTCCGAGGCAAAAGAAAAATTAAATCGGCTTAATGTGACCGACATTCCCTTCAGCGAAAGCTACCCGCTCACTCCCCTTCACTGGATAATCGCTGATAAAAGCGGTTCACTTACAGTAGAGAGCGTAAAAGAAGGTCTTAAAATTTATGAAAATCCGTGGGGCGTACTCAGTAATAATCCCCCCTTCGACAGACAGATCGAAAATCTCCATTCAACGAAGACTATTCCCGGTGACTTTTCTTCTGAGTCAAGATTTATCCGTGCCGTGCGCATAAAAGAAAAATCTTCGCCCAAAAAGAGTGAAGATGAAAGTGTCGCTCAGTTTTTCCGTATACTGTCTCTGGTGAGTGTACCTGAAGGCTGTGTGACTAAAAACGGCAAAGCACATTACACCCGATATTCCTCCTGCTGTAATACTGATAAGGGAGTGTATTATTATAACCGAAGCGACAGCTACAGCATCGGAAAAGTGCTTATGAAAAATTATGATATGGATTCAGACAGAGTTTTTACTACTTGAAAAAAAAAGAAAATGCTGTTATAATCGAGAGGATAATATTCCGAAGGGAGAAAACCTATGTCAGCCAAGTTCGTTATAGAAAAATATGTAAAACAGTTTAAGGCTATGAATCCTAAATACGACGTTATCTACACCGTTTCAAAGGATGACCCCATTACCTTCGAGGACAGTGAAAATGTGAAGCTTTCCATGGCAATAATCGCTGACACTCATCTGCCTAACAGAGAAAGTGCCGAGAAAAACCTTGAAAACACCTTCGAGGATATAGGCAACTCAAAGGAAAAATTTGATGCTTTTCTTCTGGCAGGCGACATCGCCGACTACGGTACCGATAATGAATATAAACGATTTTTCCGTGTTCTTGACAAATATAAGGACACTTATAAAACCCTTGTTACCATGGGTAACCACGACGCACGTATCTTCTACAAAAAAAGCACAAAAATCATCAAAGAAAAAATCAAAAACTATCTTGATGACAAAGAAGGCAAAATCTACTACTCCTGTGACATAAAGGGCTACACCTTCATCGTTCTCTGCACTGAAAAAAGAATGCTCGAAAAGGCTCACATTTCCCCTGAGCAGATTGCTTTCCTCGATAAGGAATTAGCACGAGGTACTAAGGACGGCAAGCCGGTTTTCGTTATGTGTCATCAACCCTTTGCTGAAACTCACGGTCTGCCTGAGGTATGGAAGACAGGTGATATGGGTGAACAGAATGATGAGGTCAGAGCCGTTATGGAAAAATATAAAAATGTTTTCTTCATTAACGGACACCTTCACGGCGGTATCTTTGAAAAGGTCGCTGAGGTTATAAACGAAGAAAACAATGTTCAGTCCATCAGCATTCCCGGCTACAGAAAAGAAAACAACTTCGGTATTACCGACTGCGGTGTAGGATATTTCTGCGAGGTATACGATGACAGAGTAATCTTCAAAGCGAGAAAATTCATCAGTGGCGAAAACATCACCGGTGAGTATACAAGATTTGAATATAAGATAATATAAAAAAGAGAGCAACCGAGAAATCATTCTTCGGTTGCTTTTAAATTATGCACTTTTTTTCTTTTCAAGGAAAAGCTTTCGTGTGACGAAGTTATATACCATAACTATAGCTGTAACTACTATCTTCGAAATCATATAGTGAATATCAGCCTTGTCAACAAATATCCACATAAGAAGCTCTGTAAGCCCCAGACCGATAACGCTCATAATCACGAAAATTATAAACTCTACCCTTCTGTCCAGAGTATCCTTTCTTTCGAAAACGAACTTCATACTCAGCAGATAATTCGCTATAACGGAAACAGTAAAGGATATTCCGCAGGAAAGAAGATACTCCATTCCTGCCACCTCTGTAAGCAGCACCATCACTCCGTAGTCAATGACGAAGCATATTCCGCCCACAAAGCCGAATTTTATCAGCTGTTTAATAAGGTCAATCATTTTTCTGCACCCTTTTTCTCAAGGTAATGGTGTCTTATATTAATAAGTGCCATTTCGAAATCCTGTCTGTTTTTCTGCTGGATGTTTTCGAGAATAAGACCTGAGAAAAGAGACTGTATGGCAGCAATAGCAGAAAAACCGCATACAATGAGAGTCGGGAAATGAGGAACAAGACCTGTCTTGATATATTCAACAAGAACGGGAATGAAGAAAATCAGGCTGAGTAATGCGAGCACAGAAGCAATAATACCGAAAAATCTCAGAGGCTTATAGTTTCTGAAAAGTCTCACGATGGTTCTGAGAACCTTTATGCCATCGGAAATGGTGTTAAGCTTTGACTCACTGCCCTCAGGACGGTCACGGTATTCGATAACCACATTTTCCAGAGTCATATTCTTATCCACTGCGTGGATGCTCATTTCGGTTTCGATTTCGAAGCCCTTAGAAAGAAGAGGGAAGGATTTTACAAAGCGGTAGCTGAAAGCACGGTATCCGGTCATAATATCCTTTATGTCACTTTTGAAAAGAAGGTTTATGCTCTTTCTTACAAGGTCATTACCGAAATTATGGAAGGGACGCTTATTCTGAGTGAAGTAGGTGGAGGAAAGACGGTCGCCGATGACCATATCCACGCCTTCATTGAGAATCTTGTCAGCCATCTCCCCTGCACTTTCAGCGGGATAGGTGTCATCACCGTCAGCCATAATATAGCATTCGGCATCTATTTCATAAAACATCTTTCTTATAACATTACCCTTGCCCTGCTTACGCTCGTAGCGGACAACAGCACCTGCTTCTTTGGCGATTTCTGCAGTACCGTCAGAGGAATTGTTATCATAAACATAAATTACGGCATCCTCGGGAAGAGCGGCTTTAAAATCCTCGACAACCTTTTTGATTGTCTTTGCTTCATTATAACAGGGAATAAGAACTGCTATTTTATCCATTGTTTTTCGTCTCCTTTTGTTTTTTAAATACTATGAATATTGCGAATGGT
>CALCHE010000106.1 GCA_937901145.1 uncultured Clostridia bacterium
GTGTCATCATACTGGAGAATGTAGCGCCCCTCGGAGTCACATATTGCCCGGGAGGCTCCGTAGGTGTCGGCGAGAGCTTTTTTGCCCTGTGTTTTTACGATGAGTCTTCTGGTCTGATAAGGATTTGAAATAACTATTTCGTTTTTATCGTTGGTGGTGATGCTGTAGCCCTGCTCCTCGAGAGCGGTAACAGGAACATACTTGCTTTCTGCAGCAGAATCACCCTTTTCTTCCATAGCTTCGGAAAGCTCCTGTGTAGCACTTTCGGGAAGAAGTGAAAAAATATTTATACCCGCATTGTCGTTTTTTACATTGACAACATCGCCGCTTACGAGAGCTTCTTCAGCTTCTGTAGGTGTATTTCCGTCGATGCTTGAGGTGTTTTCCTGCTGGTTTATGACAATCTGTGAAAAGTATTCGCCTGTGTCGTTTTCAGAAATCAGCTCGCTGACCTTATCATTAAATTCCTCCGCGGTCTGTGCTTTTTCTACGGGTACAGCCTCAGTTGAAACTTCTTCTTTTTCTTCGGTTTTCTCTGAGGTGAGGACTGCTTCGATTTCTTCTGCTGCTTCTGCAGCTGCGAGTACCATTTCTCCCGGAACGAGAGTCAGTACCATAAGAATTATCATTAAGAAGCTCAGAGCCTTTTTCATAAAAACATCTCCTTCATATTATCTGATTAAATCTTATCAGGATAAAATATATTTGTCAATCGAAGGTGGGGGCTTTTGTAGATTTTGACTACGGATAATAGAGGAAAATTATTGCAAAAAGTTTTGTTTTGGTTTATATTATT
The DNA here is from genome assembly GCA_937901145.1 of uncultured Clostridia bacterium. GTDB lineage: Bacteria > Bacillota > Clostridia > Oscillospirales > Acutalibacteraceae > UBA6857. The sequence goes on from CALCHE010000106.1 coordinate 797, forward strand.
ATCAGTATAAAATAAGGAGAAAAGCTATGAGTATTACAGAAGAAAGAAAATGGATACAGAAAGAGCTGGAGTCGGTAGTTGACTTCTGGCTCAGGGGCGGTATGGATAAAAAGCACGGAGGTGTCTATACCTGTCTTGATAAGGACGGAAAGGTTTTTTCCACGGACAAAAGCGTGTGGATGCAGGGAAGATGCGGATGGATTTTCGCTTATCTGTGCCATATTTACGGAGTTAAAAAGGAATGGCTCGAGGCGAGCAAGAGCTGTCTTGACTTCCTGGAAAATTACTGCGTGAATCATAAGGCGCAGGGCAGACTTTATTTCACCGTCACTGAGGACGGAAAGCCTCTCAGACAGAGAAGGTACTGCTATTCCGAGGCATTTTACTGCATCGCTAATGCAGAATACTACGGTGTGACAGGGGAGAAGGAGCATCTCGACAGAGCGAGAAAAGCTTACGAGATGTACTGGAATCTTAACCACGGAATGACTGATCCCACAGGCCTCGGTGCCAAGACTGACCCTGAAACCAGACAGGGCAGAGCACTGGGCATACCGATGATACTGCTGAATGTTACATCCGTTCTTTTAAGGGTGGACCCTGAAAATGCAGAGCTTTATAACTCGAGAGCAGATGAATGTGTTTCCGATATACTGAAATATCACGTAAAGCCTGAACTTGGCTGTACTCTCGAAAGTGTGGCTCCTGACGGAACACCGAGACTCACGGTAAGTGAGGGCAGAGTGGTTAATCCCGGTCACGACATCGAGTGCAGCTGGTTCCTTATGGAAAGAGCCAAGGCAACAGGTGACAAAGAGCTTATGAAAAAGGCTGTGGAAATTTTCGATATGGCCTTCGAAAAGGGCTGGGACAGCGAATATGAGGGCATACTTTATTTCTTTGACTGCCTGGGTAATCCTCCCGAGGCCTACGAGCACGATATGAAGCTGTGGTGGCCCCATAATGAAGCACTGATTGCTTCGCTTATGATTTACAGGGAGACAGGGGACGAAAAATATCTCGGTATATTTGAAAAGATACTTTCCTACTGCAAAAAGACCTTTGCCACTGCTCCCTGCGGTGAGTGGTACGGCTATCTCAGAAGAGACGGAAAGCCTACTCTTCCTGCCTGTATCGGCTCCACCTTCAAAGGTCCCTTCCACGTGCCCAGATGTCTGATTATGCTCGACAAAATGATAGAAGAAATAGAAAAGAGGTAAATGAAATGAGTCAGTTTAAAGGAATTTATCCCGCCTTTTACGCCTGTTATGACGATGAAGGAAATGTGTCCTGTGACAGGACGAAAGCTCTTACGGAGCATCTTATAGAAAAGGGTGTATCAGGTCTTTATGTAGGCGGGTCCTCAGGTGAGTGTATCTATCTTTCCGTGGAGGAGAGAATGAAAACCCTCGAGGCGGTTATGGAGGCGGCAAAGGGCAGAATAAAGATAATAGCTCACGTAGCCTGCAATAACACTAAGGACAGCTGTATTCTTGCCCGACACGCAGAGAGTCTCGGTGTGGATGCCATAGCGGCTATCCCTCCCATTTACTTCCGTCTGCCCGAAAAAGCAATAGCGAAATACTGGAACGATATTTCCGCTGCCGCACCGAAAACAGATTTCGTTATTTACAATATTCCTCAGCTGGCAGGTGTGGCACTTACACTTTCTCTGCTCGATGAAATGCTGAAAAATCCCCGTGTAAAGGCTATCAAAAATTCCTCAATGCCCGTACAGGACATACAGATGTTTGTCCGTCAGGCGAAAATGAACGGAAAAGAAATAGATGTATTTAACGGTCCTGATGAGCAGTTCGTCAGCGGCAGAATTATCGGTGCTTCTGCAGGTATCGGCGGTACCTATGCGGTTATGCCCGAGGTATATGTGAAAATGGACGAGGCTGTGGAAAAGGGTGACTTTGCTCTCGCACAGAAGTTACAGCACGCCGCCAATGAGGTTACATATAAAATGTGCTCGGCCAAGGGTAATATGTATGCCGTAGCCAAAGCAGTAATCGGAAAGAGAACAGGCATCGCCCTGGGCGGAGTAAGAGAACCTCTGCTTAATCTCTGTGAGGGAGATGAAAGGGTAGTTCAGGAGGCTGTGGAGCTGGTAGAAAAGGCAGTCAGCATCTGAGGCGCATATTATGCATGAAATAAATATTGATATCGATGAGGCGATGGATGAGAAACCACTTTGCTTACGATACATAATTTACAGTTATTAAACATTTATGTTTTTACGCTCAAGCTGCATCGTCGCCGA
>CALCHE010000107.1 GCA_937901145.1 uncultured Clostridia bacterium
TTTTTCATTTCACGCATTTTGCTCACCACTTATAAAAAAGTTTTCTATATCCTCGAATTTTTTAATAATACCATAATTAATTAAATATTCATTTTGCTTGATGCCATATTTGCTTAAATATTGACAAACCTCACGGCCTCGCCAGCTCTTATTTGCTTCATCTATTGTTTTTTCTTCTACAATTTTAAAAAATAATGTTGGATCTTTTTTATACAAAAACATTAGCATTTCAAATTCCTCGGTATTCAACAACCAGAATCGTCCATCATCTTTTAAAGTTTCATCTATCTTAAATAATTCATCAAGACATTCGGCTTTAAAATAATCATCATATACAAGTATTATTTTTATTGGAGTTTCAAGATTTAATGCATTTTCAGTAGCATTTAATTGTCTAATTGCTTTTCCCCAACACTTTTTCATGTATTTTTTTAATTCCTCAATATTAGGTATCTGCTGTTTAATACCTATCATGGAAAGAGCAGATTTCTGTTCAACTAAAAAGGTATGATTATCTAGAGTTATCATCCAATCTGCCCGTTTTTCATCTCTATTCTCATCAACTCTATTAAAATTAGAAATACCAACACAATTTGTCAGAACTTCTTTAATATAATTCTCAAAGTATAAACCGAACTCTTCTATAAATGCTGTTGAGTTCTCCTTTTTAAACTTATCTCTAATTAACCAGTACTGACTATTTGAAAAAACAAGAAACAGCAAAATTGGATTTACAGAAAAATAAGCATTTTTAATTTTGATTAATGGTTTAGAATAAAAGATTTGCCTATCAAGATTAGTTTCTTTTAATTGCTCTACCGAGACAGAATAATAATCTAAAACTTTTATAATCTCTTCTCTGCTACATAAGTTTGAAAAATTACAGAATTCATCTGCATCAAAAAATGCATTTGCTATTGTAGAGAAATAAGCAACTATTAAAAATAAAATATACTTCAATTTAAAGGTATTTATATTAAAAACCGATTGTATTTCACTTTCAATGTCGATGTTATGTTTATATTTGATATCTTTTACTTTGGAGATATTTTCAAGTATGTAGCTTTCTCTTGAAAACACTTCAGAAATTTTAAAAACCTCTTGAAATTTCTTTTGTTCACCTAAAATAGCATATAATCTCAAAAACGTTTCATTTTTAGTCTTTTTTATTACCTTTTTCTCTTTTTCATGCTGATACAAATTAAATAAAGAAAGCAAATAAAAAGACTCATCCTCACTTATAACAGAAACCGATGCATTATGATGGTTAATTATTATATTGTATAACGCTTCAAAAAGGCCCCATTGAATTAGCGATACCTCACCTACAATGTTCTTTTTATCTACAATTACCTTATATCTTTTTCTCAAATAAACATTATTAATTTTGCTCTTATCATTAAGTTTAAACATATCGAGAGAAATTTTTGTTATTGAATGAATAATTGATGTTAATGAAAACCTGTTAGAATATGTAATATATTGTTCGGGTAATTTTGCTTTCAATTGAGTTCTCCTTCGGTATTAATAAAAATTTAATCAATATTAAATCATCGTTCTTTCAAACTTATACATAATTTTATTTTTTAGTATAAGTAAACCAATTAGTACGCAAATATACGCCGAAATAATCAATGTAACAGGTAGTGTGGCAAACGACAATTTACACATAAGCGTAAGAATACCGGTATTCACCCAATAAAAGAATAAATATAACAAACTACCAACAACAGGATATCGTCTATCACGATAATAAATTTTAACTATTAAAAATGTAATTGTATGAAACAATCCTTCTGTAGCTAAATTAAGAATTAACGGCAACCATATTTCCGTTTCCTGCGTTAGAAAAGGTAAAGACTCATAGGGGTTATCAATAAAGCATTGTCTTATAACAACACTAATCGCCGCTACTATTTTATAAAGTTTATACATTAAATATCTCCTTCAGACTTCCGTCAAGTTCACTTTCAATTGCAAGAATCTCATACATAATTTCATCTGACGGCTTCGGTGCTTCGTACTTATAAAAATATCTTGTAAAGGGTATTTCATAACCCACCTTTGATTTCTTTTCATCAATCCAGGCATCAGCTGCAAAAGGTAAAACCTCACGCTCAAAGTATGCCTGAATATCCTCAGTAAGGGGTACATTTTCAGTGTCTCTTAATGCCGAGTCGGGCTGTTTTTTACCCTTTTTGAGTATAGGCTCGCCGTTTTCATCGCAAAGAGGTCTTTCAACTGTAATCTTTGTGTAGCCGAAGTCTTCGTTGTTGAAAATCTTGCTGACTTCGCTCTCTCTGAAGTCACCGTAAAGACCTGTTATCTCTTCAATTGCACTTTCGGGAATGTCATTTCTCTTGTTTCCGAGAGCCTTACGACGCTTCTCAAAAAGTCCGTTAGCGTTGATAAGCTGAACCTTACCCTCACGCTTTGTGCCTGCTTTTTTATTAGAGAGCACCCAAATGTAAGTTGCAATACCTGTGTTATAGAAAATATCGTTAGGCAGAGCAATAATAGCTTCGAGAAGATCATTTTCAAGTACATAACGGCGGATTTCACTGGGACCGCTGCCTGCATCACCTGTGAAAAGAGGAGAACCGTTGTGAATAATCGCAATACGGCTGCCACCCTTTGAAGGCTCCTTCATTTTTGAAATAGCAGTAAGCATAAACAGAAGTTGACCGTCACTTGCTGCAGGAAGTCCGGGACCAAAGCGACCTGCGAAGCCTCTCTTAGCTTCTGCTTCTACGGCATTTTTCTCATTCTTCCACTCTCTGCCGAAGGGAGGATTGGAAAGGATATAGTCAAAAGTCTGACCTTCGAACTGGTCATCGGAAAGAGTGTTACCGTCCTTGATAAAGTTTGCATCGTTACCCTTGATGAGCATATCAGCCTTACAGATAGCAAAAGTCTGGTCATTTATCTCTTGGCCAAAAGGCATAATCTTAGTTGATGCGTTAAGCTGATGAAGGTATTCCTCAGCAACAGATAGCATACCTCCTGTACCACAAGCAGGGTCATACACAGTCTTAACAACACCATTGCCAGAAAGGATATCATTATCATCATAGAACAACAGATTTACCATAAGTCTGATAACTTCTCTCGGAGTGTAGTGCTGTCCTGCATCCTCGTTATGAGCTTCGGAAAATCTACGGATAATCTCTTCAAAGATATAACCCATTTCAAGGTTTGAAATCACGTCTGGGTGAAGGTTCGCCTTAGGTGAAGTGAATTCCTTGATAACTATGTAGAGTATGCCTTTGTTTGCCATAGTTGTGATATGTCCGTCAAACTTAAACTTTTCAATTATGTCACGCACATTTGCTGAAAATCCATTAAGATAATCACGGAAGTTTGCCTCGATGTTATCGGGGTCATCAAGCAACTTCTCAAAAGTATATTTACTTGTGTTGTAAAACTCTCTTCCTGCAGCTTTACGAAGAAAAACATCGTGGATAGGCAGATTTTTAACCTCGTTATATTTTTCGAGAACTGCTTCTTT
>CALCHE010000108.1 GCA_937901145.1 uncultured Clostridia bacterium
CAGGAGTATATATGGGAAGTCTGGACTTTTGCTGTAAACCTACCTTCAATAACATTTCCGAAGAAAAAAGAAATAAGATTCTTTCCGTGGCCATTAATGAATTCGCCTGTAACGGCTTCGAAAATGCGAACATCAATACCATAGCCAAAAAGGCTCAGGTCAGTGTCGGCTCACTTTATAAGTATTTCGACACAAAGACAGATCTGTTCCTTACCAGTGTCAATTACGGCATACAGAATTTAGAGGCGGTTATGGAGGAGGTTATCGTCAGCGATGTCCCTATAATGGAAAAGTTTGAAAGGCTTATCCGTATCGCTATCGAATCCTCACGAAGAGATAATATTCTCATTAAGCTTTATAACATAGTCACCAGTCAGACGAATTCAGCCGTGGCCAAAACTATAGCCACACAGATGGAAGGTATTACCTGCGAGGCTTACAAAAGAGTTATAGCAGACGGTCAGGTACAGGGTGAAATCCGAAAGGATATAGATCCGGGTATGGCGGCTTATCTGGTCGATAACATACTGATGAATATTCAGTTTACTTACGCCTGTGACTACTATAAGGAACGCTTTAAAATCTATTCAGGTGATGACATTTTCGAAAAGGATGAAGATGTTATCGCGAATATTCTTCGCTTTGTAAAAGCGGCATTAAAATCGTAAATAATTCCCGAAAGGATGTAAAATATGAAATACGCACTCGCTTACGACATCGGCACCACAGGTGTAAAAACCTGTCTTTTTGAAATCGGTGACACTATCAAACTTTTAGCTGACGCCAATGAGGGCTACGAGCTTTACATTATGCCTGACGGCGGTGCAGAGCAGGATCCCGACGAATGGTGGGAGGCTATGAAAAATACCACCAAGGCAGTTTTCTCTAAAACAGACATAAAGCCCGAACAGGTGGACGGTATTTCCTTCTGCTCACAGGCACAGGGTCTTGTCCTCGTGGATAAAGAGGGCAGACATATCCGCCGTGCCTTCAGCTATATGGACCAGAGAGCCAGAAAGGAACAGAAGGAGCTTATGGACCACGGCTTCCTTCATCAGATTGCCGGTGCAAGCTTGCCCAAGCTTTTAGTTTCTCTTGCCAAAACAGGTGCCGTAGCCGCTTCCGTAAAGGACCCCGTTTTCAAATATAACTGGGTTAAAAATAACGAGTCCGACAGCTATGAAAAAATTTACAAATGGCTCGACGTTAAGGAAGCACTTATCGCGCGTATGACAGGTAAATTCGTTATGACTGAGGACTCCGCCTTCGGTACACTTCTTTTCGATATACATAAAAAGAAATGGAGCCCCGAGGTTTGTAAGATTCTCCATGTAAATATGGATCACCTTCCCGAAATTATCAAGTCAACTGATGCTGTAGGCGGTCTTACAGCCAAGGCAGCCGAAGAGTTAGGTCTCGCAGAGGGCACACTCGTATTCGGTGGTGGTATGGACGCTTCTCTCATCGGTGTAGGTGCAGGTGCTGTTAATAATAACGAAACTCACGTTTATATGGGTACATCAGGCTGGGTTTCTACTGTAGTTGACAAAAGTATCGTTGACGCTTCCGCTATGATTGCCGCAGTAGTAGGCGCCCGTCCCGGCTATTACAACTACTTTGCAGAGCTTGAGACTGCAGGTAAGTGCCTCGAATGGGTTAAAAATCACCTTGCTCTCGACGAAATCGGTATCTATCTTAAAAAGACAGATGTAGCCGAAGATATGGAAAGCAAATTCACTAACCTTTATCAGTATCTTTCATCTGTTATTGAGAAGGTTCCCGCAGGCTCAAACGGTGTAATGTTCACTCCCTGGCTTCACGGTAACCGTTGCCCCTTTGAGGATCCCAACTCCAGAGGTATGTTCTTTAACCTGAGCATCGAAACAGGTAAAAGTGAAATGATCCGTGCCGTGGTAGAGGGTGTATGTATGCATATGCGTTGGATGCTCGAAACTCACGAAAAGAAGACAAAGACCTCAAATGTTATCCGCTTCGTAGGCGGAGGTGCACTTAACGACTCCACCAGTCAGATCTTAGCTGACATCACAGGCAGAGTGGTCGAAACCGTGCCCAGTCCTCAGAATGTAGGTGCTGTAGGTGCCGCTATCGTAGTAGCAGTAGGCCTCGGCGTTATCGACGGCATCGGCAAAGCTAACCTTCTTATCGACGCTGAAAAGAGATTTACTCCCAATAAGATAAACAAGCCTGTTTACGATAAGATGTTCGCAGCTTACAAAGAGCTTTATCCCGCAAACAAAAAAGTATTCAAAATGCTTAACGGCTAAAATAAAAGGGGGCTTCACAAGCCCCTTTTAACTTTTACAGGTGGTGAAATAATGACAGATAAAACCAGAGCTGAAAGAGAAGTGAGAGAGTTCGCATCATTTCTTAATAACTGTGACCCTGAAAGAGTGAAACAGCAGTCTGATGATTTTATGAAGCTGATGACCTATTATCGCTGTGCCATAATGGAAATCGAAACCAAGTTCAATGTTCTCAATGCCGAATATTCCCTCGAGCACGACAGAAATCCTATCAGCAGTATTAAATCAAGACTCAAGCAGTTTTCGAGCATAAAAGAAAAGCTCGAAAGGAAAGCTCTTCCCTTTTCTCTGGAAGCCATAGAAGAAAACCTTAACGATATAGCGGGTGTCCGTGTAATCTGTTCCTTCCCGGGTGATGTTTATTCCCTGGTCGATGCATTTCTTAAGCAGGACGACATAACCCTTATCGAAATGAAGGACTACATAAAAAATCCCAAACCTAACGGATACCGCAGTCTGCATCTCATTATCTCTATTCCCATTTTTCTCGCCCACGAAAAGAGAAATATGAAGGTAGAGGTACAGCTCAGAACTATCGCTATGGATTTCTGGGCGAGTCTGGAGCATCAGATGAAATACAAAAAAGATAATGAATTCACTCCCGAAATGGAAAGGGAGCTCAGCGACTGCGCCAAGATAAGCGCCGACCTTGATGAAAGAATGGACAGGCTGAGAGAGGATACCCTCGGATAAAACAGCAAAGACAGGTTTTCCGTTACGGTTAACCTGTCTTTTAATATTCACATTGTAAGGGTGACGATTTTTTGTAGGGAACGGTCTTGACCGTTCCGCACGGGATTATATAAAATTCGTTTTGCCTCTCCTGAAAGGTAATTCCCCTAACAGGGGAATTGTCACGAAGTGAGAAAAGGGTGCCGGTCTCCCGGAGGGAAAGGTGGCAGCCGTCAGGCTGACGGAGAGGTGTTACGGCGGGGTGAGTCACCCCGCCCTACGGTTTTAAGGTCGTGGAAATAAAAACGGACACGGCAAGCCGTGTCCCTACGAAAATGAAAAACTATGTTAATGAGTTAAACAGAGGTAAGAAACCCTCTTATCTCATCTTCCTCACCGCATACTGTTCCCTGTACTATTCCGCTTCGTCCGCCGCCTCTGCCGCTGAATTTCTCATTCATAGCCTTTGCAAAGGGGAGAGGGTCGAGCTTATCACTTACCATACAGTAGCGGTACTGTCCGTTTTCTCCACAGAAGCAGCACACGAATTCCTCAGCTTTTTCCATAAGTGAGAGTGCGAAATCCTGGAGCATCTTTCCCTCGAGTGAGGAATCGAAAATAACTATTCTCTTATCTGCCTTTACTGATGCAAGCTTAAGAGAAAGTATCTCTCTTTTCAGTCCCACGATTTCATAGTCGAGGGACTCTTTTTCTTTTTTGATTCTTTCCACAGCCTGAGCAGTTTCCTTTTCCTTGGCTGACATAAGAACGCTGACGGAGTGGTTTTCGTCCAGCTTATGACGGATGTCAGTGAGGGCTCTTTCACCGCAGAGGATGCTCACTCTCGTTCCGCCTTTGTATTTTTCGAAATTCGCTACCTCGACTATACCGATTTCACCTGTATTTTTTACGTGAGGGGCACAGCAGGCGCAGATATCCACACCGGGAAACTCGACTAATCTCACCTGACCGTCGATTTCCTTTTTACTGCGGTAGTCGATAAGGGCGAGCTCCTCGTCCGAGGGGAAAGTAACCTTCACTTCTAAGTTATCCCATATGGCTTTGTTGACAAGTAATTCTACTTTACAGATATCCTCTTTTGTGAGCACTCCGTTAAAATCAAGGGTAACTACCTCACTTCCGAGGTGAAATCCTACGTTATCATAGCCGTAAAGAGAATGTACGATTCCCGAAAAAATATGCTCACCTGAATGTTGCTGCATGTCAGAAAAACGCTTTTTCCAGCATATTTCACCCTTTATTTCTTTTCCGATTGTGAAAAATTCAACGTTTTCCTCCGAGTTTTCCACAAAATGATAAATCTTTCCACGAATATTTTGTACATTTTCCACATTTGCTATTCCGAGTGTACCGATGTCTGAGGTCTGTCCTCCGCCTTCGGGGAAGAAAGCAGTGCGGTCCGTTTCGATATAAAGAACATCGTTTTCGCTGTAAAGGTTTGTAACTTTACAGGTGAATTTCTTTATGTAGCTGTCTGAGTCGTATAATCTGTCTGTCATTTGTGATTTTTCCTTAATTTTATGATAACTTATGAATGAAAAGTCCGCTTAAAAGCTTCGGCTCGAACCAGGTCGATTTGGGAGGCATAACCTTACCTGCATCTGCGATGGCCATAAGGTCAGTAAGTGAGGTGGGATACATGGAGAATGCGATTACCATGTCATTTTCGCATCTTCTTTCCAGTTCCTTAAGGCCTCTTATTCCGCCTACGAAATCGATTCTTTTGTCCGTTCTCGGGTCTTCGATGCTGAAAATGGGGGTAATGCAGTTATTCTGCAGAATGGAAACGTCGAGTCCTTCTACGGGATCATCCGTATTGAAGGTACCTTCCTTTGCAGTGACCTTGTACCATTTTTTGCCGAGATACATACCAAAGGTGTGTTTTTTCTCGGGCTTGTACTGACCCTTACCTTCGAAGAGTTCCACGGTGAATTTCTCTGAAAGCTTAGCGATGAATTCCTCTTCACTGTAGTCATTCAGGTCCTTCATAACACGGTTATAGTCCATAATTTCCAGTTCGTCCTCGGGGAAAGCTACAGCAAGGAAGAAATTAAATTCTTCATTTCCCGTATAGTCAGGGTTTGCTTCTCTTCTTTTCTGACCTACCTTTACTGCGGAGGCGCAGCGGTGGTGACCGTCAGCGATATATAGATAGTCGATTTTACCGAACTCGGTACAGAGTGTGTCGGTGATTTTTTCGTCGTCGATAACCCACACGGTGTTTGTTATGCCGTCCTCGGTTACGAAATCGTAAACGGGAGCATTGTTCTCCTTAAAGGTGTTTACGATAGTGCTTATAGCTTCATTTTTACGGTAGGTGAGGAAGATGGGTCCTGTGTTAGCGTCACAGTAATCCACGTGGCGGATGCGGTCAGCTTCCTTGTCCGCGCGGGTGAATTCGTGCTTTTTGATGATGTTATTTATGTAATCGTCGATGGAAGCGCAGCCTACGATACCTGTCTGACTTCTGCCGTTCATAATCTGACGGTAAATGTAAAAGCAGGTTTTTTCCTCCTCAGCGCAGATGCCGTCTGCTACCAGTGAGTCAAGATTTTCCTTTGCCTTAAGATAAACTTTTTCGTCGTATATGTTTATGCTTTCGTCCAGATCGACCTCAGCCTTATCCACGTGAAGGAAGGAATAGGGGTTATCCTTTACCATTTCTCTTGCCTCATCGCTGTTCATAACATCGTAGGGCAGAGCGGCTACCTTATGGGCATATTCGGGTTTTGGTCTTATTGCTCTGAATGATTTGAAAACTGCCATGATTTTTCTCCTTTAAATATAATATTAATTAATTTTAACTGTTTTATATTTCTTTGTCAAGGCTTGAAAAAGTTATAATACCGTGGTATACTGTAACAGATAATTTTAAAAGGGGGAGTGGTACTATCAGCAGAAAAACGCCTTATGTTTATCTCGGTGTCTTCGGTGTGAATTTCCTGCTTTTCCTTACCAAGCTTTATGTGGGACTGTCCTCAAACAGCATCAGCATCTATTCGGACGGTGTGAATAATTTTTTTGACTCGCTGACGGGTATTCTGAGCTTTGCATTGCTCGTTTCTCTGGCGAAGCAAACAAACCCCGTAACAGCTTATAGAACCAAAAAGACAGAACAGCTTCTGTCATTTGTCATTTCGGTGACGGTAGCCTTCAGTGCCTTTTATTTCGCCTATAATTCCCTCGAGAGACTGACCTATCCCACACCTGTCAGCTATATGGTTAAATATCTCGTGATAATTCTGCTGACAGCGGCAGTAAAGCTTTTTATGTTTTTTGTTTTGCGTATATATGCACAGAAAAGCGGTTCGGCTGTGGTTAAGCTCATTTCCGTTGACAGTCTTCTTGACTTTTTTATCACTGCGGTGACAGCGCTGACCCTCATTCTTTCCGTGGACGGGAAATATGCTGTCGATGCTTTCTGCGGTATAGGTATCAGCGGATTTATACTTTTCGGTGCCGTGAAAAGTATTATGTCCTCTCTGGCTCACCTTACAGAATCTCCCGCAAAGGAAAAAAGAGAAAAGCTGGCAGAGATACTGAAAAATGAAAATGTGAAGGATATAAGCTTCAATCTTTCCGATGAAAGGGATGAGGTTTACATAAAAATAAACGGCAGTGATGACAGAGATTATCTTGTCCGTGAAATCGAAAAAGAAACAGGTATCAAGGCTTACCTTGTCACCTGTGAAGAATAAAAAAACAAAGGAGAAAAACTATGAAAACAAAAGAAAAGACAGTGGAAACCAAGAAAAAAGGTAAGGGTAAAAAAGCTCTTAAGGTGCTTTGTATTATCCTGGCAGTGATTATCGGTGCGGCAGGAGTGTGTGCTATCCTCAGTGTTACCGGTAACAAGGCAAACATCGAAAAGATTTCCGCCTTTGAAGCGGTAGAAAAGGAAGACAGACTTGTTCCCGAAAAGGACGAGGACGGCAACTGGACCTTCACCACAGACAGAGACTTTAAGGTGCTTCAGCTTACTGACGTACATATCGGCGGCGGCTTTATGTCACTTAAAAAGGACTCAATGGCTCTCAATGCGGTTGCATCTATGGTAAAGGCGGAGGAGCCTGATCTTATAATAGTAACCGGTGATATCTCCTTCCCTGTGCCTTATGCTGCAGGTACATTTAATAATCTTTCCTCTGCAAAGGTTTTTGCTGCACTTATGGAAAAGCTTGGAGTTTACTGGACCTTAGGCTTCGGTAACCATGATTCAGAGGTGTATTCTTATTATTCGAGAGAAGAAATTACGGACTTTTATTCAAATGAAGAGTTTGAACACTGTCTCTTTGAGAGAGGCCATGAGGATGTGGACGGTTACGGAAATCAGATAATCAACGTTAAAAACTCCGACGGTATCGTTACACAGTCACTCTTCGTTTTCGACAGCCACTCATATATTGACGGCGACGTACTTGGCATTATGTGGAAGTACGACAACATCCACGAAAATCAGGTAGTATGGTACGAGGAATCACTGAAAAAAATCAATGCTGAGAATGCTGAAATCGCTAATGAAAAAGACCTTGACATTCCCGATACGGTAAAATCAGCCGCCTTCTTCCATATTCCTCTCACAGAGCAGAAGGATGCCTGGTATGAGTTTGCCGATAACGGCTTCGCAGATACAGAAAATGTAAAGCTCATTTACGGTACAGCCGGTGAAGGTAAAAAGGTAGTTTATCCCGGTGTAGGTGAGGACGGCCTTTTCGAAAAGATGCTCGAGCTCGGCTCCACACAGGCAGTTTTCTGCGGTCACGACCATTACAATAATTTCTCTCTTGAATACAAAGGTATCAGACTCACCTACGGTATGAGTATCGACTATCTTGCCTATCCCGGTATTTACAAGGAAGGCTCACAGAGAGGCTGTACCGTTATCACCTTCTCACCTGACGGCTCCTTTGACTGCAAGGCTGAAAGCTACTATCAGGAAAAGTATGCAAGCGTTTATGATAAAGAGACTGTCGATATGCAGGAA
>CALCHE010000109.1 GCA_937901145.1 uncultured Clostridia bacterium
GTAGCGATAACAGTAGATTTTTCCTTATACTTATTTATAACATCGAAAATCATCTTCGGGGTAAGCTTTACGGCGGATGTCTTTTCTATATTCTCGTCGTTGATTTTCTCCTGCTTTTTAAGTGCGTCTACTTCCTCTTTCCATAAGGGAAGCTTTTTCTTTTCGCAAAGATCGGTGATTCTCTTAAGGCTGTCCTTTATATCACCGTGAACACCGACATCAGAAATAATGTTTTTATTGATTTCTGATCTGTCAGCTTCGATATGTATAATCTTCGTTTTTTTAGCGAATTTCTGTGTATTACCTGTGGCTCTGTCACTGAAACGGACACCGATACCTATAATCAGATCGGCCTCCTTCTGAGCCATGGACGAAGCATAATGTCCGTGCATACCCTGCATACCGAGAAATCTTTCGTATGATGAAGGTATGAGAGAAAGACCCATAAAGGTGGAACCAATGTAGCCGTCGATCTTTTCGGCAAAAGCCATAATCTCTTCTGCCATATTCTGTCCCATAGCTCCTCCGCCTATGTATATATACGGTCTTTCACTTTCAGCAATAAGCTGTGCTGCCTGTGCGATGTATTTTTCCTTGGCTTTTTTGGCTTCAAAGGGAGAAACAACCTCTTCCTTTTCATATTCTGCGAAAGCGAGCTGAATATCCTTCGGAATATCCACGAGAACAGGTCCCGGTCTGCCCGATTTGGCGATTCTGAAAGCTTCACGGATAGTATCTGCCAGCTCATTTACATCGCTTACGAAATAATTATGCTTGGTTATGGGAAGAGTTACACCCGTAATATCGATTTCCTGAAAACTGTCTCTGCCGATAAGTGATGTAGGAACGTTGCCTGTAATGGCTACCATAGGAACTGAATCGAGCATAGCCGTAGCGATACCTGTAACGAGATTTGTAGCACCCGGACCTGAGGTGGCAATAACCACACCGACCTTACCTGTAGCTCTGGAATATCCGTCTGCCGCGTGTGCCGCACCCTGCTCATGAGCGGTAAGGATGTGATTTATTCTGTCTCCCGCCTGATAGAGTGCATCGTATATATTCAGAACCTGACCGCCCGGATAACCGAAAACATCAGTTACGCCCTGCTCGATAAGGGTTTCTATTATGATTTGTGAGCCTGTCAGTTTCATCTTTATAACTCCTGATTTTTCAATAAATAATTAGTACTCATTATATCACAGGGAAAATGCCCTTGTCAATACGCCGACACAGGATAAAGACGTATTTACGGAAAAACTTTTTAGCATTTTAAAGTGCTTCGATATTTTCCGAAGAGAAAAAATACTTCTTTATACTGCGCCGGCGTAAAGTTCATCTTTTTAAGTCATTTTTTCCTGCTTGACCTTATGATCAATAACGTGTCTGGAGGCGAGTTCTCTGTGAATATCCTCCACGGAGATGCCCATTTCATTCATAAGCACCATCACATGATAAGCAAGATCAGCTATTTCATATACTGTCTCAGCCTTATCGTCTGCCTTGGCTGCGATGATAACCTCGGTGCATTCCTCACCGACCTTCTTAAGAATTTTATCGATACCCTTCTGAAAAAGGTAGGTAGTATATGAACCCTCAGGCAAGGTCTCCTTTCTGCCTTTAAGCAGATCGTAAAGCCCCTGAAGAGAAAATTCATGAAGCTCGTCGCTTGTGTA
>CALCHE010000110.1 GCA_937901145.1 uncultured Clostridia bacterium
TGATGCAGGGATTTTTGTTCGAGAAACAAATACTTCCTTATGGGGTGTCGGCGTATCGGTCTGTCCTTTTAATTTTAACTGATTTATTACTGAGGAGTAGTCTCTTCGGGTACGGTAAAGTTCTCTTCAGTCTTTGCACCGTAAGGGTCTGCCGTTCCGTACCTTGCCATCTTAAGGTCAGTATAAAATACTGCCGTAGCAATGTTTACATAGGGAGCAAGCCAAAATCCGAGAATACCGAATGTGAAAATTGACAGAATAAACCATCCAATAAAGCTGAGCTGAAGCTTAAAAAACTCGAATTTATGGCCTTCCATAAGGCTCTTTGATTCAGCAAGAGCATCCTTGGAGGACATATCGGGATTTTCGGCAAGGATGTAAAATACCATATAATAAGCATAGCCCTTTATAATTCCGGGCACAATAAAAAGGAGTGTCCACAGGAAAATAAGAAGCATCTGATGCAAGGCAAGAAGGGTAGCATTTGTAAAATTTTTAAAGCCGTCAAAAATATTTCCGATTTCTATGTCCTGACCTTTTATAAAGGCGAGAGAGATAAGCGCAAAAGAAAGAGAAAATGCTCCCGTAATCAGCAAGAGTGCGAGAGCACCTACATAAGGAATCAGTCCCGCAACCATGGACAGAAGTGAAGCCACAAGCATTCCGAGTCCGTAGGTTTTCCATCTTTTACCCATTAAATCTCTGGCAACTGCTCTGTAATAAGCTGAATTTTTCATAATTTTTCCTCCTTGATTTTTACATTTTCTTCTTTATTTCAATACTACACTACACCTTCTTTTTTGTCAATTAACAATTCAAACAAAAAAACAGAGCGGATTTCTCCACCCTGCTCTGTGTTTATTAAACATTGAAAAGGAAGTGAACGATGTCGCCGTCCTTCATCACATATTCCTTACCTTCACTCTTTACCAGACCCTTTTCCTTCGCAGCAGCGAGAGAGCCGAGCTCCATAAGTGTATCGAAGGAAACTACCTCAGCACGGATGAAGCCGCGCTCGAAGTCCGAGTGAATCTTACCTGCTGCCTGAGGAGCCTTGGTGCCCTTTTTGATGGTCCAGGCTCTTACCTCGGGCTGACCTGCAGTAAGATAAGAAATGAGACCGAGAAGGTTATAGCTTCTCTGGATAAGAAGGTCGAGACCGCTGTTTTCTATACCGAGATCAGCAAGGAACATTTCCTTATCCTCTTCGGAAAGAGAAGAAATTTCTGCCTCGAGACCTGCACAGATGGGAAGCACCTCACTGCCCTCAGCCTTGGCGATTTCACATACTGCCTTGTAATTTTCATTGGTGTCGATGCCTGAAACGAAGTCAGCCTCGCTCATATTACAGGCGTAAATAACAGGCTTCGATGTAAGAAGAGCGGCACCGTCAAGGATAGCTTTTTCTTCGTCGGTGCATTCCACACTTCTGGCGGGCTGTTCGTTTTCGAGAGCTTCCTTGACTCTTTTGAGGAAATCGAGCTCAGATGCAAGGCTCTTATCGCCCTTCATAGCCTTTGAAACACGGTCGATTCTTCTGTCGATCATTTCAAGGTCGGAGAGAATAAGCTCAAGATTGATGGTTTCCATATCTCTCTTTGCATCGATAGAGCCGTCAACGTGGATAATATCGTCATCCTCAAAGCAGCGGACTACGTGAATAACAGCATCAACCTCACGGATGTGTGAAAGGAACTTGTTACCGAGACCTTCACCCTTTGATGCACCTCTTACGAGACCTGCGATGTCCACGAATTCGATGGTGGCAGGAGTGAATTTGACGGGGTTATACATTTCTCTTAATTTGTCGAGTCTGTAGTCGGGAACAGCAACCACACCCACATTGGGCTCGATGGTGCAGAATGCATAGTTCGCACTCTGTGCGCCTGCATTGGTAATTGCATTAAAAAGTGTACTTTTGCCTACATTGGGAAGGCCTACTATACCTAATTTCATTTTATACCTCTTAATTTTCGTTATTAATCTCTGCAGACACGGCACAGCCTGTCCCTGCAGCCTCTCAGTCACTTCGTGACAGCTCTCCTGAAAAGGGAGATTTTCATTCATCGGACGACCAAATGATCGCCCCTACAGTATCACATAAAAACGGTGGGATGACATTTATTCATTTACGAAAGCTTTCCCACTCATTCTGCGTTCTGAATTCTGCATTCTGCATTCATTCAGCGGTAGCTGAACGGAGAGCCTGCTCGATGTCTGCGATGATGTCCTCTGCATCCTCGATACCTACGGAAAGACGGATAAGGTCACTTCTTACGCCTGCTTCCTCTAACTGCTTGTCAGTAAGCTGACGGTGTGTGGTTGAAGCGGGATGAAGAACACAGGTCTTGCTGTCTGCTACGTGGGTAACGATGGAAGCAAGTCTGAGAGAGTCCATAAACTTAGTAGCGGCCTCTCTGCCACCCTTGACACCGAAGGAGATAACACCGCAGGTGCCGTCGGGCATATATTTTTTAGCCATTTCATACTGAGGATCGCTTTCGAGACCGGGATAAGATACCCAGGAAACCAGGTCACTTGCTTCGAGATACTTTGCAACCTTAAGAGCGTTTTCGCAGTGTCTTTCCATTCTCAGAGCGAGAGTTTCCAGACCGAGACCTAAAAGGAAAGCATTCTGAGGGCCGGGAATGGAGCCAAGGTCACGCATAAGCTGAACCACACATTTGGTGATGTAGGCACCCTTACCGAAGCGTTCGGTATATGTAACGCCGTGATAGGAGTCGTCGGGAGTGGTCAGACCGGGGTATTTGTCGCTCTGTGTCCAGTCGAAATTACCGCTGTCAACGATTACACCGCCTACCTGTGTGGCGTGACCGTCCATATATTTGGTGGTGGAGTGGGTGATGATGTCGACACCGTATTTGAATGCCTGACATTTGATAGGTGTGGGGAAGGTGTTATCCACGATAAGGGGCACACCGTGAGAGTGAGCGGCCTTAGCGAACTTTTCGATGTCGAGAACCTGGAGAGAAGGATTGGAAAGAGTTTCGCCGAAAACAGCCTTTGTGTTTTCCTTGAATGCAGCATTAAGCTCTTCCTCGGTGCAGTCGGGTGTTACGAAGGTAAACTCGATGCCGAGCTTTCTCATAGTAACATTGAAAAGGTTAAAGGTACCGCCGTAAATGGCCGTGGATGCTACCACGTGGTCACCTGCTGAGCAGATATTGAAAACAGCGAAGAAGTTCGCAGCCTGACCTGATGAGGTAAGAACTGCGGCCACACCGCCCTCGAGATCAGCGATTCTGGCTGCTACTGCATCATTGGTGGGGTTCTGAAGACGGGTATAGAAATATCCGCTGGCCTCAAGGTCGAAAAGCTTACCCATTTCAACGCTTGAATCGTATTTGTATGTAGTGCTCTGACAGATAGGAATCTGACGGGGCTCACCGTTTTTCGGTGTATATCCTGAATGGATACATTTGGTGGCAATTTTATAATCACTCACTGTAATCATCCTCTTTTCTTTAAAATGTGTTTTTGCTATAGACACTTTATTATATTACATCAGTGCCTTTAAGTCAAGATTAACCGCACTAAAAAAGAAAACTCCGACCGCAGTCGGAGTTTATGTATGTTTCTCAATCAAATCAATAGGCTTTACCGTTAGCAAAAAGATTACCGATCATACCGAAGATGAAATCAAAGATAGCAGAAATTTTGTCTCCGACTTCGAGTGATTCGAACTGATACTGAACGCCCTCTGTGGTAGCAGTAGCATTTGTGTAGGAAACACCGTCCTTTTCATATCTGAGAGAGCCGCCTCCTACAGTGATGTAGTAGTAGCCTTCATCTGTCAGGTTGAGACCCTTAAGATTGATATGAAGAACGCCGCCTGCGAGATAAGCATCACCTGAACCGAGAGTTGCCTTTTCCACACGGTCGAAAGCATCGAAGATGTTCTCTTCCTTTTCTGCTGAGTAATAGACGGTAAATACTGCCTCAGAAGCTAACTCGGTATAGTCTGCACCTACAGGGATTTCTACACTTGAAATCGTCGTAAGACCTCTGAAATCTGCCACACCCTGACCGAGCTCTGCAGGCCAGTCAAGAGCAAAAGCATTAAGTCCGAGACATCCGAAAAGCATCATAGCTGCCATCAATACGGATAAAAGTTTTCTTGTTTTCATTTTCATTACCTCTTTTCATATTTTTTCTTTTTCAGAAATGTAAAGTTTGTAAACAAAGTTTTAACATTTCTGTCGTCTTCATTATATTTGTTAACAATATGAAAGTCAATAGTCAAAAGAGGTATTTAATATTTATTTAATTTTTACACATAACCGTTGTAATAAATCTTTCCGCCCTCAGCACCGCCGGCCCTCGCTTCCAGAAGCTCCGATACGGTAACGAGCTGATAACCCTCAGCTATAAGCCAGGGAATGATAATCTCCGAAGCCTCCGCTGTCGAACCGTAAAGATCGTGCATAAGTATTATGGAGCCGTCACGGACAGTAGATTTTATATGGGATACTACCTTTGAACAAGAGCGTGTCTTCCAGTCCAGGGTATCCACCGACCACTGAATGAAGGGCTTGTCCGCCAGAACTGCCGCCTTACCTACTGCTCCGCCGGGAGCACGGCAAAGAATCGTGGTCTGACCTGTATATTTCTTTATAAGACGGTCAGTTTTTGTTATCTCTTCGAGGATCTTTTCATCGGTACTTGCAGTGTATATAGCGTGTGAGTAGGAGTGATTTGCCACCTCACAGCCGAGCTTTGCCTGTCTTTTAAGACAGTCCTTGAACTCCTCTATGCGCGAGCCCACCACGAAGAAGGTCGCTCTGGCACCGTGCTTTTCCAGTGCATCAAGTATACGGTTGGTATTTTCCTGATGCGGGCCGTCGTCATAGGTAAGTGCTACCATAGGCTTCGTCGGGTCAAGCTGTCTGCTCGTGAGAACAGGAGAAAAAGCACTCTCGTTCTTTCCGATAATCGCTCTCACCTTATAGGAAACAACTGTCTTACTATCCTTAGGCTTATCACTGAGTGACAAAGATTTCGTATCCTTCAGCTTTTCCCATTTACCGTCGCCTGTTTTCTTATATACCTGATACTTTTCAGCACCCTCTTTTTTATTCCAGCTGAGCTTTATTTTTTTACCGCTTTTTTTCAGAGTAAAGCCCTCGGGAGCTTTCAGACAGATACCGCTTAAAGAATTCTCGCGCAGACTTCTGCTTTTTCCTGCCACAGCTCTTACGAAATAGGAATAGGTTGCTCCGTCCTCAGCTTTTTTGTCCTCATAAGAATCAGTATAAGATTCCACGGAAGAAAGCTTTTTCCATTTCTTTTCACCCTGCTTTTTTCTGTACACGGTATAATTCTGAGCACCATCTACCTTTTTCCAGCTGATAGCCATACCGTCAGCAGTTTTTTCCAGAGACAGAAGCTCAGGTGCATTAAGTCTGCCGATTTTAACTGATGAAGCTGCACTGGTGCTTTTACCCTTGGCGCTTCTCACATTATATGTATAAATAACACCCTTTTCAGCAGTTGCGTCAGTAAAGCTTTCTGCCTTAGTGCTGCCCAGACGAATAGCTTTTCCGCCTGTGGTTTTACGGTAAACCACATATCTGTCAGCACCCTCAGCCTTATTCCATTTGAGCACCGTCCCTTTATCATTGACAGCGGCACTTTTAACGGAGGGTGCAGGAAGGAAGGTTGTGCTTTTACTACTGCTCTTCAGCTTACCTTTTTTTATGTAATAAGAATATTTCTGTCCGCCTGTGAGCTCTTTGTCCGTATATTTTTTACCCTTCACACCGCATACGGCAAAATATTTTCCGTCACCCGTCTTTTTATAAACGGTGTAGGTTTCTTTCTTTTTTCCGTTCCACTGCAGAACGATACTGTCAGCCTTTTTGGTCAGCTTAAGGTTAAGCTTATTCGCAGCTGAGGATGTTCCCGAAAGCATAACTGCTCCGAAAGATACAACCATAAGAAATGTAAGTATTCTGATCATTCTTTTCATTTTAGTTACCTCCTTTTTCTTTCTGATTTAATTATAATATTTTACACTTTTCCCTGTCAACAAAAAACTACAAAATATGTCAAAAAATTTTCCTCTTGCTATTTCTCTGCAATAGTGGTAAAATAAAACACGGAGACAGTCTCCGCCAACTAAAAAATAAGGAGAAAATCAAAATGAATAAAAGTGCAACTCTGGTAATAATGGCCGCAGGTATGGGAAGCCGCTTCGGCGGTCTCAAGCAGATCGAGCCTGTAGGACCCTGCGGTGAAATCATTCTCGACTATTCTGTTTATGATGCAGTCCGCGCAGGCTTTGATAAGGTAGTTTTCCTCATAAAAAAAGAAATCGAAGAAGATTTCCGCGCCATAACCGACGGCAGATATGACGAAAAAATCAAAATCGATTATGCTTTTCAGGAGCTCGACAACCTTCCCGAAGGCTTTACCGTTCCCGAAGGCAGAACCAAACCCTGGGGTACGGCTCACGCCATCTATTCCTGCAAGGATGTTATCGACGGCCCCTTTGCCGTTATCAATGCCGACGACTATTACGGAGTAGAAACCTTCAAGGTAATATATGATGAGCTTACGAAAGAAAAGGAAGACACAGGCATTTACGATTTCTCTATGGTAGGCTTTAAAATCGAAAATACCCTCACTGAAAACGGCCATGTAGCACGCGGTGTGTGTAAAATCGAAAACGGTTATATGACCGACATCGTAGAAAGAACTAAGATTATGTACCGTGACGGAAAGATTATGTTCACCGAGGATGAGGAAACCTGGGAGGAAATTCCTGAGGGTACACCTGTTTCGATGAATCTCTGGGGCTTCACACCCGAAATCATCACAGAAATCGGGAACCGTTTCACCGCCTTCCTTAAAAAGAACGCAGACAACCCTCTCAAAAGCGAATTCTACATTCCCTTCGTAGTAGACGAGCTGGTAAAAGAAGGCAAAGCAAAGGTAACTGCCCTCACCACTCCCGAAAAGTGGTACGGTGTAACCTATAAAGAGGACAAACAGTCCGTTATTGATGCCCTTAATGAAAAAACAGACAAAGGCATTTATCCCGCTCCTCTCTGGAAATAAATATCAAACGAATGCGGTTGCAGTTTTTCTGTGGCCGCATTTTTCACATACTGCAGAAATCACGCCCTGTTTTTACACTTACTGTTATTTACTTTTTTCTTTCAGAGGTATATTATAGAGTCATAATAAAAAACACTTTACATAAAGGGTAGGAACCAATGACAAAAATTTCCTTAGAAAATAAAAGCGGTTACAGACTGAAAATCACATACGGTGATGAAATCTACACTCTCGAATGTCTGCAGAGAGTACTTATCCCCCTAAGAGAGGATGAGCCAAAACAGTTCAGAGTTTCTATCGACGAGGAATATTATTTTAATAAGGTGATGTTTTCCTCTCTGATGGTACATGGACGTGGCTTCAGAAAATACCGTTCAGGGTATCTTTGCTATATGGCAAAGTTTGATATGCACTTTTCTGACAGAGATATAATAACCCGTAAGCTTGAAATCAGACAGCATATAAGAAGATTAGAATATGATGTGGTATTTCCTTTGCTGACATTAGATGTAGATATGCCGGTATCATACAGCTTTCATAACAAAAGTCACGAAAGAAAGCTTAAAGCCTTCAGTATTCTTAATCAGCTTCCCTTTCAGCTTTTTTCTTTGTTTGCAGGCTGTGCATTTGTCGGCAGTGCCCTGTTTACTGAGTTCGAGGCTTTCAATATTGTTCTCGCACTGATGGGCGCAGGCTTTCTGGCTCTTTTCATAAACGATGTGAAAAAGCGCTATAAGCTTAATAATTTTGGTAAATATTTCGAGGATATTTTACTCTACGATTCCACACCCTGCCTGCCGGTTAAAATCCGCAAGCGGACGGTTATATTTGACGACGATGAATAAAAAAGCTCCGTGCATCACTGCACGGAACTTCTGTTTATATGGAATATTTTTCTTTATACTCTTCGTATCTTTCGTTGTAGTGGCTGATGTTTTCTTTTCTGACCTTTTTGGCGTAGGAGTGCATATCCATTTCCTGATGTGCGATTTCCTTGACACAGCCGG
This sequence comes from uncultured Clostridia bacterium, assembly GCA_937901145.1. GTDB lineage: Bacteria > Bacillota > Clostridia > Oscillospirales > Acutalibacteraceae > UBA6857. Next base: position 8,088 of record CALCHE010000110.1, read on the forward strand.
CGATATTGGAGCAGTGGTCAGCGACTCTTTCCAGGTTAGTGATGATGTCACCGAATACGAAGCCCTGCTCGATGGTACATTCACCCTTGGTAAGGCGGCGGATGTGCTGACTTTTAAGCTCAGCCTTGAGGTCATCTACTACCTGCTCGAGGGGTTCGACACCCTTGATAGCTTCTCTGTCATTTTCGACAAAGCTTCTGTAGGCAAGCTCCATAATTTCGAGAACGGCATTTGTCATCGTCTTAAGTTCACCGGCCGCCTCGCCTGAGAAGCTCATCTTCTTTTCGTTCAGCTCCTCAGCTGACCTAAGAATACTTGCGGCGTGGTCAGAAATTCTTTCGAAATCTCCGATAATATGGAGAAGCTTTGCAGCCTCAGCACCGTCTGCATCGGTAAGCTCGAGAGAAGCAACCTTTACCAGATAGCTTCCGAGGATATCCTCATATTTGTCGGTCTTCTTTTCAGCCTTGATAACGAACTCGTAATCCTCGTCATTATGGCCGTCGAGAAGCTTAACTGCACGGCGGAAGCACTCTGTGGCGATGTCTGCCATAGTATGTGTCACACTGCGACAGCGCTCAACAGCGACTGCGGGAGTAGCGAGAAGTCTTTCGTCGAGCATTTCGTATTTTTCTTTTTCATCTGTATCCTTAATGGAAACAGTAGCGAGCTTTTCAAGAACCTTGATCATCGGTGCCCACATAATTACACAGAACACCTTGTAGAGAGTATTGACCACGGCGATGCCTACAGAGGTAGCTGTACCGTCAACGAAATCGAACTTAAAGATCGCGTTTGCACCGTAGAAAAGCACGAGTGCGGCAATAGTACCGAAGATATTGAAGTAAAGGTGAACAAGAGTAGCTCTCTTTGCATTCTTGTTAGCACCGATGGAGGAGAGCACGGCAGTGATACAGGTACCGATAGCCATACCCATAACGATAGGTATCGCTGCACCGAAGGTGATGACTCCTGTAGTAGAGAGAGCCTGAAGAATACCGACGGATGCTGATGAGGACTGGATAATAGAAGTGAGAACAGCACCTACGAGAACACCTAAAACAGGATTTGAGAAGAGAGTGAGAATATTGGTAAATTCAGGATCGTCCTTAAGACCCGAAACGGCATCGGACATAGCTGACATACCTGTCATAAGGGTAGCAAATCCTAAAAGAATCATAGCCGTGTCCTTATTCTTGCTCTTTTTAGAGAACATAAGGAAGTAAATACCGATAAGCGCGAGCACGGGCACGAAAGAATCGGGCTTGAACAGATCCATTATTCCTCCACCCTTGATGTCGGCAAGAGAAAGAATCCAGGATGTGACAGTAGTACCCACATTGGCACCCATAATGGGGCCCACGGCCTGGTGAAGAGTCATAATACCCGAGTTAACGAAGCCGACAACCATAACGGTGGTAGCGGATGAAGACTGGATAATAGATGTTACGATAAGACCGAGTAAAAAGCCTTTGGCAGGATTGTCGGTCATTTTGCCAAGAACGGCTTTAAGCTGACCGCCAGCCTTTTTTTCCAGTGAATTACCCATAAGGTTCATACCGAAAAGGAAAAGGGACAGTCCTCCCACAAGGGATAACACATCAAACAGAGTCATAATCACGACCTCTTTTCTTTTAATAAGCTGTAACAAACGGACTTACACCGTTAAGTGAATAATAACAATAATTGACAAACTTATCAATAGTTTTTCAGAAAATAAATCAATTTTCCATACGCTGTAAAAAAACTTTCATCAAAGAATTAAAAAAGATATGCAAAAACACCAAGGCAAAAACTTCACTTATACCCTTTATTTCACCCTGAAAACTTTTTTCAAAAAAACTCAAAAAAATTAAAAAAAGGTATTGACTTATCTGAAAAGCTGTGATATTATATTCGAGCGTTGAACGCGAAAGATACACGCTGGTGTAGCTCAGTTGGTAGAGCAGCTGATTTGTAATCAGCAGGTCGGGGGTTCGAGTCCGTCCACCAGCTCCAGTTTAATATGGGTAGGTTCCCGAGTGGCCAAAGGGAGCAGACTGTAAATCTGCCGTCAGTGACTTCGATGGTTCGAATCCATCCCTGCCCACCAGAAATCCTCGTACGAAAGTACGGGGATTTACTTTTTACCTATTACTTTTTCACTCTTCACTCCTTTAGCTTTACAGCTCGGATTTCTGAAGGTGATAAGTAATAAATAATAGTGAAGAAGTGAAATTTACCCCCGTTCACAGAAGTGGATGGATTTTTTTCTTTTTGCATTATAAAAATTCTGTGTTTTACTGTTTACAGCTAAGCTTCTCTTTTTCACGACAAAATTCCCTACCGTTTGACATTTTTTCCTTTTTATGATATAAACTACCTGTTAATCTTTTTAATAATTTTAAAACGGAGGTGAGATTTTGCTGAACAAGGAAGAACTCGACGCATACTGTCGCGAATACTATAACGACATTTACAGATACTGTATGCACTGTCTTTCCAATAAGGAGGACGCAGAGGATGCCACTCAGGACACCTTTGCCGTTTTCAGCAAAAAGGCACACCTTCTCGACGAAAAGCACATCAGAACCTGGCTGTTCAGAACAGCACACCATATGATTTTAAGAGAATACGCCCGAAGGTATAAAAAGACAAACAAAGAGGAGCCCCTGAAGGAAGAGGTCCTCGAAGCCTCACGGAGATTTACTACCTTCGATGAAAATATGATTTCCTTCTACGGCGGAAGATTCATAAGAGAAATTTATGAACGACTGTCAGACAGCGAAAAGCAACTCCTCGAAATGTGTCTTGACGGAAATCTGAAAACAGCAAAAATGTCCGAATTTTTAGGAATAGAGCAGCACGCCTGCTCCATGAGAAAAAAGCGTCTTAAGGAAAGATGCAGAGAAATAACCGAGGAAATTCTCTTTTATTAAAATATTTTTTTGTTACGTTTTTCTTTTCGGCAGATATATCTGTGAAGAGCGAAACTTACCAAAAGGAAGGGTGGTTTATTTTGGAAGTGGATAATCAGGTTTTCGGAGAAAGCTCCGAGGCCTCAGAAAGCATAAAAAATCTTGAGTCAGAAGATTTTATTTTTAACAGTCAGAATAAGGAAGAAGCGAAAAACAATCTCGATAGCTCTGTACAGGACATAGATGAATTTATCGGCTCGCTCATACAGGACATTCCCTCTCTCTCAGAGGAGGAAATCTCGGCAGGTATAGAGAAAATACACGCCAAAGCTCCTGTCACAGAAGCACCGACCCTTCAGATAAAAACCGACAGAAAGAAAAAAGTAACCCTCAAGGTGCTCTTCGCCGCGGCTGTACTTTCCATCCTTTCATTTTCCTGTCTTTTCGTTATGGGTAACCACCATAACATCAGCATAGAAAACGGTTTCGTGTCCTTCGCCAAGGATACCATGCAGGTGGTATTTTTCGGCGACAGCGAAGAAAAGTATATCACCGTCGATGCACTGCTTACCGACCTGGAGGCTCACGGCTTCGAGGATATACTGTTCCCGCAGGAGTTTGTGAATAAATCGGATAAGTATAAAGTAAGTGTGCCTGTGTATAGTGAAGAAAACATGGTCAAACATTTTTCTGCGGACATATATAACGAAAACACTACATTTGCACTTTCTATATATAGTTGCAACGATTTCAAAATATCAAATGGTTATCATGAAGCAAAAGACGGAAAAACCATAAAATATAACGATATAGACATTCATATTTTTAGCTACGAAGAAGAGTCAACAATTGAATTTGTTTACAACGGATATTGTTATCGTATAAATGCAATCACTCCTTATTCGGAAATGTTAAAGATTGCTCAATCAATAAAATAAGGAGACAAAATTATAATGAAAAAGATTATAGCTGTTTTTCTCAGCTTGATTACATTAGTTTCTTTTTCTACCTTTAATATATCAGCAACAGACATAAATTACGAGGTTCCCGTAATACTTGATTTCGATTTAACATCAAGCCTTGATTCAAATATCGCAGCAGAAAATGACACAAGAGCTTCCGGATTAATTTTCTCCATCGCTTTAGGCATAGCAACCTCAGGTTCAAACTTACTTATCGAAGGAAAAACCTTGTGTTCCATGGAAGTTGTAAGATGCGGTTTTAAAGATCTGATGGTTCAGCGAAGAGCAAGTAGTTCAGATACCTGGAGAGATTACTACGAGTATGGTAATGTTTATACAGATTGGTCATCCGCCGGTCTCTCAACTACTCTCGCAGTTGCAC
>CALCHE010000111.1 GCA_937901145.1 uncultured Clostridia bacterium
AACCCGAGCAGAGAATTTATCTCTGCCCGGGTTTCTGTATTGATCTACGGTATTTTTTATTGTTTTTTTAGCTTAGGGTTTTATGTGTGTATTTCACCGTGCTTTTCAGATTCTGAAATTTTTTCTATTTTGTTTTTATCATTGACAAAAACAACCTTCGGAAGATGATTTTCAATCTCATCATGTGACATTTGAGCATACGCCATAATAATAATTCTGTCGCCGATCTGAACACATCTTGCAGCAGCACCGTTAAGGCAGATGCATCCACTGTTTCTCTTTCCTGTTATTACATAAGTTTCAAAACGCATACCGTTATCGATATCAACTATTTGTACTTTTTCGTATTCATAAATTCCGGAAGCTTCCATCAGAGCTTCGTCGATTGTGATACTTCCCACATAGTTAAGATTTGCTTCTGTTACTGTTGCACGGTGAATTTTGCTTTTTAACATAGTTATATACATTTTATGTCTCCGTATTACTGATAGTAGTCTCTATAAAAAAATCAAGAGTTTTTTTCAATAAATTTTATTACATCTTTAACTGTCTTGAATTTTTTGATGGCTGAGTTGGGGATTTCAATATCAAATTCATCTTCTATGGCACAGACCATCTGGATAATAGTAAGAGAAGAAACATTCATACCTTTGTCAAGATGAGTTTTTTCTGTGAAATTAACATCTGTAAGCCCTGTTATTTCTGTAAAAATTTTTTCTATACGTTTAATCATAATACCATCCTCATTTTTTACTGTATTCTTCTGTAAGAGCTTTGAAATTCACTTTGCCCATAGCTGTCTTAGGAAGCTCTTCTTTAAAAATAACTTCTTTCGGCATAGCAAAATCAGCTACATTTTTTTTGCATTTTTCTAATATTTTTTTGCGAAGTTCGTCTTGGTTTATGTTCATCGATGTAGGCTGAACAATTGCAATTATACTCTGCCCTAATGTTCTGTCAGGGATACCGACAACGCAACTTATTGTAACACCGGGGCAGTCGTTGATTATCTCCTCAATTTGAGTTGGATAAACATTATATCCTGATGTAATAATCATTTTGCAGTGTCTCTGACGATAGTATAAATATCCGTCTTCATCCATGCAGCCGATATCTCCGGTGTGCAACCATTTTTTACCGTCGTCATGAACCTGAAGTGCGAGGTTTGTTTCTGCTTCGTTTTTATAGTACCCCTTCATTTGAGTTGGGCCTGTAATACAGATTTCTCCATCCTCACCTCTGGGTAACTCTTCGTGAGTTCCAATTTTACATATTTTAATTTCGTTACCGGGAAGAGGAAGTCCTGTGCTGCCTTTTTTATGTGCAAAAAATGGGCTTATACAAGCTGCCGATAAACACTCTGTTAATCCGTAGGCTTCTGTCATTTGTTCAGATGAACCGCCTTTTTTCAGGTAGTTATTCATTCTGTTCAATAGCTTTTCATTGCATTTATCACCTGAAAAAGCAACCATTTCAAGAAAAGAAAGATCGGTATTTTCTATTTCTTCAGTTCTTGATAGAGCTTCAAATAAAGCAGGTACAGCATAAACGTGGTTTATTTTCTTCTTGAATATAAGCTTTGAGCATACTGTAAAGTCAAATTTGGGAACCAAGAAAACATGCATTCCGAAGTATAACATAACATGCATACACATTGCTAAGCCAAAACCGTGAAAAACAGGCATAACTGCAAGTGCTTTTTTGCCGACAACATTTATGGTATCATCTCTCTTTATTTCTTCGGCTTGTATTGCCATACAGTTAAAGGCTCTGTTATGAATCATTACTCCCTTGGGTATACCTGTTGTACCTCCACTATAAAGTATGGCAGCGATATCATCGCCTTTGCCGTCGTCAGGAGGTAAAATTTCTTTTGCTCCATTTTTTATAAAATCGTTCCAATAAATAACATTATGGTTTTTATTAATATTAACCGTAACTCTGTTTTTTGCCATGTATAAGGGTTTTATATAAAAAGGTAATGCATCTGCAATTCTTGCGAGTATAATAGTTGGCTTGTCAGATGTTTTCCATTCAATTTTCGAAAGCTTGTCATATAACATATCAAAAGTGATAATTGCCTTGCTGTTAACATGTTCAATAAATTTTTGGATTTCGTTTGCAGAAAGTAATGGGTGAATCATATTAGCAACAGCACCTATTCTGTTAACGGCATACACGGAGATTAAAGCTTGTGGTGTATTTGGCGAAACTATAGAGACAAAATCACCTTTTTTCACACCAATAGATACAAGAGCCTTTCCAATGGATTCAATAAGGGATATAAACTCGGAAAAAGTAGTTTTTTTATTTTGAAACTCTAATGCGATATTATCCGGGTGTTTACTTGCGGTTTCTTTAATTAAAGAAAACATAGAAAACTCCGGGTATTCGTTTCTGAAATTGCTTTCTCCGTGATTTTCACTCCAGATAGTTTTGTTTCTATTCAATCTTATCACCTCAATTGACATTATATAATGTTGTTAGTTCATTTGTCAAGGTCATTGCATAGCTTGACATAATGTGTGAAGTGATTTATAATAAATATAGAATTTTTGTGCTTCGATGGAGGGATTATTTTGATTTTTAAGCCTACCTCATCTCAAATGAGCTTTTATACAGGAAATATGGATATAGATTCTTATTTATGGAATCAAGGTGTTATGCAGGTTTTTACAAAACGCTATTCTTATAAGCAGTTGAACGATGCTTATAATAGATTGGTTCGTTTTAACGACAGTCTGAGAATTAAAATAGAGTATGCAGAATCTGGCTGTAGTTTACGCTTAGAAGAGTATAAATATAAGAATTATCCTCATTGGATTTTGCTGACAGAGGAGGAATTGGAAAAAAAATCAAGAGAATTTCTCAATGAACCGATAGATTTTGCCGGTGATTTCGTAAAATGTGCTATCTTTGAAACTCATGATGTGTCCGGAATAATGATTTCCGGACATCATATGTTTGTGGACGGGTATAGTGTTACCGTTATGACAGATCATATTAATAAATACCTTGAAAATCCTGAGTATATCCCACCTGTCCATCAGGAATATAATGAGTATGTTCAAAATGAAGAAAAGCATAAAAATTCTAAGCGATATAATTTTGATTATAAATTTTGGGATGAAAAATTTAACCCGATGCCCTCATGTTCTATTTTTCAAAAAAACAATACTTCTGTTGATTATACGTCTTCCGAAGTTAATGCAAAAATACCGATTGAAACTTTTGATAAAATTCGCAAAATGTGTTTAAGTGAAGAGTTTTCAATCCAGTCTTTTTTTAACGCTGTTTATACTACTTGTTTTCAAAGGCTTGCAAATTCAAATAAATTTACACTGGGTATTCCTGTCCTAAACAGAACTACTGCTGCTGAATTTAATACCATTGGACTTTATATGCACATTGTGCCATTAATTGTAGAAAAGAAAAAAGAACTGAGCTTTTCAGCGTTGGCACAAGAAATAGAAGACTCTCAGATGACTCTTTTTAGACATCAGAAATTTACTCAAATCGAAATCAAAAGATTTCTGCAAGACAAAGGAGTTAAAATAAATAGCCTTTTTGATGTTGTTTCTGACTATCAAAAGTTCAATTATAACGATGCTTATGAAATAAGATTGCCTTATAGCAACCATCTCTCTATTCCTATGGAGATTCATATGCAGTCTTTTGGTGATAAAAAGCATAACTTGAAAATCCGCTACAGAACCTCAATGTTCAGTGAAAAAGAGATTCAGACTATGCTGAACTCTTTTATCGCTATAATTGAAGATGCTCTTGATAATCCTGAGAAAAAAATTACTGAACTCGAAATGGTTTCGGCAGAAGAAAAGCAGAAACTTATTCACGAATTCAATACAACGCGGTCTGATTATCAGAAGAGTAAGTGTATCCATGAGTTATTCGAAGCACAGGTTATAAAGACACCCGATAAGATAGCACTGATAGCCTGTGACAAAACATTAACCTACAGAGAGCTCAACGAAGAAGCCAACAGAATAGCCCACAGCCTAATGGAAAGAGGAATAGGTAAGGGTGATATAGTAGGACTTATGCTGCCGAGAAAGAGTTATCTTTTGTCGGCCTTATTCGGCATACTCAAAACAGGTGCAGCATACCTGCCGATAGATTCTGAATTGCCTTCGGAAAGAATAGAGTATATGTGCCTGGACACAAATGCAGCTCTCGTTATCTCTGAAGAAAATATTCATTCTCTTCTTAAATCAGGCGAAACTTCAGATCCGTGTGTTGAAATGACTAACGATGCAGTCTGCTACTGTATCTATACATCAGGCTCTACAGGTCAGCCTAAGGGTGTAATGGCAAAGCACAGAAATGTAGTTAATTTCATTTCGAAAAGCAAGCATAATATATTCGGTAAGGTAATAACAGATGATTTTGAAGCAATAGTGTCAATTTCAACCTGTAGCTTTGACATATTTGTTACAGAAACCGTACTGCCTCTCATTAATGGACTTCGCACGATATTAGCTGACGAGGATCAGTGTAGGAATCAGTACGCTCTTAATAGTCTTCTTTCAAAAGAAAAGGGGGAGTTCCTTCAGACTACTCCTACAAAATTCAAGGTGTTGACCGCAGAACCGACACAAAGAGATTTTCTGAAGAATGTAAAGGCGATTATGCTCGGCGGCGAAGCTATGGAATTGTCGTATCTTCGGGAACTCAGAAAAATTACTGACGCTAAAATATATAATATTTATGGTGCTACGGAGGTTCCCATCTGGTCTACCTTTATCGATACAGACACCTTTACCGATGGCATCACCATCGGAAAACCCATAGCGAACACACAGATATATATCGTAGACAGATATCTGAAGGCTGTACCGG
>CALCHE010000112.1 GCA_937901145.1 uncultured Clostridia bacterium
ATTCTACCATAGGAGGGCTCTTTTTTCTATTGTCCGTTTTTAACGGACCTGTTCAGTACAGAGCCTGGCGGTCTGCTTTTTTTTACCGTCAGAAACCGGTGAGGCCGGCAAGCCAAGCCCTGTATACAGGGAATCAAAGTGCCCTTATACGGCACTTTGATTGACCGCGCGCGGTCACTTGGCTTGCCGGAAAGCTTCCCGCTGCATAAAATTTAAAATACTTTTTTTCCTTATACCAAGATATTGTGGTTATTTAGTATAAAAGATACAGTTTTTTATGAAAATATATTTAAATTTAGTATATTATGTTGACATCGTTACATAAAATAGTATATTATATTTTTTATAACATAGAATCTGAAATCCGTTCGGATACTATGAATTTTCCGAAAGGAGAAAAATTATGGAAAAATTACTCTATTATACGCCCTTGGTAGGTATACTGGCTCTTATCTTTGCTCTCATCCGTGCTCTCTGGATAAGCAAAAAAGATCCCGGTAACGAAAGAATGCAGGAAATCTCTGCTGCTATTCACGGAGGTGCAAAAGCCTTCCTTTTCGCTGAATACAAAATTCTCGTTTTCTTCGTTCTTGCTCTTTTCGTAGCTATAGGCTGCTTTATTTCCTGGCCTACAGCCTTAAGCTTCATTATAGGTGCCGCATTCTCGATTATAGCAGGTTATTTCGGTATGAATGTAGCCACCAAGGCTAATGTGAGAACTGCACAGGCTGCTGCAAAAGGCGGTATGAAGTCTGCCCTTTCCGTAGCTTTTTCGGGCGGTGCGGTTATGGGTATGTGTGTAGTAGGTCTGGGATTATTGGGTATCTCTTCTATTTATGCTATTACCAAAGATCCGGACATTCTTTTCGGTTTCAGCCTCGGTGCATCATCTATCGCTCTTTTTGCAAGAGTAGGCGGCGGTATCTACACCAAAGCTGCTGATGTAGGTGCTGACCTTGTGGGTAAAGTAGAAGCAGGTATTCCCGAGGATGACCCGAGAAATCCCGCTGTTATCGCTGATAATGTGGGTGATAATGTAGGTGACGTAGCAGGTATGGGTGCTGATCTCTTTGAGAGCTATGCAGGTGCCATTATTTCCGCTATTTCTTTGGGAATTGCCGCTTTTGCCAATGCAAAAAATCCTTCTGCAGGTCCTCTTTATCCGCTGTATATATCAGCTGTCGGTATTTTAGCCTCTATAATCTCCACATTCTTTGTAAGAGGAAATAAAAGTGATCCGCATAAATCTCTCAAAGCTGCCACTTATGTCGCTTCCGTTGTTGTAGTTATTGCGGCTCTGGTCCTCAGCCACTTTATGTTCGGTTCACTTAACTACGCCTTTGCTATTATTGCAGGTATTGCCGTAGGTACCCTTATCGGTACTCTTACAGAAATGTATACCTCGGATAATTTCCGTGCTGTAAGAAAAATAGCTGAACAGTCACAGACAGGCTCAGCTACAAATATTATATCAGGTATCGCCGTAGGTCTTAAATCTACTTCTATGCCCATTCTTCTCATTTGCATAGGCATTTTTGTTTCTTATTTCTGCTGCAAGAGTGACATAAACGGTACAGGTATCTACGGTGTGGCATTAGCAGCTGTAGGTATGCTTTCTACTACAGGTATTACAGTCGCTGTCGATGCTTACGGACCTATTGCTGATAATGCAGGCGGTATCGCTGAAATGTCTAAACTCGATAAATCCGTAAGAGAGGTTACCGATAAACTTGACTCTGTCGGTAACACCACAGCTGCTATAGGTAAAGGCTTTGCCATCGGATCAGCCGCACTTACAGCACTTGCCCTCTTCTTCTCTTATGCACAGGCTGTTAATTTAGAAGAAACCGGTATCGATCTTCTTAATTATCAGGTAGTTATCGGTCTTCTTATCGGCGGTGTTCTTCCCTTCGTATTCTCTGCCTTTACTATGGACTCTGTAAGTAAAGCTGCTCACGAAATGATAGAAGAGGTACGCCGTCAGTTCAGAGCCATTCCCGGACTTCTGGAAGGTACAGGTAAGCCCGACTATAATTCCTGTGTCGCTATTTCCACTACTGCTGCTCTCAAAGAAATGGTAGTTCCAGGTGTTCTTGCCGTTCTTTCTCCTCTGGTAGTGGGATGTATCTTAGGCGTAAGTGCTCTTGGCGGTCTTCTCGCAGGCTCTCTTGTCACAGGCGTTTTACTTGCTATCTTTATGTCTAACTCAGGCGGTGCATGGGATAATGCAAAGAAATACATTGAAAGCGGTGCCAGCGGCGGTAAGGGCAGTGACGCACACAAAGCATCTGTCGTAGGTGATACAGTAGGCGACCCGTTCAAAGATACTGCAGGTCCCTCTATCAATATCCTTATCAAACTTATGACCATCGTTGCTCTCGTTTTCGCACCTATGTTCCTGATGATTAACGGCGGACATGGATTCCTGATGTAATAATCATATAAAAATTATGAGGTACGTTTTTTCGTACCTCATTCAGACTGATGACAAACCCTCGTTTCTCACCGATTTGAGGGTTGATTTTTTATCAAAAGGAATCATAACCACCGGTGAGAACCGGTGGTTTGCACTGCCCCTATAAGGGGCTATTACTGGCTTTACCCCTTGAAGGGGTTTTGAAGTTTAGCACCGCATTACATTTTCAGCAGCCGCTCACGTGCGGCTGTTTATTTTTGCTCACTTTGTCTGGTTACCCGTAAACGGGTCCACATACTCTTTCATTGTAATTTGGTCTTTTGCATAATCTTCTTCTAACTGATTTCTTATATATTCTGCAATCACCTTTTTATTTCGACCGACTGTATCTACATAGTATCCTCGGCACCAAAAACTTCTACTTCCGTACCTATACTTTAAATTTGCGTGTCGGTCGAAAATCATTAGTGTACTTTTACCCTTGAGATATCCCATAAATTGTGCTACACTTATATGTGGTGGGATACTCACCAACATATGGATATGATCTTTGCAAGCTTCTGCTTCTATTATTTCTACACCTTTTTGTTCGCAGAGTTTTCTTAAGACTTCTCCTATGTCTTTTTTCAATGTACCATATATTACTTGTCTTCTGTATTTTGGTGCAAATACTATATGGTACTGACATCTGTACTTTGAATGAGCACTACTCTTTATTTCGTTTTTGTCTTTACTTATTTTCATTGGTTAAATCCTCCTTGTATTTTAGTAATGCGGTCGCCAAACCTTTACTATTATACTTGGAGGTTTTACTATTTATCAAGCGAGTCAGGGCTTGCATTAAGCTCGCCCGTCTTGGCTTTGCTAAAGCCTTCTTTCACCCCTGGTAGAACCAGGGGTTTATTTCCACGCATAAATGCACCAATAAGGCTTTTGCATCCGTTTCCGATGCAAAAGCCTTAAAAATTTAATATATGTCGGCAAGCTCATAAATGAGTCTTTCTGTCTTTTCCCATCCGAGACAGGGGTCGGTTATACTCTTGCCGTAAGTACCCTCACCGATTTTCTGAGTGCCGTCCTCTATGTAGCTTTCGATCATAAGACCCTTGACTAACTTATCAATGTCGGAATTATGACGGCAGGAGTGGAGAATCTCTTTGGCGATGCGGGGCTGTTCAAGATATTTCTTGCCCGAGTTCGCGTGGTTCGTGTCAACAATGACAGAAGGATTTTTCAGGTCGGGGCGCTGTGCATAAAGCTCTGACAGCAGAAGCAGATCCTCGTAGTGATAATTCGGGAAGGACTGACCCCTATCGTTCACATAACCGCGCAGAATAGCGTGTGTGAGACTGTTACCGTGAGATTTTACCTCCCAGCCTCTGTAAATAAAATCGTGAGAATGCTGACCGGCCGTAATGGAGTTCATCATAACACCAAGATCTCCGCCTGTAGGATTTTTCATACCCACGGGAATGTTAAGCCCGCTGGCCGTAAGTCTATGCTGCTGATCCTCGGTGCTTCTCGCACCCACAGCCACATAGCCTAAAAGATCAGAAAGATAACGGTGATTTTCGGGATAGAGCATTTCGTCAGCGCAGACGAAGCCTGTTTCGTTGATGGCTCTCATATGAAGCTTTCGGATGGCTACGATGCCCTTGATAAGGTCTGCGGCGGAATTCGGGTCAGGCTGATGAAGCATACCCTTGTAGCCGTCGCCTGTGGTGCGGGGCTTATTGGTATAAATACGGGGAATAATGAGAATTTTATCCTTAACCCTTTCCTGAACGGGAACAAGACGTGTGATATAGTCCATCACGCTGTCCTCATTGTCCGCTGAACAGGGACCGATGACCAAGATAAGCTTTCTTTCCTTGCCCTCGAAAATGGCACGGATTTCCTCATCCTTCTGTTTTTTTATATTTTCTGCCTCTTTGGTTATGGGGTACTGCTCTTTGATGTCCTTGGGAATGGGCAGCTTACATACAAAGTTCATATTCATAATCTTTTACCTTCTTTCTTTATTTATCAAAAAGCTTTCTGCGTTCGGTCGATGTTATCATCATATCCATAAGACCCTGACGGTCTTCTTTTTTCAGATAACCGTGCATTTTTTCCAGCTGAGACTGAAAAAGCTCCATTTCCTCTAAAAGTGCTTCCTTGTTATCAAGAAAAAGCTCGCTCCACATTTTTTCATTTATCTTAGCGATACGGGTCAGGTCTCTGAAGGAGTCAGCGGTGTATCTCTCCAGGGATGCGTGCTCATAACAGTTCATAAGTGCTACGGCAATGCAGTGGGTAAGCTGAGAAACAAAGCCTATCATTTTATCGTGATTTTCAGGAGTTATTTCCGAAATTCTGCCGAAGCCTAAAATCTCACCGATTCTTTTACAGGCTTCTATTCCCTCTTCGGTATTTCTCTCTGTAGGCACCACCAGATAATTCATACCGTAAAAAATACGCTCATCACTGTTTTCCACGCCTGAGGTCTCTCTTCCCGCCATGGGATGAGCCGAAATAAATTCGACCATCGGAGGAAGTGACTGCTGAATTCTCTCTACAATACAGCCCTTGACACCGGTAACATCAGTGATAACCGTTCCCGGCTTAATGAGATTTCCGTTTTCCTCTATCCACTGAACAAAGGTGCCGGGATAGAGAGTGAAAATTATCACATCTGCACTTTTTATCATTTCTGCGTCTATTTCTGTCGTAGCTCTCTGAACCATTTTATGCTCGAGAGCGTAGGCTACATCCTTTTCTTCTTTGGTTATGGCCTCCACATAGTAGCCCTTACCTGTAAGACCGCGGGCGTAAGAACCGCCTAAAAGTCCGAGACCTACGATAAGAAACCGTGTGTTTTTATTAATAGTCATCTGTTTTCGCCTCCAGACCAATTTCCGAAAGTCTCTCAAAAAAATCGGGCCAGCTTTTTCTCACTGCCTCAGCTCCCTCGATTTCACCGCCGAAGAGAGAAGAGAGAACTGCGAGAGACATTACCACCCTGTGGTCATTGTGACCGCTGAGAGGTGTCCCGCTTTTATGAAGGGGAGATTTTCTGATTATTATTTCATTATCCTTTATTTCAATATCTGCACCGAATTTGGAAAGCTCTTCCTTCATCACGGTGCCTCTGTCACTTTCTTTTATTTTTAATCTTGCCGTGCCCGTAAGGACCGCACCGTTAAGCACACAGGCGAGAGTCATAAGTATGGGTGCAAGATCAGGACAGTCGCTCACATCGAGAGTGGGTGTACCCTCAGAAAGCTTCGCAAAATATTCCTTATACACCCTGTCGCCCTGAATGGTATTTCCGTCAATACCGTTTACACGCACGCACGAACCGATATAATTAAAGGCTTCGGGGAAAGCAGCATTTGAGCAGTCACCCTCTACGGTGAATTTACCGCTTTTATACTGCTGTGAGCCCTTTATATAAATAGTATTTTCATTTTCCCATTCTGCCTTCACACCGAAATCACTCATAGCTGAAAGGGTCATACCGATATAGCTTCGGCTTTCGGTTTTACCTGTCAGATGAATTCTGCTGTCGCCCTCACATAAGGGTAAAGCGAAAAGCAGACCGCTTATGAACTGACTGCTCACGTCACCTCTGAGGGTGTACTCACCTGAAAGAAGTCTGCCCTTAACAGTGATTTTTTCGTCAGAGTGTCTGTAGCCAAGACCCTTTTCCTCACAGAGCCTTTCATAAAGCTCCATCGGTCTTTCCATCAGTCTGCCATAGCCTGTGAAGCTGTGTTCACACTCAGAAAGCAGTGCCAAGGGAATAAAAAACCTAAGCGTACTTCCGCTTTCACGAGCAGAAAAGCTTTTGCTTTCCATTATATGTAAGGGTGAAACACCCTTGATTTTTACGGATGCTTTGCCTTTTTCGATTTCTGCACCCATTTCGCTGAGGCAGTCCAGTGTGGCGAGAATATCCTCGGAATATGCCACATTGTCTATCAGGCTTTCACCCTCGGAAAGACCCGCACAGATGAGAAGTCTGTGAGCCATACTCTTCGAAGGCGGTGCGTTTATCTCTCCTCTGAGAGAACATTTTTTTATTTTAACATTCATTTTATCACTTACTTTTTAAAGTATTCGGAAAGGAAGTCTACCGCTCTCAGATAACCGTCAGTGCCGAGCCCCGTTATAGTTTTCACACAGGCAAGACGGATGTAGCTTATCTGCCTGAACTCCTCTCTTTCCTCCACCTTCGAAATATGTACCTCAACGGTGGGAATGCCTACTGCTTTCACTGCATCGAGTATGGCTATGCTCGTGTGAGTGTAGGCTCCGGGATTAATTACTATACCGTCAAATTCACCGTAGGCCTCCTGTATTTTGTCCACAAGACATCCCTCATGGTTTGACTGATAAAAGTCACAGTCTATGTCTTTTTCTCTGCAGTAGACTTTTATTTTATTCACTAAGTCCTCATAGGTCTCTCTGCCGTAATGGTCAGGCTCTCTGATGCCGAGCATATTGAGGTTAGGACCGTTTATAACCAGAATTTTCATCTTAATTTCTCCGTTATTTTACTGACGGCATTTTCTACCTTACCGTCAATATGTATTTTTTCATCACAGGCGGAAAGGTAAATATCATATCTTTCCTCATAGCGTTTTTTCAGTGCTTCAAAGTTCCTCGAAAGAGGTCTGTCATCGGTAGGAATTATATCACTGATAGGTCTGTCGAGAAAGAAGAGGACGCCGTTATGCTTCAGATATCTGACATTTTCCTCTATCAGGACAGCTCCGCCTCCTGTGGCGATTACAAGACCGTTCTGCAACGCAACTCTTTTAACGGCTACAGACTCAATGTCACGGAAAAATGCTTCTCCCTTTTCTGAAAATATATCACTTATACAGCCGTATTCCTCCGTAATAATGTCATCGGTATCGATGAATTTTTTCCCGAGAGATTCAGCTAAAGCCTTGCCTACGGTGGTTTTACCGCTGCCCGGCATACCGATAAGAACGATATTTCTCTTTTCGCCGAGTAGTTTTCCGTAAACCTTGTCGGCTGTCTTTTTCACATCGAAAGCTTCATCCGTAAAAATCTGCGAGGCAAGCACAGCCTGAGCCACGAGCATATAAAGGCCGCATTCACAGCTTACGCCCACTTTTTCACAGTCAAGATAAAGCTTTGTTTTCAGCGGATTATACACCACATCGGTGACACCCTTTAAGTTTTTAAAAAGTGACACATCCACCGCACTTTCGTCAGTATCAGGATACATACCGCAGGGAGTGGTGTTAATGATGTATTCGCAGTCGCCGTGAAGAGGAAGGAGATTTTCATAGTTAACCTCTCCCCTTCTGCTGACGGTAATTATTTCTCCGGCCCCGAGATTTTCAGCCACAGCCTGAGCAGTTTTAGCCGTACCGCCCGAGCCGAGAATTACCACCTTACTGCCCTCATAGGAAAAGCCCTGCTTTTCAATAAGCATTTTCATTCCGCCAAAGTCCGTGTTATAGCCGTAAAGCATACCTTCACGGTTTACTACGGTATTTACCGCACCTATCTTCCGTGCCGCCTCATCGATGAAGTCAAGATAAGGCATAACACTCTGCTTATAAGGTATGGTCACATTAATTCCGCAGAAGTCCTTTTTCCTCATAAAGGCGTCAAGGTCATCACGGGGTATTTCTTTAATTTCATAGGTATAATCGGCTATGCTTTCGTGGATAGGCTTCGAAAAGCTGTGTCCTAATTTTTCACCGATAAGTCCGTATTTCATTTTAATCACATCTTTTAAGGTTTAAAATAATCCGTTCCGAAACGGCTGATAAGCAAATCACAGAGAGTGAGAGCCGTCACACTGTCGATAACTACGACTGCTCTGTGGATAATGGCAGGGTCGTGTCTGCCTTCAATGAGAAGCTCCTCCTCTGTCTTTTCCTTAAAGTTCACCGTTTCCTGTTTTTTATAAATAGAAGGAGTAGGCTTCACCGCACAGCGGAAGGTTATGGGCATACCGTTTGTAATGCCGCCGTTAATACCACCGTTATTATTCGTTTTTGTCTTTACGGTGCCACCCTCGCAGTAAAAGCTGTCATTAGCCTGACTTCCTCTCATTTCACCGAAGGAAAAGCCTGCACCGAATTCCACTCCCTTGACCGCAGGAACTGAGAAGAGTGCGTGAGAAAGCATACTCTCCACCGTGTCAAACCAGGGCTCACCTACACCTGCAGGCATGCCTGTCACAGCTGTGGAAAGAACACCGCCGATGCTGTCTCCGTCCCTTCTGCACTCTGAGATAAGAGCAGAAATTTCCTCTCTTTTCTTTTCGCAGAGCACGGGAATGTCAATAGCTTCAAGAAGAGCGAAATCGTCGTCATAGCTTCCGAACTCTCTGTCCTCGATGTCACCGCAGCGTGAAATATGGGTAGCACTCTTAATACCTTTGCCTTCAAGTGCCTTTAAGGCTATGGCTCCTGCGGCTACCAGGGGTGCCGTAATTCTGCCCGAGAAGTGTCCGCCACCCCTGTAGTCCTGATAACCGCCGTATTTACACTCGGCAGTATAGTCTGCGTGAGAAGGACGTGCAAGGTCTTTAGTTTCAGAATAGTCCTTGCTTTTTGTATCTGCGTTTTCTATCATAATACAGATGGGTGTACCTGTTGTTTTACCCTCAAAAACACCGCTGAGTATTTTCACTTCATCCTTTTCTCTTCTACCTGTGGAAAGAGCGTTAACGCCCTTTCTTTTTTCCATCTGAGAAGAGATAAAATCTTTATCTACCTCTATTCCCGGTGAAATGCCGTCAATAACACAGCCGATGGCTGCACCGTGACTTTCACCGAAAAGAGTTACGGAAAGGGAATTGCCGAAAGTGTTTTTCATTTTTCATCCCTCTTTTATATCAGTTTCATTAATTCTTCTGTATCGGTATTTATGAACTCGAAGGTACCGATTTCTCTGCAGAAAACAGCAGTTATACCCTTCGTGTCACTCTTTTTATCGTGGGAGAGTGCTTCCCTTACCTTTTCTCTGTCGAAGGGATAGGATACGGGAAGACCTGTTTTCTCCAGTGCCGAAATGACTCTGTCTTTTATGCCGTCAGCGCACATCGGTATCATACCCAGAGCCACGCATTCACCGTGGTAAAGCTCACCGAAAGCCGAGGCTTCTATTCCGTGACCGACAGTATGACCGAAGTTCAGCACCTTACGAAGGCCTGTTTCCTTTTCATCCTCTTCGACTACCCTCTTTTTTACTCTCAGAGAACGCTCGATTACCTCGTCGATTCTCTCCTCGGCTTCACCCTTTTCGAAAATCTCAAAGAGCTCCTTATCCATCGTAAGTCCCATTTTCATTGCTTCGGCAAGGCCGTTTTTTAGGTGTCTGTCAGAAAGAGTAGAGAGCACATCAGGGTCAATGATTACCCTTTTCGGCTGATGAAAAGCACCGATGATGTTTTTTATCCTGCCAAGGTCAATGGCTGTCTTGCCTCCGATGGAGGAGTCTACCTGAGAAAGAAGTGTGGTGGGAATATTATAAAAGTCGATACCTCTCATATAGGTGGCGGCGGCAAAGCCCGCCATATCTCCCGTAACACCTCCGCCAAGGGCTACCACTGCATCCTTTCGGGTAAAGGATAAATCCATAAGTCTTTCACAAATCTGACGGTAGGTATCGAAGTTTTTACTTGCTTCGCCCTGAGGGAAGGTAAAAACAGAGCAGTTTTCGAAGGAAGCCGAAACGGTGCTGACATATTCCGTCGGCACTCCCGAGTCGGTAACGATGAGCACCTTTCTGTCAGCTGCTATACCTAAAAGCTCCTTCGCTTTATTTAAAGCTCCCCTTTCGAGGATTATGTCATAGGATTTCTCGCCTAAATTAAGGGGTATAATCATCTTTATCACTCAAATCTTCGAATTATCTTTATAGGTGCCTATCATTTTAAGGCGGTCACAGCAGTCGGAAAGCTCGTCGAGCATATATCTGCCTCGGCGTGTCTGTAAATCACCCTCGATTTCAACATAGAAATAATAGGTCCAGATAAGGTCCTTCATAGCACGGCTTTTGATTGATCTCATCGAGTAGCCGTGATGACCGATTACATTAATGGCGTGAGCCAGGGCACCCGCCTTGTCGGGCACGGTGAAAACGATAATGCTGTGGTCTCTTTTTTCCGTACAGAGTGTGCGGGAAAGAACCACGAAGCGTGTGGTATTATCACTTGCCTCGTTAATGTTTTCTCTGATAACCTTAAGAGAATAAAGCTCTGCTGTCTCTCTGCTCGCGATGGCAGCCAAGGTCTTATCACCCGTGTCCGCTACCAATTTCGCCGCTCTGGCTGTGTTTTCGCAGCCTTCCGCCCTATAGCCCTGATTTCTGATGTAGGAGGCGCACTGGTCGAGAGCCTGCTGATGGCTGATAACCTTTACGATGTCCTTTTCTGTGGCATCGGGTGTACCGATAAGGTTATGACGGATGTCGAGGCTGTAAAGTCCGTTCACATAAAGCGAGCCTGAAAAGATAAGGTCGATAACCTGACCTACCTCACCCGCTCTGCTGTTTTCGATGGGAAGAACGGCACAGTCGCACTCACCCTTTTCCACCGCCTCATAAGCAGCTTTGAAATCAGGATAAGAAATTCTCTTTCCGTCGGGGAAGATTCTGCCTGCGGCTATATGAGCAAAGGCACCCTCCACACCGCTGTAGGCCACATTCGCACCCTCTAAAATGCGATGCTGATACCTTTTAGAAATATCCATAGTGCTTTTTATAAAAGAAACATAGAAATCCTTTATTTCATCGTTTCCGATATATTCTAAGTTTTTACTGATAAGAAAGTCCTCTCTTGCTCCGTCAAAAACAGGAAGACCTCTTTCCTTTTTATACTCGGCTACCTCTCTGACAGCCGACATTCTTTTTTCGAAAAGTGCGGCTATCTCTTTATCTGCTTCGCCGATTATTTCTCTTGCCTTATTAAGCTTATCCATAAGCTTACTCCTTTAAATAAGATTATATTCCTTCGCAAGCTCCTTAAATGCAGGAAGAGATTTCTTTATCATTTCTGTGGAAACGCAGTAAGAAAGTCTCACATAGCCGGGGAAGCCGAAGGAATCACTGGGCACCAGGAGAAGATCGTACTTTTTCGCCTTTTCGCAGAAGGCTTCGGCACTTTCCTCGGGAGATTTCATAAACAGATAGAATGCACCGTCGGGCTTAGCGGTTTTAAAGCCGAGCTCTGAGAAGGCATCAAGAAGAATGTCTCTGTTCATTTTGTAGACAGATACATCACTTGTCTTGCCCACACATTTTCTGATAAGAAACTGCATAAGTGAGGGTGCGCACACATAACCGAGGGCACGGCCTGCACCGCATACTGATTTATAAATCAGCTCGAAATCACTCACCTCATCGGGAACGAGAATATAACCGATTCTGTCGCCGGGAAGTGAAAGAGATTTGGAATATGAATAGCAAACGAGAGTGTTATCATAGTATTTAGTGAGATACGGCACCTTTGCATCACCGTAAACCAGCTCTCTGTATGGCTCGTCAGAGATGAGGAAAATCTCTTTTCCGTACTCCTTCTGCTTTTCGTTCATAATGCGGCACATTTCCACAATTATTTCCTCGCTGATAACCACACCTGAGGGGTTATTGGGAGAGTTTACCACTACCGCCTTGGTTTTCGGTGTGATAGCCTTTTCGAAAGCGTCAAGGTCGATCTGTAAATCCTCTGCCTTACATTTGACCTCTACAGGCTTAGCACCCGCAGCCTCGATAAAAACTCTGTATTCAGGGAAATAGGGAGCGAAGATAATAATTTCATCGTCCTTTTCAGTAAGTGCCTTAAAGCAGATGGAAAGAGAAGCGGCGGCACCTGCAGTCATATAGAAATTTTTAAATGAAAAGGCAGTGCCGAAGCGTTCGTTAAGGTCGTCGGCTATTGCCTGTCTGGTATCGTTATCACCCACTGCGGAGGTGTAGCCGTGAAGCACCGTGGAGGGAAGAGTCTCAGTAAGCTCGCGGATGGTTTCGTTTACGATTTCGGGAGCAGGAACACTGGGATTACCCAAGCTGTAGTCATAGACATTTTCTGCGCCGATTTCAGCCTTTCTCTTTTTACCGTATTCAAATATTTCTCTTATTACGGAGCTTTTCGCACCGAGGTCATACATTTTTTCATTTACCATAACTATCACCGTCTTAATAAATTTCACTGCACAGCAAAGTGCTTAATAATTAATTATAACTCTATTTAAAAATACCGTCAATATGAAACCTTAAATTATATTGAAAGATTGATTTTCCTTTTATAGCAAGAATATCGGAAAACTTTCGCTTTATTCATTTAAAGCTTTAAAGATTTAAATTGTGATTATTTTAACACCAACAAAACCGTTTGTCAAGAGGAAATATTAAAAAAATAAACTTTGCTTACCTGAAAACAGAAAAAAGGACAGGTTGCCCTGCCCTTTCGTTTTATTTAATTTTCAGCAATCACAAGGGAATGTTATCTCTGTACCGAGGAATTTTGCGAGCATTTTGAAAATTCTCATAATAATTTCAAGTAAAGGTGTTTTATGACAGAGACATTCACATTTGATGTTATCACCTGTATCGGCTTCTTTTTCACCGCCCAAGATTACATAATAGCTGAAATGGTCGGTTTCAAATACTACGCTGTTGCCTTCTCTTAATCTTCGGGACGTCGAGGCGCCGTCCCCTATACGAACCCACACTGTCATTTTGAGCGGAGCGAAAAATCTTTTACGAGAGCGTGAAAGGCGACCGATGGTCGCCTCTACGGTGTTTGCCGTGAGAGTGAGATAACTTTGCGGACACGGCACGCCATGTCCCTACGGAAAGTTTCAAAAAAGTGGCGGACTATCGCTTATTATTTTAGAATTTTCATACGCAATTCTGCGTTCTGCACTCTGCATTCATAAGGCGACCGATGGTCGCCACTACGAAACCCCTTCGTCACTTCGTGACACCTCCCCTGCAAGCAAGGGAAGCAAAATCAAAAATTTTTCTCGAAAATTTTCAAAAACCTATTGACATCTGAAAAATCTTATGCTATTATAAAGTCACGATAATGATAATGATTATCATTATTAAATACAAAAAAAACGATTGGAGCAGGACTTATGTCAACACTAAAATCCAGTAAGCAACGGGATGCGGTGCTGGCAAACTTACAGTCACGGTACGATCATCCCACTGCAGAGGACGTCTTCCTCGCAGTGAAAGAGGTAGTCCCTACCATCAGTCTTGCCACGGTGTACAGAAACCTGAAGCTATTAGAAGGCGAAGGGCTCATTCTGAAAATCCCCACCGGTGACAGCGACCGATTCGACGGACATGCTCACGGTCATTACCACCTGACCTGCATTAACTGCAGAAGGGTCATAGACCTGGATATCGACCCGGGAGTGAGTCTTAACTCCCTCCCCCGCGGCTTTGACGGTACTGTAACATCTCACTCATTGATGTTCTACGGCATCTGCCCCGATTGCAAAAACTCAGACAAAAAATAATTATCTTGGAGGAAAGAAAAATGAAAAAGTATTATTGCCCCGTATGCGGTTATGAAAGTGATGAAAAAATCGACGCTTGCCCTATCTGTAAGGCTAAGATGAAGGAAAGAGAAGAAGGCGCAGGTATGACCTGGGCAGCAGAACACATCCTCGGCGTAGGTAAAGAAGCTAACGTTCCCGAAGAAATCATTATGGGTCTTCGTGACAACTTCAACGGCGAATGCTCCGAAGTAGGTATGTACCTCGCTATGGCAAGAGTAGCTCACAGAGAAGGTTATCCCGAAATCGGTCTCTACTGGGAAAAGGCTGCTTACGAAGAAGCAGAGCACGCTGCTAAGTTCGCAGAGCTTCTCGGTGAAGTAGTAACTGACAGCACCAAGAAAAACCTCGAAATGAGAGTTGCTGCTGAAAACGGCGCTACACAGGGCAAATTCGACCTGGCTAAGATGGCTAAGGAACACGGCCTCGACGCTATCCACGACACTGTTCACGAAATGGCTCGTGACGAAGCAAGACACGGTAAGGCATTCGAAGGTCTTCTTAACAGATATTTCAGTTAAGACCTCTCCGTCAACCTGACGGTTGCCGCCTCTCCTTTCAGGCGAGGCTTATATAACCCCTCTGTCACCTTCTGACAGTTTGGTTCAGAGTGACAAATAAAGATTCAGATCATATCGAGGGGATGCGGTTTCGTGCCCCCTCTCGTTTTATACATTTATTATTAAAGGAGAGAAAACTATGTTTGATTACACTATCTGTAACTGTAAAAAAGTTTCATTCTTCGACGTAGAGGATGCACTGAATAAGTTCGATAAATTCGAAGACGTAGAAAAAGCCTTCGATGAGGTTCAGAAGATCACCCACTGCTCCACAGGCTGCGGCGGCTGCCATGGCAAGATAATGGATGCAATTTCGGAGATAATGACTAAACATCGTCCTTCCAAGGCATAATATATACGAAATAAAACACGAGGTGATTTTTATGAAAAAATATGTTTGTCCCTGCGGATATGTCTATGATCCCGCTATCGGTGATACTGAAAACGGAGTCGAGGTCGGCACAGCCTGGCAGGATGTTCCCGAAGACTGGGTATGTCCCTGGTGCGGTCTTGGCAAAGAATCCTTCGAGGAAGAATAATAAAAATATGCTGTAAATGATGAAAACCCTCTCACACCGTATGCTGTGAGAGGGTTCAGACTGATGACAAACCCTCGTTTCTCACCGATTTGAGGGTTGATTTTTTA
>CALCHE010000113.1 GCA_937901145.1 uncultured Clostridia bacterium
TCGTGACATTTCCCCTAACAGGGGAATTACCTTTCAGTGGAGGCTCTGCGATGTGCTCCGGACGGAGTAACTTTAATACGCAGAATGGGCGGGAAAAGATTGATATAACAGGAAGATATAGTCCGCCATGTAAGTAAAAATACAGATGACTAATCCAGAGGCAAAAAAATGTCTCTGGATTTTTTGTTCAATTATCGCTCTTAAAAGTATCGTATGTGAATTTCGCACCTACCCGAAAACCGATAATAAATTTTTCTAAATTAGAGAGATAAACATAATCACTATATAAATCGGCAAACTCCGTAAACATTTTTTCGGCATCTTCAGACAAAGTCTTTTTTATATTTTCCTCTTTTTCGATTAAGTCTTTCAGTTTTGTTTTTGCCTTTTCTGTAAAATCGTTTCGATTTTCGTGAACATCGATATTACTGTAGTACAATTCTTCAATAAAGTTTGCCATAAAAATCTCCTTTAAAAATAAAAAGTGTGTGCAAACCGAAGAATGCACACACGAAAAACACAAACTCCGTTTTGCTACCACACAAAAACTTTAGCAACTCCAAAAATCAGAAATGCCAAAATAGAAGCCTGTATTTTTACCGAAATAAAAAACGACTTCTGATAGTTGGAGTTCTAATATAAAGTTTTCGTGTGGTAATTTTATTATAGCAAATCCTATTTTACTCCGCAAGTATATTTATAAAATTAATCCTGAAAGAAAAGGATTATCATAAAAAAGTGGCGGGATGAGGTCATCCCGCCCTACAATATTTAATTTGTAAATTCGGCGGTGTATCACTTATTCATTTACGAAATTTGTCCCGCCATTCTGCGTTCTGCACTCTGCATTCTGCATTCATTTAAGTCCTTTCATAAACTCCACATAGAAGTCTATGGATTGTTTGAATTCTTTAACAGGGAGTCTTTCATCCTCGTTATGAACTGTAGCGAAAAGCTCATTATTAATGGCGAAAGCACCGAAGCGGTATGTATTGCACAGATGTGCGAAATGTCTGGAGTCGGTAGCCGCATTGAGGATGAAGGGTGATACACCGTAGCCGGGATAAACCTTCTTTACGGTTTCTTTGATATACTCGAAGCCTTCTGTGTGGAAATCTGAGATGGGAGGAGCCTCTCTCATTTTCTCTGTTTCGATTTCGATATCATCGCCTACGGCCTTTTTAATGTGGGCTAAAATGTCGTCGAATTTATCCTGGGGAGCGAGTCTCACGGAGTAGGTAGCCGAAGCTTCGTCAGGCACTGTTCCCTTTTCGTTGAATGCCTTCAGTGAGGTAAGAGTAATCTGTGTTCTGATCATAGCCGCAGCATCAGGGATGGATTCCATAGCCTTTTTAACTACAGGCTTGAGAAGATTTATGTTATTGAAAACCTGCTTTAAGGGTGCATCCACATTGGGAGCGAAGGCTTTGAGCATACCCTCGAGGGCAGGAGTGATAGTGGAGGGAGTGGGAT
>CALCHE010000114.1 GCA_937901145.1 uncultured Clostridia bacterium
CCTCTCCTTTCAGGAAAGACTGCAAAGCGGCAGGGTAGGGTCACCCCTCCCTACCATAGTCAATTTGTTAATTTGGCGGTGTATTGCTTTCTTGCTTCCCGAAGCCTTCTACGCCACTTTGCGTTTTGCACTTTGCACTTTGCACTTTACATTTATTAAACTTCCGCATTATTCTCACTTTTCTGCAAATGATATGTGTATCATTTACAGTGAGGTGTCAGAAATGAACAAAAAAGATTTATGGAATATTTTTATGAAAACAGGCAAGGTCTCCGATTACCTTCGCTATAAAAACGCATCAGACAGCTATAACGGTAGTCTTGACTCAATGGATATGGAGGCCGCCGAAGAATTTTATCTCAACAACCCCCACGCAGAGGAGCTTGAATATGACGATTTTGACGGATGGTATAATAATTAACGAAAAGCCTCTCAAGGACAAGGACAAAATAATTACCGTCCTCACCCGTGAAAGGGGCGTTATCAGCATCTTCGCTAACGGCGCCAAGACAGGAAAGCACAGCAGTGCCACCAGCCTTTTAGCCTACTCCGACCTTTCCGTGGCAAGCACCAGAGGTGACTCATACGTGCTTAAGGATGCAGTACCCAAACAGGTGTTTTTCCGTCTGCGTGAGGATCTGACGGTGCTTTCTCTGGCTCAGTATTTCGCTGAGCTTACATACGAGCTCTGCCCCCGTGAGGATAAAGCTGACGAGGAGCTTTCCCTCATTCTGAATTCCCTTCATCTTCTCTGCGACGGTAAAAAAGATATTTCTCTCATAAAGAGTGTCACCGAGCTCCGTCTTCTCACTCTGGCAGGCTATATGCCGGCCGTGGAATGCTGCTGTGAGTGCGGATGCGACTTCACCGAGGATGAAATTTTCTTCGACTGCAGTACGGGTGAATTTTTCTGCGGTAAATGTAAAGCAGGAAAAAGACTTATCCCTTGCTCTCAGGGAGTGCTTACGGCGATGCGATATATCTGTCTTGCCCCCGGGAATAAAATTTTCAGCTTTTCTCTTTCTCCCGACGGACTTTCCGCTCTGTCGGAAATCAGCGAAAGATATCTGAAAAGCATCACACGAAAGAAATTTAAAACACTGGACTTTTATAAAAAAATGATATGAGGTTAATGCAATGAATAAACATCATATTTCACTGGAACTCAATAAAGTACTCGCTCTGCTTACACAGTACACCTCCTGCGAGGACGCAAAATATATGGCAGAGCATTTAGAGCCCGAGACCAATTTAGCCTTAGCCAATGCTCTTTTAGGTCAGACAGAGGATGCCCACGCCCTGATGGCGAAATTCGGTGCGCCCTCCTTCGGCTCTCTTAAAAATGTAAATAACGCTCTCAGCCGTGCCAATGCGGGAAGCGTTCTGAATATGCGTGAGCTTTTAGACATAGCAGAGGTTCTCCGTGTCATCCGCTCGCTGAATGAGTGGAGAAGCAAAAATGCAGGTATCACCACACGGATTGACTCTCTCTTTTACTCCATGTCCCCGAATAAGTTTCTCGAGGACAGAATCACCAATGCTATCATAAGCGAGGAGGAGATGAGTGACAATGCCTCCCCCGCCCTTTATGAAATCAGAAGAAAAATCCGTGCCGCCTCCTCAAAGGTAAGAGATCAGCTGGACAAGCTCACCAAATCTCAGTACTACCAGAAATTCTTACGCGACTCCATTATTACTATGAGAAACGGCAGATATGTAGTCCCCGTTAAAATCGAGCACAGAAACGAAATCAGCGGTCTTGTCCACGACACGTCCTCCAGCGGTGCTACAGTTTTCGTGGAGCCAGCCGCAGTAGTGGAGGCCAACAACGAAATTAAGGTTCTTCAGGGCAAGGAAAGAGAAGAAATCGAACGAATCCTCGCTGAGCTTTCCGCAGAGGCAGGAGGCTTTTACGAGGGTATCAAGGCAAGCTACGAATGTGCCGTGGAGCTTAATCTTATCTTTGCCAAAGCAAAATTAGCTTACGCCATGAAGGCTACGGTGCCTATTCTCAACGACGAGGGCATCATCGACCTTAAACAGGCAAGGCATCCCCTTATCGACCCGAAAAAGGTAGTTCCTACGGACATTATGCTCGGCGAAAAATTCGACACTCTCATCATCACAGGCCCCAATACAGGCGGTAAAACCGTCTCCATAAAAACCGTGGGTCTTATGTGTCTGATGGCTATGTGCGGACTGATGCTTCCCGTAAAGGATCAGAGCCGTGTGAGTGTATTTGACAGAATACTCGCTGACATCGGTGACGAGCAGAGCATCGAGCAGTCTCTGTCCACCTTCTCGTCACACATGGTGAATATAATAAATATTATCGATGTGGCTGACGACAAATCCCTCGTTCTCATCGACGAGCTGGGTGCAGGCACAGACCCCATCGAGGGTGCGGCTCTGGCTATCTCCATTCTGGAAAGATTACACCATAAGGGTGCAAGAATAGCCGCCACCACTCATTATGCGGAGCTTAAGGCCTACGCCCTGCAGACCCCGGGCATAGAAAACGGCTCCTGTGAGTTCGATGTTTCCTCGCTCAAGCCCACCTACCGTCTTTTAATCGGTACCCCCGGCCGTTCAAATGCTTTCGCTATATCCCTTCGCTTAGGTATGGAGGAGAGCATTATCGACAGAGCCAAAGAGCTCGTTTCCAAAGAAAGCACACAGTTCGAAACTGTCATCGAAACACTGGAAAAATCCCGACAGCAGTTCGAGGAGCAGACCAAAGAAGCCGAAGCACTCAAGGCTCAGGCTGAAATCGAAAAGGCTCAGGCTCAGAAATATAAGGACAGCATCGAGGAGATGCGTCAGAAGGAGCTGGAAAAGGCTCAGAGTCAGGCACTCAAGATAGTCGAGCAGGCCAAGCGAAGCGCTTATGCCCTTACAGCTGAGCTGGAAAAGCTGAAAAAGGAAAGCGATAAAAATGCCGATAAGGCAGAAATGCTCCGCAGAGCAAAGCAGCTGATGAAAAAAGGTCTCGCTGACTTCGACGATATAACAAATCCCGTGGTAGCTGCCGTTATCGAGGATGAAAACTATGTTCTTCCCCGTCCTCTTAAGTTAGGCGACGAGGTATTCCTCGTGGATATGGGTAAAACTGCCACCGTAACCGCTCTCGAGGACAGAAAGGGTAACATCGAGGTTCTGGCGGGCATTATGAAAATGCGCACTCCCCTTTCTAATATCAGACTTGCCGAAAAGCAGAAGGCAAAGCAGAACAAAAACCGCAGTGTACCCAACAAAAAGGAACACGTTTTCTCTCCCGGCAGTGAGGCACAGACCCGCTGTGACCTGAGAGGTATGAACATCGAGGAGGGTATTCTCGAGCTCGAACGCTACATAGATCAGGCTCTCCGTCTCGGCCTCGGTGAAATCACCGTTATCCACGGCAAGGGTACAGGAGCTCTCAGAAAAGGCATACAGGAATACCTTCGTAAAAGCAGATATGTCAAATTCTTCCGTCTGGGTGTTTACGGTGAAGGCGAGACAGGTGTAACTATCGTCACACTGAAATAATTCGCGAAAGTAGGGAACGGTCTTGACCGTTCCGACCATGAATATTTTTTGCACATAAAAGCAATATTCAACTACAAAAAAAACGGTTGTTTATATTTATCGCCGTAAACCGGGAAACACGGAACGGTCAAGACCGTTCCCTACTGTTGCGGCAATTAAAGATCAGCTAATGATTTATGTCGCGGACGACCGATGGTCGCCCCTACGATTTGCCGTGATGTGGCGGTGATTTTGCGGACACGGATCGCCATGTCCATACAGAAATGTATCTGTAAAAGTGGCGGTGTATCATTTTTTATTTCCAGAAATCTCACCCGCCGTTCCGCCTTCTGCATTCATTCAGAAAGTGCTTCCACCAGCTCCTTCATCCCCTCCACGGGGCTGATGCCCTTAAGCCTGTAGGAAATGTAGGGACTCGTTTTGGCGGCACTTATCATCGCTTTACCTCTGAGTTTATGACCCACGGCAGCGATATACTGAGGCTTCAGCTCATTGACGAAGGCTAAAAGCATAGTGTCCTGCTGTTTGATTTCATAAATGCCGAGCTTCGCCGCCTTCGAGCGCAAAAGTGCTACCTCCACCAGACCCTCCACAGCCTTGGGCGGGTCACCGAAGCGGTCAATGAATTCGTCGAGAACATCCATAGCGTCCTCTCCTGTTTCGATTTCAGCTATTCTCTTATACATACCTATGCGATTTTTCACCGAGTCAATGTAACCCTCGGGAATATGGGCATCGACGGAAATATCGATAAGGCACTCCTGCTTTTCCTTAACCTCTACGCCTGTCTTTTCCTCCTCGATGGTTTCCGAAAGAATCTGCAGATACATATCGTAGCCCACAGCTTCCATATGGCCGTGCTGCTGTGCACCGAGAACATTACCCGCACCGCGGATTTCCAGGTCACGCATAGCGATACGGAAGCCCGAACCGAACTCGGTAAATTCTTTGATAGCGGAAAGTCGTCTCTGTGCGATTTCCGTTACCTCTTTATTTTTATTATAGGTAAAATAGGCGTAGGCACGGCGTGAGCTTCTGCCCACTCGTCCTCTTATCTGATGAAGCTGAGCAAGACCCATCCTGTCTGCATCCTCGATGATAAGAGTGTTTGCATTGGGAACATCCACACCTGTTTCGATGATGGTGGTGCAGAGAAGAATGTCGATTTCATTCTCCAGTAGCTTTCGCCATATTTCACTTAATTCGTCCTCACTCATTTTACCGTGTCCGATACCTATTCTCGCATCGGGAAGATACTTCCTTATCTCTGTCGCTCTTCTTTCGATAGAGTCAACACGGTTATGAAGATAATAAACCTGACCGCCACGGCGGATTTCTCTTTCCATAGCCTCGGCTAAAATTTCCATATCCTGAGGAACCACATAGGTCTGAACCGGGTATCTGCCCACGGGAGGAATTTCCAGAACAGACATATCCCTGATGCCTGTCATAGCCATATTGAGTGTTCGGGGAATAGGTGTAGCCGAAAGGGTGAGAACATCCACCAAGGGGAATTTTTCCTTCAGCTTTTCCTTCTGTGCCACACCGAAGCGCTGCTCCTCATCGACGATGAGAAGACCTAAATCTTTGAACTCCACACTTTTGGCGATGATGGAATGGGTGCCGACTATAATATCTATACTGCCTCTTTTGAGGGCCTTTTTTATTTTCGTTCTGTCTGACTGAGTTCTGAAGCGCGAAAGCATATCTATTTCTACAGGGAAGCCGTCAAAGCGCTTTTTTATGGTCTGAAAATGCTGAAAGGCCAATATGGTGGTGGGAACGAGTATGGCACACTGCTTACCGTCAGCCACACATTTGAAAGCGGCGCGGAGTGCCACCTCAGTTTTTCCGAAGCCTACATCACCGCACAGCAGTCTGTCCATAGGGCTCGGTCTTTCCATATCACGTTTGATTTCACTTACAGCCTCCAGCTGATCGTCGGTCTCCTCAAACTCAAAGCGTCTCTCAAAATCATTCTGCATATCCATATCCGGAGAGAAGGCAAAGCCCGGAGAATTAAGTCGTGCGGAATAAATCTTCGTAAGCTCTGCCGCCATATCCTTGACGGCGCTTTTTACTCTCGAACGGGTTTTCTTCCATTCATCACTTCCCAGGCGGTTAAGCTTAATTACCTTATCAGTATCCTTGGGGGAAATATACTTAGCGATAAGGTCGAGCTGTGTTACGGGAAGATAGAGCACATCTGTACCTCTGAAATTGATCTTTATGAAATCCTTTATCTTGCCCCCTACGGTCATGGTGGTAATTCCGTCGAAAATACCGATACCGTGGATGGCGTGAACCACATAATCACCGCGGGAAATTTCCTCCAGAGAGGTTATGCCCTTTCTGCCCTTAAAGGCAGGATTAACCTTTCTTTTCTGCTTTTCCACAGCTCTGCCGTAGGTAAACAGAGCAAATTTAAGGCTGTTATATTCGATACCCGAGGAGACACTGCCCGCAATTACACTGACGGTCTTTTCTGGGAATTCGGCAGGAATTACAGGGAAATAATGACTCTTTATCCCTTCCGTTTCCAGATCATAGGCAAGCTCCTTCGCACTTTTTTCCGTGCCTGCCATAACAGCACAGGTAAAGCCCATTTTCATTAGCGGCTCCAGATCCTCCATAAGGAAGGAAAGGGTGCCGTCCCATCTTGATAAAAGTGAGGCGTTAACACTCACGAGAGCTTTAACAGGCGTATCAAAGGAGCCTCGGGCAAGATTATCCATATAAACGGTGCTGCCCTTTTCATAAAATGAGATAACCTCATTCCAGGTAAGGGTGAAGGTGTCGAGACCTTTGGTAAGTATACTTTCCTCAAAGAGGGCCTTTATATCCTCTGTAAAAAGAGCCGAAGCAGAATTGAATTTCTGCTTTACCGAGGAGCTTTCACAGATGAAAATCAGACTGTCCTGCATATAATCGAAGACGGTTTCCTTTTCACTGTAGGCTAAAGAAATATATTTATCGTTGGCGACACTCATAAAGCGGCTGAGCTTATCAATATCCTCATTTATCAGTGCTTTGGCCTTTACACTGCCCTTACCCTTGACAGAAGGCAGAAAATTTTCAAGGCGTTTTTTCATTTCGTCCTGTGAATCGAAAAGCACCTCACGGGAGGGAGTTATTTTTACGGAGTCAAGATTTTCCTTTCTGCGCTGACTTTCCGTATCAAAGGAAGAAACAGAGTCAACAGTATCACCCCAGAATTCGATTCTGACGGGACTTTCATTTCCCGGTGGGAAAATGTCGAGTATACCGCCACGAAGAGAAAACTGTCCCGTGCCCTCTACCTGCTCGGTGCGGGTATAGCCTGCCGAAAGGAGTGCATTGACCGCCTCGTGAGTGGACAGCTCCTGTGAAACCTCGATTTTAAATGAGCGTTTCTGAAGCTCACTGCGGGGTATGGTAACCTGTACTGCCGCCTCAATACTGCACAGAGCGAAATTACATTCACCGTCTAAAATATTAGTAAGCACACCCATTCTCTTCTGCTCGAAGTCCAGAGACTTACTCTCGCTTTCACGGAAGCGAAAATCACGGGCAGGATAAACCTGTGCACCGTCACAGAAGGCAGAAATATCCTTACAAAGCTTGGTGGCTTCACCCTCATCGGCACAGATGATAAGTGCCTTTTTCCCTGTCTCTTTTACTATAGAAGAAATATAGTGTGCTTTATGAATCCTGGAAAGACCGATAACGCCGAAAGGATGTACCCCCCGACGTATATTATCTTTAATTTTCAGATATTCTTCGCTTTTGCTGAGGATTTTTTCAAAAGCTGACATAGTAAATCCTCCTTCGGGATGCGTACATCCGCAGGCTCTATTATATTACATTATGAACCTAAAATAAATAGTTTCACAGAAAAAAAATAAAAGTTTTACCGTACTGCAATTGAGTGCAGTTCTGTCTTGCCAACAGGACAACTAAGTGCTATAATGAAAAAAAGGAAGGAGAGAGAAATATGGAAATACTTATCGTGCGCCACGGAGATCCCGACTACGAAAGAGATACCCTTACCTATAAAGGCATCGAGGAAGCCAGGCTTTTAGCCGAAAGGCTCGCAAAGCTTGAGGTAACGGACTTTTACTGTTCTCCCCTGGGCAGAGCTCAGAAAACCGCTTCCTACACTCTCGACAAGGTAGGCAGAACAGCGGAAACTCTTCCCTGGCTGACAGAGTTCGAGGGCAGAGTAAAGCAGGGCCTTTTCAGAAAAACCTCCTGTTGGGACAGACTCCCCTCCTACTGGACGGCACAACCCGATTACTACTCCTATGACCGCTGGCACAGAGTCAGTCTGATGAGACAGGGCGGAGTTTACAAACAGTATAAAAAGGTCTGCGACGGTTTGGACGAGCTTCTGAAAAAATACGGCTATCACCATAAAGGAAAAATTTTCAGGGTAGAACAGGAAAGTCATGCACGGATAGTGCTTTTCTGCCATTTCGGAGTAGAGTCCGTTATTCTCTCCCACATATTCGGTATTTCACCTATGGTTATGTGGCATAATTTCGTGGCACTTCCCACCTCCGTCACCCGTCTCGCCACCCAGGAAAGAGAAAAGGGAACGGCCATTTTCACCTGTATACAGTACGGTGACCTGAGCCACCTTTATGCGGGAAACCACGAGCCTTCATTCCAGGCGAGATTCTGCGAGTGCTACTCGGACGACACGAGACATTGATACTGTGCAGCTGCCTCTAATAGTAAAAAGCCGCACCCATTTGGGTACGGCTCTTTTTTACACCTGTTTTTCTGTCTGATAATGAATTTCGCAGCCTATTCTGAAAGCATCCACATCCTTGTCGTATACGGTCTTTCCCACGGTGAAGCCTGTAATGCTTTTATTGCTGTTCATAAGAACAAGCATCACCGTCTCTGCTAGGTTATGAATAATCGCAGGAGACAGGAAAAGAGGTACGAAGCAATTGACGGATATCTTTATGCTGTTTACTTCGGCTTTGTTTCCGTTTGCATCAGCGGAAAGATAAAGACTGCTTTCGGATGCAGAGAATGAAAAGTATGTCTTTTTAATGGGAACGGGAAGGTTAGTTCCTTCATAAGCCCTTATGGCCTGACAGTTTTCATTCAGAAGAGAGGATTCCCCGATAATTTTAATGAAGGAGTCAATGAGAGCGGTCGATGACTGCATATTATCCCTCCTTGTGTACTATTGCCCAGTAGTACAGTTTTTTCTTTCCGAGATAAACAGGCTCACAGTGATCCGTAGAGAAGATATCATCGCCGAAGGAAAGAGTGTAGTTTCTTTCTGTGAGATACTTTATATCCACCTCAGGCGGTGCCAGCAGAAGATATTTATTCATTCCGTCGTAGCCGAGCTCCGTAGGAACGCCGCTTAAATAGATTTTATTTTTATATCTCAGCGGCTGAAGAAAACCGCTGAAAGAAACTGAATCACTTTCACCGACAGAGCTGACGGTAACACCGTATTTTTCGAAAAGCCTGTTTTTTATAATCTTATTCTCCACAGAAAAGAAAGCCTCTGTCTGCGAGAATGGATGAGGCGGCGGCAAGCGCCTCATTTTTTATGCGCTCTTCAAAGAGAAACTCTTTTCCGAGATCTCTTCTTACTGTCATATCACCTGCAGTGAAGGAACCGTATTTGTCCGTTTCAGACAGTCGCGCGAGAAAGAAATTAAAGTGGGCAATTGCCGCCGCTGTGGGTATAATAAGTGGGTTATCCTCAGTAATACCGGGCTTAAGATTTATCCTTACCCGGGACAGTGCTGCATCGCAGTAGGGCTGAAGCTGTTCAGCTGTAAAGCCTTCCATATCAGCATAATTCATCAGACAGTCTGTTATATCGCTGAGAAGGGACATAAGCTCACTCCTCAGGAAAGAGTAAGGATTTTTGTGGCTTCGTTGTAAATTTTTGCGAAGCCTGATGTAACGGTTACGCTGGCTCTTTCGAGCTGTCTGTCGATGAGCTTGTCAAACTCTGTAACGATGCCGCCCGCCTGAACTCTTTCCACAGCACTGCCCTTATCGAAGCCGATAATTCGGTCATCGCCGAAGCTGGGCACATGAATGATTTCCGCACCGAAGGGTGTTATGAGCTTACCTGTGGCGTGGAAGGTAAGACCTGCCGCAGAGTCTCTGAATTCCTCCATACGGAGAATTTTAGAAAGATTCTGTGTGCTCACAATGAGCGAGGTAAGGTTAAAGCTGCCGAAAGATGACCAGAGAGAAAGAAGATCATCATATGTAAAATCAGCCCCTGAAGCAGCGATGCTTTCGCTTGTGCCCTCTGAGCCGTCTGAGCCTGTGAGAGCACTTACTGCTCTGTCAACCTGTGTAGCGGCGATAGCACGGCCGATCTGTCTGAGAGTAACGGTGAAAAGATCGAGACGCTGATATTTGATCGCTTCATAGGATGCAGTAATCATTCTGCCGATTTTTTCGAGCTTTACGAGATTATCCTTAACGGTAACTCTGGTTTCGGGAATATGTGTACCCTCTAAAATAGGGCGCATATCTTCGTTGCCCTTTGAAAGATCTACGGCCAGAGAACGGTAATCGAGAGAGTCGATTTCAGTAGTCGTAGCGACGATTTTTGAAACGGTGTCGTTATCTGCGAAGCCCTGATTTACCGCTCTGGAAATGTATTCGGGAAAAAGAGCCGCAGACTCAGTGGTTCTGAAAAACTTTTCGATGGGGTCGCTGTTTCTTCCGCCTACCTTGATGCCGAAGCGCTTGAGCTGACGCTGATATGCGTCGAGACCCTCGAGAGACGTACCCTTGTAGTTTTCACTGGGGTCAAGATTTTCGAGAGCCTCAGTGAAGGATTTGCCTGTAGTGTAAAGACCCTTTTCGAGTCTGATGTTATCGTATGTAGCCATATTATTTATTCCTCCTTAAAGTATAATTCCGCAGGTCATTTTAGCTGTATCCACAGCGATGACGATGACCTGTCTGCCGCTTGCGTCTGTTTTGATACCGCCGCTGCCGTTACCTACGATGCTTACTACACCGAAAGCAGGTGTGTCACCTGTGTAGGAGACCTCTGCATAACCTTTTAAAAGCACGCTTGCCTTACTGCCGTCACAGTAGGTACATACGCCTACAGGCTTAGTGGTGTTAGGTGCGGTTTTTACGGTAAAATTGTTTGTAACGCCTACCACAGCACCGCTTTTGATGGTAGTGGTAGTTCTGAGTGTAGCTTCCTGTCTGTCGAATCCGTCGAGATAATTATTCATATTGTTTCCTCCTTAAATTTTAAAATCAGAATTATTGAAGACCTGTGCTTCTTTCGATGATGAGAGCTGGGGAGAGAGAGGGAGGCGGGCATTTGCCTGAGACTCCAGCGAACGGCACAGAGTCTTTACCTCTCCTATATCCATACCGTCACATCCCTTTACGAAAGCCGAAGCATTTACCGTCGGCATAATGATAAGGGCATATTTCTTTATCTCCGCTCTCAGATGCTCACGGTAGGCTCTGCCTTCCTCGGCGAGAGCTTCCAGTGAGCTGATGTGGGATTTGATGCTTTCGATTTCCTCAGCTGAAATGAGAGTGTCCTCAGTGAGGTTTTTGAATTCTTTGATTGTCATTGTTTTCTTTTCTTCCTTTCCTTTGAAGGCCTTGGTTACGCCTGCATTTCTTTGGGCGGGTACGGCTACGAAGGACCATTCGTATGCATCAGTGGGAGCTTTAAGAATACCGTGACAGAGCTTTCCGCCGTATGTTTTGCCCCTGATATGCTCACAGAGATGCTTTTTCATATCCTTTCCGCAGACCGAGCAGATACATTCATTCATAGCACAGCCTACACTTACCTCTTTTTTTATGCCGCCCTCTATTTCCTTTATGAGAGAAGCATTTTCCTCGGTGCGAAGCATATAGGCTCTGGCCTTAAGTGCCGTGTAAACCTCTCCGCAGGTAGTCTTTTTCTGAGGATTTTTTTCGATGTAGGTTCTGAAAATTCTCGCTCTCTGATCTCCCGAGCGCATACTGTGATCGGAAATACCTGTTTTGCCGATGAAAAGCTCACCTAAAGCCGCCAGACTTTCCGTGCTGAATCTCTCAAAATCTCTGTCCACCTCATTGTCGCAGAGAGTAAGGGTAAAAAGATACACATCCTCTGCCGAAAGCGGTGAACGGGTATAACTGTTTATGAGCTCCAGCTCTCTTTCAGTTTTCATATTCATTTTTTTCACCTCCGATTTCACGGTAGATTTTTTCACTCTGAGCCTTATAAAGCTCACTCTGAGCCATAAGCGTGATGTCCTGCAGAGTAAGATTATCCCATACTACCGTAAAGCCGCAGTCATAGCCCTGCAGGCTGAGAAAGGTACGGCAGATACGGTTTATCACGGGGGTGATTTCTCTGCGGTAGGCGTCAATTTCACTGGTAAGTATATCCGCCTGCTGATAGCTCATTCTCTCGCTTGTTGACCAGTTGAAGCCGAGAAGAAAGGGCGGTATACCGAGCTTGGCTACTATCTGCTCCAGAAGCTGTCTGACAGGTATCTCACTGTCCAGAATCTGATTATCCGCACCGATAGCCTTTATGCTCACATCGCCCAGTGCCACGAAATCCTTTACCGGTCCGCCGGGCTTCATGGTACTGCTCCATTCCTTAGCCACGTGAAGAGCTCTTTCCTGAGCGTATGCCTTATCGACAGCATCGTTCTGAGGCTTGTAGGTTACGGCGAAGCGGACATTACCCACTCTTTCCCAGTTAAGGCCTACCGTATTGAAAATCTTCATCAGTACATCGCTGACGAAGGGCAGTCCCTTAAGCACTGAGGTGCCGTAGATTTTACCCGGCTCAGGATTATGCACCGACAGAAGAATAAGCTCAGGGTATTTCACGGGAGCGAAATTCCCATTTTCTCCCACGGCGTTAACGATTATATCCAGAGGAGAGCTTCCTTCGGTAAGACTGATGCTATCCAAGGGAGCATTAAACAGATGTGTGACTGTAAAGGAGTCTGTTATCATCTCTCCTACAGCTGTACCCGTAGTTATGAGCTGCTCGAAAAAAGTGCCGATGAAAGCATTGATTCCCTTTCTTGTACCGCCCACATTTACGCTGTCAAGAAAATCGGCGAGCTCTTTTTCAGCCCTTTTGTCATCGCACTCTACCTTGAATTCACCTAAAAGACGTACAAGCTTATTTATTGCCGCGTCAATTACCGGAACAGCTTCTCTGAGGCCCATATAAAGACGGGTGTCGGCGGGAGCTGAGGGTATATAGGCGGAAAGAGAGGTGAAAGGATGAGCTGCACTTCCCGTCTGAGGAACAGCGATTACTTCCCTGACTTCAGAGTGTTTTTTGCGTTTTCCTAATGCCAAAATATTCTCCTTTCTTTTGTCCTCTGCGGACAAAGTTTTACTGATGCCTGAAACCTTTAAAGGTTAGGCTGTTTATTCTCTTGCCGCGGCGAGGGCAAAAAAGCCGCTGTCATCGCTTTCCGAGAGAACCGTAGAGACAAAATATCTGATGTCGTCCATAGCGTGATCATTTTCCTTCCTCGGTGTGTCGCCGGCCGCTTTTTCATCCCATCTGTACAGGGAGAATTCTTTGATTGAGTCCGCGCACACCGGTGAAATGAGAATCCTGCCTTCCCTGAAGGCGCTCTGAACCTTTCTGATGCCTGAAAGCACATCGTTTCTGGCGGGCATAACCCTGTATTTACCCTTTCTTCGGATACATTCGGCGAAGGAAGCTGCTGAGGGGTCGATGATGACTGCCTCTATTTTTCTCCCCTCTGCCAGAAGGCACAGCTTTTCGTAATATTCCTCGTCGGTGAGCTGTATGCCCTCATGACGGGAAGAGTAGTAATACTCCTGAAATCTGTACCATTTACCTCTGTAAAGTCCCCACAGACCCATAGAGGTCGGGTTTACCGTGCCGTAATCGCAGGAGATGTAGTACCTTTCGAAGTCAGTTACGGGAGGCATACAGGTATATTTACCCTTAGCCGCTTCACCGTAAACCAGTCCGTCCACAGCCACCCATCTGCCTGAAACGAACCGCTCATAAAAAGCCCCGCTGTAGAGCCGTTCATAACGTCTGATGACCGCAGGTGAAAGAGAAGGGTTATCCTGCATAAGGAAATGAAGGTAAAGACAGTTCTTTTCCTCTGCCCTTTTTATCCATTCCTCATAAAACCAGTGTCTCGGATTGTCAGGATTACAGTTGAACCAGAATTTCGATCCGTTAAGAGAGCATCGGGCAAGTGCCTGCTCTACAAAGGAGCGGGGCATAAGTGCCACCTCGTCGAGAAGGACACCGCCCAGAGTAATACCCTGTATAAGTGAAGCAGAGCTTTCGTCTCTGCCGCCGAAGAGATAAAAACGGTTTGATTTGTTTCTGTAAGAGATTTTTATAACATTCTGACTGATTTTTTCCTCGCAATCAAAACCGAGCTCCGTGAGAACGGGTATAAGTGAAACTATCACATTACGCCTGAGTGAAGCTACGGTCTTGCCGCAAATCGCAAAGGAAGTATCGTCGAAAGCGTAAAAGGCCCACAGTACGAATGAGAGAGACATACAGGTGGTCTTTCCGCTTCTTACGGCACCGTCGCAGATAAGTCCGTCAAGGCTGCTGTAGGGTGAGGACTTATGCCACCAGGAAAGTGCCGTAAGCTGTTTTTTAGAAAAGGTCTTAAAGCCTCTGTTATTCATCGCTTTCATCTCTCAGAGCTGCCGCGCTTTTTTCTATGGCACTGAAAAGAGAGTCGGTGCCGTCACTGTCCTGCTGACAGCTCAGCTGCTGTAAACGCTCCAGCGCCTTCAGACGGTCGAAAAATTTTATTTCGATGTCTCCGCCCTTTTTTCTTTTTATATCGGATATGTTATAAAGATCCATCTGCCTTATTTCCTCGTCGGTTACCTCGTCTCTGAAAAGCAGGCTGACCGCATCGGCATAGCATCCGAAGGCTAAACGGTAATAACCCGATATAATGTCCTTCTGTGAGGCTCTTTTTTCCCTGTCACTTCTTTCGATTTCTTCTTTTATTTCTTTTTTTCTGAGCAGTCTGAGAGCAGATTTTTCAGGAAAGATATATCCTGATTTGGACGCTGCCTCAGTACCGTTTCTCGAAAGACAGTAATAGGTGCAGAAGAGCCTTTCCTTTGATGTGAGATTACTGATTCTGATTACCCCTTTCTTTTTGGTCTGATATTTTGTCTCTCACCTATACACGGGAAAGAGTCGATTTTTGCGTGTTTTGTGCAAAAAACACCCCGATTTCTTAAAAATATTTTTTTGATAAAAGATAAACATTTATAAAAATGAACTTTTTTTGAATTAATTATTGACATTGTTTAAAGTGTGTTGTATAATAAAAGCACCTTATAAAAGGAATTTAAGAAAGGAGATAACGGTAATGGATAAAGTTTTTGATTGGATCATGGACAACTGGGCAGCTATCGTAGCTTTCGTTGACAAGTTCTTCGCAACTCTTGTTGAAGCAGCTGCATAATTGAAGTTTTTTGCGCAAAAAAACTGAATCAATTTTAAAATTTGAAATTTTAAAATTAAAGAAGTCGCTTATGCGGCTTCTTTTTTTATAATTAACGCTGAGTGCTAAATGATATTACCCCTCCGTCAGCCTATCGGCTGCCACCTCCCTCTTTCAGGGGAGGCTCT
>CALCHE010000115.1 GCA_937901145.1 uncultured Clostridia bacterium
TACTTTGACTTTATTTTTTACGAAAAATGGGTCACATCTATTTACAACGCAGATAAGAAACATCTTTAATCTTTTTATTTAAAAGCAACATCTCTGCAGTTTCCGATTAACCCTTTGTTAATATACTCTTAACATTACTGAACCTCTTCGGTGGTATTATATTAAAAAATCTTAAAAAGAATAAAGGTGTTTTAAATGAACAAATGCTGGTATGATAACAAAACTGTCATTCTTACGGGTGCTTCCAGCGGTATCGGTAAGGATCTGACAGAAAGACTCATAAAAGAACACAGATGCAGGGTAATCGGTATCGCACGAAACGAAGAAAGACTTCTCGCCCTGAAAAACTCCCTCGGTGTCAGAAGTGACTATTTTACCTATTACACCTTCGACGTTTCAGTAAAAGAAAACTGGGAAAGCTTCGCTGAAACAGTAAAAAGCGAAAATCTCCGCCCCGACATTCTTATCAATAATGCGGGTATCCTTCCTAAGTTCGACCGTTTCCTTAATTATTCGGTAGAAGAGCTCGACAAGGCTATGCACATTAACTTCTATTCCTGTCTTTACTCAATGAATGCACTAATGCCCCTTATACTGAAATCAGATAGTGCAGCCATAGTAAACATCGCTTCCTCTGCCGCTCTTTGCTCCTTGGCAGGTACATCTGTTTACTCTGCAAGCAAGGCCGCTCTCAAAAGCCTTACCGATGCTGTCAGAGAGGAATACAGAAAGGACTGCTATATCGGACTCGTATGCCCCGGTTTTACGAAGACAAACATTTTCCGCAATCAGGGTGTGACAAACACCAGCAAAGCACAGAAGGCCATGGACTTCATAAGCACAGACTGCGACAGAATGTGTAATCTTATCCTCAGAGGTATGAAAAATAAAAGAGCCGATATGGTGTTCGGAGTTGATGCCCACCTTATGAGTGTCGGAAATAAGGCACTCGGTACAGTATGCTCACATGCCGCTTCTGTAGTTATGAAGGCTTCGGGTATAGAGCTGTTTGCTAAGGTTTTTAAATAAGACAGTTTACATACAAAAAAAGAGCAACCGTGTGAGTTGCTCTTTTAATTTTCTGTTCGATTAATAGGTGAAGGTCCAGCTTTCATCGAGTGCACCCTGGAAGGTAGCATTACCGTTGAAGAAGGAAATCTGAGCCTTGCCGTAGCCTGACATAGGAAGCTTATTAACGAGCTTTGCAACCTTACCGTCAGCATTTACTGTGATTTCTACAGTTGAGCCGGGATACTTCATATCTGCCTCAGCGATAGTAACAGCGGGAAGATCGAGCGAAGCCAGGTCAAGATAACCGATAGCTGTGGCGTTATACTGAGGAACAGGAGAAGAAATAGTGGTGTTTTCCTCTACAAGAACTACTGTGTAAACTGTATCAGCGCCTGATGTTTTGGCTGTAGCAGTAAGAACAGCGGCATCAGTAAGAAGGAAGTCCTTATTTGTGGGAGGAATGATAGCAAACATTGTTTCGCCTGATGCAGCTGCACCGTTTGCGATAGTATAATCGAGTTCTTCTGAGCCTGCAAGATTTTTGATAATGCTGTTAATAGCACTTACAGCTGCAGGAACTGAACAGTCAGTAACCTCTACAGTGATGTTTTCCGACTTATGAGCCTTGACATTCTGTTCAGCCTTAAGCTCCTTCATATAGCCGTTCATTTTTTCGATGATCTGTGCCTTTGAAAGTGATGAAGGATCATTACTTACGGGAGCTTTGGTAGAAGGCTGCTGAGTGGGAGCAGTTGAGTTCTGATTTGGATTAATAACGGGAGGAAGAACTGTAGTAGGCTGTGTAGTGGGGGCTGTGGTGGGAATAGTAGTGGGCTGTGTGGTGGGAGTAGTGGTAGGCTGTGTAGTAGGATTTACTGTATTGACTACCTCATTACCTGACTGGTTGTTAGCCTTTCTCTCTTTGTACATACCGAGCTCAAAACCCATAACAAAGAACCATATGCTGAGTACTACAGCAATTGCAACTTTAATTTCTTTTTTCATAATTGTAATTCTCTCCTTTAACTGAGATTGTATACTTTTCCATACTAATAAGCATTACTTATAATTTACTCGTTTTGCCTGTTTTTGTCAAGAGAAAGAGAAAATATTAAAGTAAATATTTCGTGAATAAAAATTTCATTTTTCATGTATCACTTCAGTTAAATATACGGTTTAAGCAAAAAAATCAATAAATTATCAATGAAAAACACTGTATGCCAGAGCATACAGCCAGACTGATGACAAACCCTCGTTTCTCACCGATTTGAGGGTTGATTTTTTATCAA
>CALCHE010000116.1 GCA_937901145.1 uncultured Clostridia bacterium
AAAGTGCGGTGAAAATGCAGTTGAAGAAGGTGCTTGTTGGTTCTGTGGTGAAATAGTTACAAGAGAAGCAGAAGACACAGCACTCACTCACTCCTTCACAAAGTACGAAGTGACTGAAGCCCCCAAGTGCGGTGTAGAAGGTAAGGAAGTTGCTTACTGTGACCACGGTTGCGGTGCAACAGATGAAAAGGCTATTGAAGCTCTCACTCATAAAGATGCAGACGGTGACTACAGCTGTGACAACGGTTGCGGCTATGAATATGAGAAGCCTGCTGAACCGACAGACATAGCTTGTGACCACCTTTGCCATAAGTCAGGTATTTTAGGCTTCTTCTGGAAGATAGTTAAATTTTTCTCAAAGCTGTTTAAGGCAAATCCCATATGTGAATGCGGCGCGGCTCATTATTAATATAACTGAAAAATAAGAAGGAGTAGTGTTATGAATACTAAAGTAAAGAAGATGCTGTCACTGTTAATTGCAGCAGTAATGATTTTCGCAATGACACTTTCTGCTTCTGCTATGCAGATTTTTGTTAAAAATGCAGAAGGAACAACTATAACACTTGAGGTCGAACCGAATGATTCCATTGATGCCATTATGGCGAAGGTTCAGGAGAAGCAAGGAATCCCTCCCGAACAGCAGAAGCTGACTTTTGCCGGTAAGGAGCTTGAGAAGGGAAAAACTCTTTCGGATTATAACATTCAGAAGGAATCAACCTTGCATCTTGTTGTTATTCCCATCAGCGACCAGGAAGCTGATGATACCTGTAAGAACTGCGGCAGACCTGTTCACGAAGGTAAGATTAACGAGTATATCTGTTCTTTTATTACTTTCATAAAGCTGGTCGTTTCATTCTTTAAAGCTGTCGCATAAAACTGAATAAATAAAAATCTACCGCCGGGGAGAAATCCTCGGCGGTATTTTTTATGGCACTAATATAAAAAACGGTTTATGATCTCACATAAACCGTTAATTTTTTATTCTGTGTATGCGCACCTTACGGTAATTCTTTTGGCTCCGCCGTAGGTACAGGTGTAAAGAATCAGGTCGTCTCCGCTGTCTTTTACCTTGTCAGCATCTGAGGGCATAAGCAGTTCCACG
Organism: uncultured Clostridia bacterium; assembly: GCA_937901145.1. Lineage (GTDB taxonomy): Bacteria > Bacillota > Clostridia > Oscillospirales > Acutalibacteraceae > UBA6857. The sequence continues at coordinate 1,103 of CALCHE010000116.1, forward strand.
CTTCTGACCTCGTATCGGCTTATCTGTGAGTCCATATCCGTGAATATAACCGTATCTCCGACCTGCAGTTTGCCGAGATAGCCGAAATGAAATCTGTAATTATGGGCGGCAATTACCAGGTTGTCGCTTTTCGTACTGCCGTAATATCTGCAGGGTGAGATTTTTAGTCTACTGTAGTCCCATTCTGACATAACGGGTAAATCAAGATTCAGAGAGGGGATGGTCAGATAACCGATGTATCCGTAGCCGTCTATTTCTCTGACTGTCATTTCTTCATCGAAGGGGTCTGTGATTTTTTCCTTCAGCTCACTTTCCGCTATGCTCATACGGAGGGAATCCATCAGCATTTCGGAGCTTTCGTGCGCTTGCTCACTTTCGTAATTATTGTAAATGAGAAGTCCCATAGAGAAGGCTATAAAAATTACTCCCACCGTCATAAGGGTAATGGCTATCTTTCTTTTCATGCTGCTTCCTCGTCCTTTTTACCGATGTGGAGCATAGCCCAGCCTATACTGAAAAGTAAAAGTCCCGCTATGGAGAAAACAGGCACAGGCCAGTTGAACTGACCTGTATCGATAAGCTCGTCAGGCTCTGTGGTCGGTTCGTCGGGGTGTGTGGTTACGGGTTTTTCGTCGGGAAAAGTGGTGCCCGTCACTGAAGCGCCCGTATTAATGATTTTAACGCTGTTTGAGGAGCTTTCATAGGATACCTTGAATCCGTCGGGGATTTCACTTTCCACCACACTCCAGACGTGTTTTGAGGAAAGATTATCCCATCTGTAGTGCCAGCCGTTAGCGGCGCTCAGAGTGACTTTTTCCGCTTCTCTGAAATCGCAGAGAAGACTGACCGTTACTGATTCGGGATGTGAGGTATCTGTGTTCCATACCTTTTTTACGCTGATATATGTAGTTTCGGGCAGACCTTCCGCTTCATAAATCTGCATTTTAGGAGTAGCGTTTATGTCGTAAACCCAGTTTTTGTTTTCCTTGTCATAAAGAGGAATATTGATAACGAAGGGGGAGGGCATAAAGTAGTCGGGGATATTTCCCATAGGCACTATCAGGTACACACCGGGGACAAGATTATCGAAAAGGATACTGCCGTTTTTATCCGAAGATCTGAAGGTAAAGTCCAGGTCGTGCGTTAAAGCAAAATGCGTAAGATGTATGGGCAGATATGCATCCTGCAGATTGCCCATATCCATTTTACAGTCATCGTAGGGTACCACATAGTCGTAACCTACACCGCCACTTTTTTCGTAGGCGGCAGCAAATAAATACAGGCGGAATGATGCACCCTCGATGGGTGTAGCAGTATTAGTGTCTGCCACATGGAGAGTAATACTGCCTCTTTTACTTACGAGGGCAGAAGCAGCGGGAGAAAAAGCGTAAACGCACATAGTAAAAGCCATAGCAAATATTAGAGCCAAGGCTGTAATTCTTTTCTTGTTCATCGCTTTTTCACCTTTCTTTCAGTTTTTCTTTTTCTTATTCTTTTTAGCCTTTGAGGATTTGACTATGAGATATATCAGCAGAAGTCCGAGGATAGGTGCCGCTACAGCAGGAGTGACGATGAGCGGGTCTATCTGATAAGCCTCTGTGATAACATTGATTACTCTGTCAGGCTCGATATTTTCGATTCTGGTGCCTCTGACGAGCATTCGGTGTGTATTGATTCCGTAGGGTGTGCAGGTGACCAGTGTGCAGTAATCCTCACCGGGAACGACGTTAAGAGCATCGGTTTCCTCTGGCAGAACTATAAGAATCTGATCCACCTGATAGGTGATTGTTCTGTCGAGTATTCTTATTGTAAAAATATCGCCCTTCTCGAGCTTGTCGAGATTAGTAAAAAGCTTGGCTGAGGGGAGACCTCTGTGAGCCGAAAGAACAGCATGAGTGCTGACTCCTCCGACGGGAATACTCGAGCCTTCCACATGGCCGACAGCTGAATTGAGAACCTTGTCTGCTGTGCCGTGGTAAATGGGAAGCTGAACCTTTATCTTTTCGATGGTGATGTAGCCCATCATGCCGTCGCCGTTTACATCAAGGGTGCTGTAGTATTCGTCGGCGATGCTTTTATGGCTGAGGAAGGGGAAGGACATATTTCTCAGCTTTTCGTTATATTTATCCGCCTTATGGAAAAGCTTGGTATAGTCCTCGGGAGTCAGGTCTACGATAAGGTCATCGTAGTTGATGATAGCCTGAGACTGCCTTTTTTCGTTCCAGAAATCACTTATGGTAGGGTAGAGCATTACGCTCAGTCCTACGAAAAAGATAGCCACGAGCAAAATGGTAGAAGCACTGCCGCTTTTTTTCTTCTGTACAGGTTTCTTTTCTTTCATATTTTTTTCTCTCTTAATTAAAATTCTCAACGTCATCACTGAATTTTTTCAGGAACAACGGTCAGAACTTCAGGTATCACCCTGCCGACATTAAGTCGGCAGGGATTAGTTTTACCGTCCGTCAGCTATTAACTGTGGAATCTTAAGCTTCTGAGTCAGTGGGTTCTTTATCTTCTGACTCGGAACCGTCTGATTCTTTATCCCTTCAAGCGATGGAAGCCATTCTCTTCTTTGAGATGAGGATGATACCTGCACCGAGCATCATAACGATACCTACGATGTAGAAGATTGTGGTACCGATGCCGCCTGTTTCGGGAAGGAGGGAACCGGTCTTGTTTTCTACTTCGATTGTTGCGGGAGCTTCTTCGTTGATTTCGTATGTAGCTGTGAGAGCAGCTTCATCATAAGTGCTTGTGATGATAACATCTTTGTCAGCTGCGAGCTTGTTGTAGCCGGCGGGAGCTTCTGTTTCGCGAAGCTTGTATGAGCCTTCGTCGAGACCTACGAATTCGAACTTACCGTTAGCATCAGTTGTGATTTCTGTAAGTGTACCTTCAGCGTCAACCTTGTATGTGGGAACTGCTGCACCTGCTACTTCTGTGAACTTGATAGCGTTGCCATCTTTGTCGAGAAGCTGGAACTTAGCACCTGCAAGGCTTACCTTGTTTTCACCGTCCATTGTGAACTTGAGTACATCCATTTTCCAGGTGTAAGTAGTTGTTTTGTGTTCAGCTGTTTTCCATGTGCTGTCTTCACCGTATGAAAGATAAACTGTGTTATCGTTACCGTCGACTACGATGTTAGCATTTTCGTTGAGAGTAGCTGAGTAGTAAACTGTGAACTGTGTGCCTTTAGCAAGACCTGCGATGAAGTCGTTATTGAAAGCAACGTCGAAGGTGTGCTTGTCAGCGGGAGAAACTGTAACTGTGTAGTTAGCAGCGTCAACTACTGTACCGTCAGCGAGCTTAACAACAACGCTGTCAGCATTAAATGTAAGACCTGCTTCCATTGTATCGTGCATTACATAGTTTGTTGCACCTACACCAACTGTGATTGTTGATTTGTAGTTAACTACCTGATCGATGTCAGCGTCATTAACCTTGCCCCAGCCTTCGTCAGCATTAGCGATTTCGCTGTCTTCCTGAACGAACTTGTCGATGTCAGGCTTTTCGTTCTTTTCGTGTGCATTGAATGTGTTGTCAACATTTGTAAGTGCACAGATTGTACCGAGTGATGTGTCGATTGCATAGTAACCGAGAGGAACATCAGTAAATGTTACATCGCCGTCATTAGCTGCAGTCTTTGTTGCTGTGGCAGCGATGCCTTTTTCTTTTGCATAAGCCACAGCTGCCTTTGCAAGCTCAGCTTTTCTTGCATCTGTTTCTTCGCCGTTCCATTCGATTGTACCTGTCTCAGCATTTGCTTTGAGGTATGCTGCGCCTGCACCGCCTTCAGCGAGGAAAGCTTCCCATTCTGTTACTACAGTGTAACGTCCCTGAGTTGCGCTGCCTTCTACGGGAGCAAAGTCAAGAATCTTATAGATGTTGTACTTTGCGCCTGAGAGTGCATTGTCGATTGTGATTGTGCCTGTACCGGCTGCGAGTGCGATTGTTCCCATGGAGAGAACGAGGGTGAGTGCCATTAAAACTGCAAATAATTTCTTCATAGTTAATACTTCCTTTCTTTTTTTGAAATTTGCAATTTTTTCTGAGTTTTTTTTTGCATTCTCCGTCGCAATCGGATTTTTTCTGCGATTTGGAGATTTATGAAAACCTCCTTTCCCGTTTACGACGAATTGTGCTATACAAAATCGGAAAAGCCATAAGGCTTAAACCGATTATTGCCGTGGGTAAAGTGCCTGTACCTCCTGTTTCGGGAAGCACGAAGCCGTAAGTGAAGTTTTCTACGGATATCAGAGTGGTTACCGTCTGGGTAATTCCGCTGGGGTCAGGCTCGTAGAAATAAAAGTATACGGGCTTACTCAGTGCCATATATCCCTCAGGTGGGACCGTTTCCACTAATGCATAGGGACCGCCAAGGGTGAGATACTGGGTTTCAATGTTCACAGTACCGTCAGCACCTGTGGTGTATGAACCGATATAGTAGAGCTGTTTGCCGTAATCCGTCAGGATGCTTTCTTCTGCACCGTCAGGCGGAACTGCATCGGGATCACCCATAGGTCCGTAAAAATGGAATCCTACATTCGGTAAGCGTTCGTCTGTGTCTCCGTCCTGTTTGATGAGAGTTATTTTGTTCATTGAGCCCGAAGCACCACCGCTGTGCTGTTCTACCTTGAAGGTAGCATCGATAATATCTGTTACCTGAGCCTTACCGTCGACCTTAACTGCGTTGTTTACAGAAACATGTCCGCTTTCAGTGATAAGGGTGGTATAGTCTATTCTGATATGAAGCTCGTCAGGCAGAACGAAGGTCAGTTTGTTGGTCGTCTGGTCATAGGTTACAGTGTAAGTATAAAGACTTATGATACTGTCGAAATCTATCCAGTTGCCTGTAGTTTTGTCCTGGTAAAGAAGCTTTATCGAATCCCAGTAAACCGAAAGGTTATGTGTCATCGTGTCCTCGATGGTGATGGTGTCAGTGCCTTTAAGAATATCGAGAGCATTACGGTTTATGTGGATGTCGAAAAGCAGTCTGTTGTTTTCCTGCACGACGTGCTTATCCAGTAGACCTGTTTTGAACTCTACGGTATCCGTTACGGGACCGGAGGTATTATCATCATCCCACTTAAGCTCTGCCGTATTGTCAAGAGTATACTTGTTTTCTTCCGTAGTATTCAGGTATTCGTCCTTTAATTTAAGCTTGTAGGTAAAGACATGTCTGCCGCCGGCAATGTTGTTGCAGTACACCTGATAATCCGGCATCCAGTCTCTGAGCCAGGATAACATATCAGATTCAAGTTCTTGGTTAGTTTCCGAACGTATGAGCTCTGTTGATTTGACATTTATGGTGTTACCCGTAACTGTACCGTTATATATATATTTATTAAACCACGTCGAATCACTCCATGGGCTGTAGCAGATAACGGACAAAGATCCCGGAACATATTCCAGCTTATCGTCAAAGGTATCAGTAAATATAATTGATTTTGACGATTTAAGATATCCCTGAGGTCCTTGAGATCCGGGAATAGAGCCATAAAATGTAACGGTGTAATCTACTGTTCCGTCATCGTTAACAGATGATTTTTTAGTAATCATAGGAGAGTAGTTATAGCTGGTTGTGCCCGTCACCTGAATGAGCTCGGTATAGTTCAGGTATGCCTCGTTAGCGAGCCTATAGCTTTCCAGAAGGACATCCTCTACTGTTTTGTCACCATTAGGTTCGCCTGTCCATTCGGTGCCTGTTTTGGCATCAAAGGGGATTTTGTACGAAACAGTAAGCGTTGAATCCTCACTGAGTATCCATTTGGAGGAAGCTGAATCAGCATCTGAGGTGTTAAAATAAATATTGAAGCTGTGATATTGGTTACCCTCGGCGGGAGTGACGAGAATATAAGTGTTTTCCGTCGGTCCGCCGGGAACATAGGGCGTGAAGTTTATTGTGCGACCGCTTTGAGTAACTGCGGTTATCACCAAATCTTCGGGTATGTTTTCTACATAAAGGTAGCCTACATCGTTTTTGCCGTATCCCCAGAAGGCTGCCAGGTCGGTAAGGAAAAATCCGCCCCAGTCCTTGATTACTCCGGGAACATCGGCTTCGATGGTGAAATACACATACTCACCGTCATCACCGCGTGCACTTTTACTGATTCTCGGAATGAAGCCTACTACGTCAGCTTCACCGCCTGCTACTTCTTCTCTCTGGTTGATGGTGACCTTGGCGGTATTTGTGTAATGCTTCTGTTCACCTTCCTGAAGCTCTTCGTAGGTAGTATAGTAAACGATAACAAATCTGTGACCGTCGGGAAGAGCGAAGGACATTGAATTACCGTCGACTTCCACATCATTCCAGCTCAGTGCAGTTTCACCGAGCTTGTAGCCCCACTGGTCATAACGTACGATTTTAATATCCTGCCCCGTGTAGTATTCCAGTCCGTGACCGAGGGTATCGACTACGACAGTTCCCTGAAGGTTAGTGTCGCTTTTTTTGATTTCGATTTCCCATTCGATTACAGGGACAAGACTTCCGTCAGGTGCTGTAAGCACAGCCTGCTTACCGTCCTTTTCGATTTTATTAAGCTCGACGCTTACCCAGTCAGTGGCTTCGCCTTTTACCGGCTCACCTAAGGCATTTTCACCGCGGGGATAAACACCGTTCCACATACCGACGCTCTCTTGGCCGAGCATATCATCGTTTATGGCTGATTTGTAGTTAATTAAAAATCCTTCACCTGCCGCAAAATCAGGAAATCCCGAAAGGGTGAAGCCGCCTGTAGCGCCGGGAGAGCCGTCGCCTATGACAGGCTGAGGGTTAAGGACGTTTCCTTTGAGGTCAGTTACCACGATGGTGTCTCTTAAAGCGTGGTGGTTTTCCCATATGTCATCGGGGACGACCAGATTCTTAATAACAGCCTTGGTTGCCTCGATTCTTATCTGATACTCTAATGTGTTATCTTTACCGTTATATGTTCCGTGGGTTTTAGTAACCTTCATTTCGGCTTCTGTATCGATATTCAGATTAACCGTGATTTCATCATTGAACACTACCTCTGTCGATTCACCTGACTGAGTGTCACCGACCGTAGCGTTGAATTCGATTACAAAGTCAACATTCGAATATTTCGCGCCGAAGCATTCACCTGTGTCGGGGTCGTCGTGGAATACGACGATAAGAAGTCCGTCCTCATTGATGAAATATTCACCTACGTCCTCGATGGTTCCGTCTTCTGTTTTAGCAGTGATAGGATGCCATTCCGTAAAAGGCTCACAGTGGATGTTTTCGGGGATCTGATAGTGGAGGTGGTGATCATCGTCGTGTCTGAACTGTATCCACTCGTCACCCGTATTATCTTCAGCGAACTCCATGGATATAACGTATGTCTGTCCGAGATATACGGTGGAGTTTTCGCCGAGAATTTCACCTTCGAGGGTTTTGAAGGAAACAGCTTTAACTACTGATGTGAGGTCGTTTATGTATGTAATGTTTGCTCTCGGAGCACTGAACAGCATAAGAGGGGCAGACTGCTCTGTAGTTTCTTTCTCTGTAGGTTCGGTAGTCTCTGCTTCGGTAGCTTCTTCGGACTCATATTCCATATCCTTCGCGAAGCTGAGTTCTCCTGTTTTTCCGTATCCGATGATTTTTTCGGTAATATCTATGCTTACAGTCTCAACCTTGCCGTTGCTGTCACCCATAACGACCTGAAGAGAGCTTTCACCGGGAGAAATTATAATACCTACGGTATCGGCTGTCTTGTCTGCATCGTCGTCGATGAAAACTATGTCGCCCCTTTCGGGTGTATATTCTTTGGCAGGGGAGTATGCATTTCTGCTCTGCCAGGCAAGCCTAAGTGCATCGGCACCTGATTTTTTAAGCTCGCTGTCATTATTGACATTCGAATAGTGAAGACAGAAGGAAACAAACATTGTGTTCCATTTGCCGTAGGGGTTACCGTACCATTCGCCATAGCGTGTATATCCGTTTTTGTTGCCGTCTTCGTCATATTCGAAATTTTGGCTGCTTTCACTGTACCCTCTCTGTGTCATAGCAATCGCTATCAGATTCTCAGGTATGTTGTTTGTGATTTCGATGCCGTCGAAGGTGCTCAGCCAGTCACTGACAGTTTCTGTGTCAGCGGTTTTATCGGGAAAACATTCCTGTGTGTGGGTATGCTCAGCTTCGGTACAGGAAAGAGTTTTTTTGTAGCACTCATCGGTGTGAATGTGAGCTTTTACAGTAGTAGTTTCTTTTACTGTAGTAGCTTTATCTTCTTCGGTGGTCACTTCAGACGGGTTTTCTGTATCAGATGCACCGTCGGATGAGGGCTCCTCTGAAGGTTCTGTCTGTGAGGTCGTTTTTTCCTCGGTAGTCTTTTCGCTCTGAGGTGGAGCGGAAGAGGTTTCGTCGAAGCCGCATACGGTTTCGGTCACATAGCAGCTGTCACCGTGGATATGCTCCTTAAGTCCGCAGAAGGCATCACCTGTAACAGTAATTCCTACGAGCTTAAGCCACCAGAAAACGACTATTGCTATTATAAAAGCTGATACAAAAAATACCGTGGCAAGTTTTTTGCTGTCAATTCTGAATTTTTTATGTCTGTCAAGGAAATCGTCGTTGAAATTATTCAAAAAATTTGCCACCTCCTTTTTGCGTTAGTGTAATATCATTTTACGGGACTCACTCTGTCGAATGGCCACACGCGGAAAAATATTTTTCCTACGATGTAATCCTCACTGACCTGACCGATGACACTGCTTCGGCTGTCAATGGAGGTGGAACGGTGATCCCCTAAAACGAAATAGTGATTATCGCTGACATAGCAGGGAAAGGTGATGTCACATTCTCCGAGAGCTTTGTCAATGGCATAGGGCTCGTCGATCATCACTTCGTTTACATAAACCGTTCCGTTTTCATCGATGCTTATTTTGTCTCCGGGGAGACCTATAACTCTTTTGATGAGCAGTTTGTTCTGGTAAGAGAAGCAGCACAGCTCACCTTTTTTCATTTTAGTGGTTTTTAACAGTACGACGATTTCTTCGTCGTTGAGTGTCGGCTCCATACTGCTGCCCGAAATCTGCAGGACAGGGAAGGCAAGAGTCGCTATCAGTACCGCGACTGCCGCTACTACTATCAGTGAGTAGACCGTGCTTCTGAGTACCTGCTTATATTTTCGGTTGTATTTTTCTCTGAGAATTTCAGTTTCTATCTGCTTTGCGGTAGGGAGCGAAAGATTTTTTTTGGTTCTTTTTCTGGACATCGGGTATAATGCTCCTGTTCGAATACTGTCTCCTTAGGGTGCCGACAGGCTCGCGCCTTTCAAATCCGAAATGCCAAAAAGCCGCGAAAATTCACGCTCTTGGGCGGGCTCGGATTATACTCGTCACCCTGAGGCATCAGTTGGCGTTTTTTCTTTCGAGAAGGCTTCGGATTCTCTTTCTTACATCCTTTCCTATGTCGTCGGGGAATACATCGAGCTTGTCATCGTTTTCAGCGAAAAAGCACAGCATACGTCGGTAAATTTCGCGGTCGGAAGGAGCTTCGCGATTTGCGGCTGTATCCTTTTTCTTTTCGGAAGAAGCAGTGTACGTCACAGGGATACCTTCCTTAGCCTTCAGAGACGCGGTGAGAGAACTGGCGTATCTCAGGGCATTTTCCACCTGCTGTGTAGCCACGGTCAGGTTTTCGATATTCTGTGAGGTTATGCTTTCGCTTTTCAGCTTCTCGGTTTCTTTTCTGAGCTTTTCGTTTTCTTTGCTCGCTTCCAGAAGAAGTTCCAGAAGCTCGAGACGGCTGAGCTTTCTGAGTTCTTTATCTGTCATGGATATGTAACTCCTTAAATTTCCTGAATGAAAATATAAACGGTTGCTAAGCACTATTTATATTATACCATTATAAAGGCATCGTAAATTATAGCATAAAAAGATGCGTTTTTCAACATTCTTATACAAAAAACACATGGTGTTTTATAACTTTTTAATTGTATTTTTTCTAAAAAGAATATAAAGGTACCGCCGGAGCTTTCCGACGGCATTTTTAATGTTATGAATAGTAGTTTCTTAGCTTTATCGCCTTTTCCTCAAGCTCACTTTTTTCATCGTAAAGAACTCTGAGCAGAGTTGTGAGACGCTTGATTTCGTTGATGCTTCCTTTTCGCTGTGCCAGAAGGAGCTTTTTTCTGCTTGCATCTATAGCCTTCTGCTGTATTTTTATGGAGTACTCGTATTCTTTGGCTAAATCTTCCAGAGTTGTGTTCATTGATTAACTTCTCCCTTCTTTGCTTTTCCGAAAATTATGTAGTCTGCTGTAGTGCCGTAAAGGACGGATAATTTGCGGATTTCTGTGGCAGACATTTCGCGTCCCTTTTCTTCGATTTCTTTGAGTGCTTTTTCGGGAATTCCCGTCATTTCACTCACATCTCTCAGCTCAAGACACTGCCTGAGTCTCAGCTGTCTGACTCGTTCGGACAAAACTGTAGGCTCTGTGTAGCTGAAAAGTGCATTTTTGTTTTTTATTATTATTCCGGCCTTTTTTGAAAAAGAGGAGCCGTAACGGTATTCTATGACATATTTCAGCTTGTCGTAGATGGTGTCGTTGATTTTTTCGAGCCGTCTGGTTACGGTGGAAGGGTCTATGCCGAGCTTTCGGGCGACCTCGCTTTTACTGTATCCGCGGAACCAGTGGAGCTCGACTATCAGCCTGTCCGTAACGGAAAGCTCTTTTTCGATAACCTTGTTTACCAGCTCGTTGAGCTCGTGCTTTCTTTGTCTCATAATGTATTCGTCGATACTTTCGTGTGCCTTACTCTGCCAGGCGGCGAACGCCTCGCGGGCAAGATAATATTCTTCCTTTTCGAAGCTGTTAAGATACATTGCTTTGATACCTCCTGTATTTTCTCTGATGAATTCAGCTATAACGGGGGATAGTCTGAAAATCAGAAGCTCACAACGAACATTTGTTCGTCTTATATATTCCATCTTAGAGATAAAAAAACATTCTGTCAATAGTTTTTTTACCGAAGGCTTTCTGAGTACGTTTTTTAGTATTCTGCTGAAAATCTGAAAAAATTTTTGTTACTTTTTAAGTTGATGTATTTTAATATATGAATGAAAATGTATTTTAATATATGAATGAAAAATGACTTGCTTTTTTTGAATAAATGGTATACAATGTTATCTAATATACTTTAAACGGTTGTCCGTTTGGAGTAAGTCAAATAATTAGTAAAGGATGAAACCCCTATGGCAAAGAACGAAATGTCTTCCGCTGAAGCATATCGCCAGGAACGTAAAGAGCGTCTGGCTAAGGCGGCAAAACAGAATCAGAAAAAATCACACAACATCATTCTCTCCAAAAGTGCTAAAACAGCTATCGCTATCGTAGTAGTTATCGCTATCGCAGCAGGTATCGCAGGCTTCGCAGTAAGCAACTCAGGCATGCTTGAGAGAGGTAAGGTAGCCTTTAAAGCAGGCGAAACAGAAGTAACTATGGCTGAATACAGCTACTACTATAATTCTGTTTTCAATAACTACTTCCAGTATTCATATCAGTATGACAGCTATTACGGTCAGGGTATGGGTAAAATGTACACCGGCTATGACTACAGTGTAGCACCTGATCAGCAGGCATATCCTCAGGAAATCGAGGGTATCGAAAATCCCATGTTTACCGATTTCTTTGATTTCAGCGCACGCGAGAGCATCAAGCTCGTAAAATCAGCTAAGCTTTATGCTGCTGAAAATAATATCACTCTCGACGAAGACGATTATAAGAGAGTTGACGAAGCAATGACACAGTTCGAAGAAACCGCAAAGTCAGGAAACTACTCTCTTGCCGCATATCTCCGTGCTTACTTCGGTAAGGGTATGACACCCTCACTTTTAAAGCAGATCTGTGAAGAACAGGTTCTCAATGAAAAGGTTCAGGAAGTTAAGCTCGCCGAGTTTACCGACAGCTATACTGACAAACAGGTAGAAAAGGAATACAAGGACAAGCCCAATCTCTACGGTGCAGTTTCTCTTAGAAACTATGTTATCAAGGCTGAAACAGTAAAAGTTAAGGCTGAAGAAGAAGGTGCAGAGGACACCGAAGAGGTTACAAAGGAAACTATGGCAGCTGCTAAAACAAAGGCTGAAAGCTTTGTAGCAAGAGTAAAGGGCGGCGAAAGCTTCAAGGATGTAGCTTCCGCTTTTGAAAAGCTCGCAGGCAGTGAAAAGTATGCTGAATTAAAGAGTGATGACAGCCTTACTCTTATGGCTGATGCAAATTATTCTGATCTTTCCTATTCTTCATCTGATGAGAAGTTCCTTGACTGGGCTATCGATGAGAAAACAGAAGAGGGTGAAACCTACATCGTAGAAAATAAGGATGAAGGCTATACCGTTTATATGATGGTAGAACCTATCCACCACACTCCCGATGTGAAGACTTATGATGTAAGACATATTCTCCTCGAGTTCCCTGAAGAAAAAGAAGCTGAAGAGAAAACTGCAGAAGGTGAAGATGCTGCTGAGGAAACCACTGAAGCTGCAGATGAAAAGGAAGAGGTTGAGGTTGAACTCCTTAATCCCGCAGATTACGATGTAACAGTTGACATTGATGTTGACCTTGCAACTACAAAGGATAAGGCTCTTTATAAGGAAGCACAGGACATCCTTGCTACCTATCTTGCAGGCGACAAGACAGAGGATGCTTTCGCAGAGCTCGCAAAGAAACACTCAGAAGACAGCAACGCAGAAGAGGGCGGCATCTATGAGGATGTTCCTCAGGGACAGATGGTAGCCGAGTTCGAAAACTGGTCATTTGCTGAGGGCAGAAAAGCAGGCGATGTAGGTATCGTTGAAACTACTTACGGTTATCACATTATGTATGCTGTTTCCGAAGTAGAGGTTACCACATGGGCTGATACTATCAAAAACGATCTTGCAGGCGTAGAATATAACGAATTTGCAGAAAAACTCGCTGCGGATGAAAAAGTAGCTATCACAGATGAGCAGGCTGATAATCTTGCTGCTGTAAAGGATTTCACAGTTTCTATCGCCAAAACACAGATCAGAAACATTCAGGCTAATGCTTCCGCTTCAGCATCTGCTTATTAATTGAATTTAAAGGGGCTGTAAAAAACGAAAGTTTTTACGGCTCCCTTTTTTTCTTGACAATAATGGTCAATAGATGTAGAATATAGAATGTAATGTTATGAAAAGGAGTGTGTGCTTTATGATGCCTAAATCCGTGATAAAGGGAATCTGTATAGTTATGGCTGCTCTGATGGTTCTTTCGGTTGGTGCAGTAATTTTTCAGGTTATTGCCGCTGAGCCCAATGCTGCAGCATATATCGCACCTGTAACAGGTGATAACGATGCTGATTATATCATTCCCATCGGTCTCGGTATTCTTGCCGTTTTAGCAGTGGGAATCTGTATCTTGCTTCCTAAGATGAGAAAAAAAGAAGAAGAGACCGAATAAAAAGGAGAAAAAATATGAAAAAGATCATTTCAGTTCTTCTCAGTATAATTTTGATCTGCAGTGTTTTTGCAGTTCCTTCCTTCGGTGCTGAAGAAGCTGAATATACGGACTATCCCGTTATTTTGGTTCCCGGCTATATTTCCGCTGTTCTTTACCGTCTCGATGAGGAAACAGGGGAAAAGATTATTGTCTGGGATGATCCTGTGGCACAGGTTAAAGAGGGCGGAGACCTCGCTTCTGTACTTCCTTATGTCGAAGCTTATATTTCAGACGGTAATGCAGAGCCTCTGGCAAAAAAACTCAGCGAAGGCTTCAACCGTATCTTCGAGGGAGCTAAATGTAATCCTGACGGCACAAGCCTTTACGATGTGAAAACCTGGATAGAAACTGCCGAGGACGGAAATTATGCTGCTCTTAAGGAGAATTATCCTGACGGTAAGCATCAGTATGAAAAGGGTATGATGGATGCCATCGGTGAAAAAATCGGCGACGAAAATCTTTATGTTTTCACTCCCGATTTCCGTATGGGTGCCATTGAGCTTGCAGGATACCTCAGAGCTTATATCGACGGTGTAATCGCACATAATAATAAGCTCAGAGCCGAGAAGGGCAAAGCTTCTGTCGACAGAGTAAATCTTTTCGCTGTTTCTCACGGCGGTCAGATTTCGGGAACCTATCTCGCTCTTTACGGTCATGAGGGCAAGGTAAACAATGCTGTTCTTACCTGTCCTGCTTTAGGCGGTGCAGGTATCGCCTATGATGTTTTCAATACAGACTTAAGCTTTGATGAGGTTGGTCTTCTCACCTTCATCCAGCACGGCTTCAGACTTGATGAGGATATGGATATTTTCCTTAAAGCTGTCGAGTTAGGTTTTATTGACGAGCTTGTTGAAGCACTTTTCCCCCTCGTGGCAGAAACTATCGGTTGCTGGGGAAGTCTTTGGGATTTCATTCCTCTCGGACAGTATGAGGCTGTGAAGGCCAAGCTTCTTGATGAAGATATTCACTCAGGACTTATCGAAAAAAGTGACAGAATGCATTATGAGATTATGTCACGCGACGGTGAAAACAGCTACGAAAAGGGCTTCGCAAAAGCTGAAGAAACAGGTACAAACATTTATATTATCGCAGGATACGACAATCAGATAATCACAGGTATGAGTGTCAGCTCCGATGCTATTCTGCCTACTGCTGACTCCACAGGTGCTACAGTAGCTCCCTACGGACAGAGATTTGCTGACGGCTATACTCAGGTGAAGGACACAGGCTTTTATCAGGTGTCTCCCTCTATGACTGTCGATGCGTCCACCTCTTATCTTCCTGAGCATACCTGGTTTGTGGAAAACTATTACCACGGTATGACGGCTACTGATGAGTTTACTCACTCTCTGATGGAAAAGCTTCTGCTTACCGATGAGGAGCTGACTGTAAACTCTATGGCTGAATATCCTCAGTTCCACGCCACTACCAACCCCTCACATTCCGTATGGGTAGCTTTTGACAGCAGTAAGGAAGGGTATGTATCTTCTGAGGATAAAGTGCTTACCGTTAAAAATCTTTCTGAAGAAAAGAGTATGATAGTTACAGCCGTAACCGTCGAGGGCGCAGATATAAAGCTTGATTTCGAGCCTTTTTCTCTCAAGGCAGGTGAGAGCAGAGAAATCCCTGTTAAAGGTGAAATTCCTGCCGTAAGCCTTAAAAATATCGAGGTAAATGTTTCATATTTCATTTCGAGCGTCACACCTATTGGCGGCAGAACCTTTGATTTTACGATTATGAACGGTGAAGCTGCGGAATACGATGCAGAAAATCCTTACACGGAAGCTGATACTTCTTTCAGATTTGACATCGTGCTTGACAGAGATATAAAAAATATTCTTACAAAGGATTTTATCGAAGCTCTGATTTCCTTCTTTTATGAAGCCGTTATCAAGATTATCGGTTTCGTAATGGAAATCGCTTCTTCATTTGCCGGATAATAAACTGAATAAAAACACCTCTCTTTGTCTATACTAATCACAGTAAGAAAAGGGAGGTGAATTTCATGGCAAACGAAGGTGTAAAGTGTACAGTAACAGAATGTCAGTGGCACGAAGGCTGTGACAAATGCAATCTCGAAAGAATCGAAGTAACACATGAAAAGACAGGTGCCGATTCTATCGCGGTTCCTCATTTCTGTAAAAGCTATCAGAAAAGACAGTAAGAAGAAAAAGGCTACATCGGTAGCCTTTTTTTAATGCAGAATGCAGCGCTCTCTGTCACTTTGTGACTGCTGATTGCAGCTCCTTTACGCACTTTCCTAAATAATAAACAGCAGATAAGGGTGTGAGCATAATATAATCCTCGTACTTTCTTATCCTGTCAGACAGATTAATGTCGAAATTGAATTTTTCTTCGCCCATATTAATTTCGAGGTTCTTACCTGTGTTTTTAACACTCATAACTGCATAGGCTTTGTCAAAGGTGTTTTTAGCACTTTTCTGTGAAGCTGCTATACTACCTGAAGCTAAAATTCCGAGACAGCAAATAATCACGCTCGAAAAAAGGAAGCGCGAAAAAATCTTTTTCATTTCATCGTTCATAGTTATTCCTCATATTTCTCTAAAATTTTACTGACGGCTTTACCCAGACATCTGCCTGCGTAAACTGCTTCGTCCAGTGTGTTTGCATCGGAGCCCATTTCTACCAGAAGTGAACAGTGGGTAAGGTCCATATTGTATTTTCTCGGGCTGAAATAAAGAGGACGGGTTATGCCTTCGAAAAGCTCCTCCAGAGTGTTCTGAAGCTCTACTGCAAATACCAGATTTTTCTTCCAGTCAGGGAAGCCTTCTATGGGTCCGCCTTCCTCCTGGCAGCCTGAAATTATCATTATCTGTGCCGCCTTTTTTCCGTCAACGGTGACCGTAGGCTTTATCTTGGTGCCGTCGGAGCGCTGAATGGCATCACGGTGAAGGTCGAGAACTATCTTTATGGAAGGGTATTTTTTCAGATAAGACTCCACACTTTTCCTCGAATGGGCATAGGCGCCGTTGTAGGAGCTGTCGTGTATTTCCTTGTCGTGGATTACCTTGTATCCGGCCGCTTCGATTTCTTTTACGGTTTCTTCACCTACGCGAACCATATTCACCGCGCTGTCGTTACTTCTCGTTTTATGTCCGACAGCATAAAAATCCCTGTCTAAAATCTCGTAGGTTTCCGTGGTGTGGGTGTGGAAGATAAGAACCGCGGGTTCGTTCTTTTTTACTGTAAGGTCAGCTTTGGTTTCCAGAAGCTTTTTTATGTCTATCTCCGTTTTGCTGTTTACATTTTTTACCCTGACAAGACCGTACTTATCCGTTACACCGTCATTTTTGTAGGTATATTCTGAAATTTTTCCGTCTTTTTTGTCCTTTTTGCTTTTCTTTTGTGCCTCTTTTATCAGCTGAGAAATATCGCTGTCAGTACGGTTGAACTTTAATTCCTTTACTGTTTGTACAGCTTTTTCTGTAGTGGTTATCTCTTCCTTTTCTGTGACAGCGGGAGCAGAAACGGTTTCCTGTGTGACGGGAGAAGGTTCAGTAGTGACAGCGAAGGTTGTAGGCGGGGAATTAAGCTTCAGTCCTTTCTGCGGAAGATAGGTTACAGCACTTTTCACCATAATTTCTGCCGTAAGCGTTATTAATGCATCGCTGAAAAAGAAAACAACTGCTGCCGTAAAACAGAGTGATATAATACAGATGGTAATTTTTATGGCTTTATTTTTGTCTGTCTTCATAGTTTTTCCTCCGAGGTTGATTTATATAAATATATTCGGAGACTGATGTTTTTACGACACTACGGACAGAATATCTTCACCGTCGATGTCCGGATGAAGAGCCATATTCACTGCCATAGCAATAAGGCGGGATGCTCTTTCTATGAGGACGTCTATTTCTTTCGGCGTGACTACCATTGAGTCTTTCAGCTGAGCCTTGTTGATTTCTTCTTCACTTACTCCTGCTTTTTCCAGTATGTCGAGAGCCATAGTTTTTCCGTCAACCACAGTAGGAACGCCTATGGCTATTACGGGAATACCGAGAGCTTCTCTGTCGATTCTCTGCCTATGATTTCCTACTCCCGAGCCGGGGGAAATACCTGTGTCAGAAAGCTGTACAGTTCTGCCGAGTCTTTCCGTATTTCTCGAAGCCAAAGCATCGATTACTATTACTGCACAGGGTTTGATTTTTTTTACTATGCCGCTGATTATTTCCGCACTTTCCATTCCTGTTTTACCGAGAACACCGGGTACGATACCTGCCACGGAGCGGAGAGAAGAAAAACCGATTTCCTTGGCGAAATTATCAGGAATATGTCTCGTAGCGAAAAGAAAGGAAATGCATCTCGGTCCAAGAGCGTCGGGGGTTATGTCCTCATTACCGAGACCGGCTACCAGAACACAGCCCTTATCATCGGGAAGTAGACTTTTCAGCTCATCCCTGAGAACGAAAAGAGAAGGGGAGAACAGGTCGGAGTTTTTGGTGAAGGGAACAGTCTCTACGGTGATATAGGTGCCCTTCGGTTTGCCGAGGGTCCGTTCACCCGATTCGTTCACTACGGTAATGGTGTCCACGGTGATGCCGTTTACAGTTTTTTTGTGGCTTATTATTCCGTCGAGGGAGTTCCTGTCGATGTATTCTTTTCTTTCCAGCGCCAAATCTGTGCGAAAGTTCATATTATTTTCTCCTAAACTATTGCTTTTTTCACAATAATGTAGTATTATTGTTGTCGCTTTAAAAAAAGTATATCCAATTTTGCAAAAATATCTTGAATTTTCTTTTAAAAGATGTTATGATATACGATGCATATTGATGTAAATTAAGAGGAGGTGTAATGTTATGCCAAACATTAAATCAGCAAAGAAGCGTGTTCTTGTTAATGCAACAAAGCAGGCTCGTAACAAGTCAGCAAACTCAGCACTCAAAACTGCTCTCAAAAAAGCTAACGCAGCTATCGAAGCTAACGCTGAAGATAAGGACGTTGCAGTTAAGCTCGCAGTTAAGAAAATCGACCAGGCTGTTGCTAAGGGTCTTCTTCACAAAAACAACGCTGCAAGAAAGAAGTCTGCTCTTGTAAGCAAACTCAATGCAAGCAAATAATTGAAAAGAAATTTATGAGATGGGTTATGCCCGTCTCTTTTTCTTTTTTAGGAAAATATGCTTGTCATTTTGCATTAAAGCTTTCTTTATTTATTGTTTAAATCGCCAAAAAAACTTTATGTGTCTATAAACTGTGGAAAAGGGCGATCGAATGTGATATAATTAACGAGTTAATAAGGTGGAGTAATCTGCCTGTACTAAAGAAAGAGGAGGAGTTAAATTTGCTTTCTAAAATCAAACCGTTACTTTCAGATGTAAAAACTTACTGGAAAATTCCGCTTCCCGGCCGTTATATGCCTTTTAAGGAAATTCTGGCATATGCAGTCGGCGGTATGGGTGCATACCTTATCATCACTATGGCATCTATCCTTATTGTCAGCACAAACAATATGGTTGTCAGTGCCGCAGTCGGTGTTTCACCCACTCATATGTACATCCTTTACATAATTTCCACCATAGCCAATATTCCTCTCACCGCGCTGAGAGCCAATATGGTTGATAATACCCGAAATAAAGCCGGTAAGTACAGACCTTACCTTCTTTCGATGGGTATTCCTACAGTTCTTATCAGCTTAGGATATGTATGGTTCCCCTATGATTCCCTTTACAGCTTCTTCCCCGGACAGCTTTTCGGATACGATGCAGGCTATGTAGCAAAGCTGGCAGTGGTTCTTTTCTTTAACCTTCTGCTTCAGTTTTTCTTTAACTTCTTTAACGATGCTTACACAAACCTTGTTCATGTTCTTTCTCCCAATACTCAGGAAAGAACCGACGTTCTCTCCATAAAGGCAGTTATCTATTCCTTCGCACCCTCAGTATTTAATTTTGTCCGTCCTCTTATCGCAGGTGCAGTGGCAGAGGGTAACATTTATGACATCAAGGTTTACAGAGTGTCCTATCCCATTTTTGCTGTTATCGGTATCGGTCTTACCGTTTACATTTTCGCAAATACGAAAGAAAAAATCATCCAGGCCAGAAGCCGTGTTGTTCAGGTTCGCTTCGCTGATGCATTCAAAGAGGTTGCCAAAAATAAGTACTTCTGGATTATTGCTCTTGCTGGCTGGCTCGGCTTCCTCGAGGTAGCTTACAGTTCAGTTCTCGAATGGTCATATAACTACGGCCACAGCTGTAGTGATGCAACCTATGGTTTTGTAACACTTATCGTAGGTAATGCATCTCTCTGGGGTATGCTCCTTGCTCCCATCGCCATCAGAAGATACGGTAAAAAGAAGGTTCTTATCGGTATCAATCTTCTGAATGTAGTCTGTATCTTAGCTATGGGTGTCAATCTCAGAAGTATGCTCTGGTTGACCGTATGTATTTACATCAACTACCTTTTCGGTGCTTTTGAACAGATTCTTTCTCCTGCCATCCAGGCTGACATCCGTGACTACCATCAGTATAAAACAGGTGTCCGTGTCGACGGTATGTTCGCTACTGTTGCTACCATCGGCGGTATGGTAACTCTCATCACATCATCAGTTCTTCCCTTCGTTTATGAGCATTACGGCATTTTCGAGGGTAACGGATACAAAAGTCCCTATGACATTCTCGACACAGTTACAGGTCAGCCCGATCTTCTTTACGATGTAATGGGTGCACTCATCGTTATGGCAGCAGTAGGTGCATTCTTTAATGTTGTGCCTTACTTCTTCTACGACCTTCACGAAAAACAGCAGAAGGGTATCGTCCGTGCACTTAAAATCCGTGCTATGTTTGAGGATTACGGTAACGGTGTTACTAATAACAAAACAATCATCGAAGCTATCGATATCATCAGAGAAGCCCGTGCAAATGCAGAGAAGGAGTTAGCAGTTATCGACAAATCTGCAGGCAGAAAGGCTGTAAGAAAGCTTAAGGAAGAAAACGAAGAAATCGAAATTTCACGCTTTGTATGTCAGGAACTTGCAAAGTTCGAAGAAGGAATTTACAAGGTAAAATACGAAGCTAATCTTCAGGTTTATAACGCAGGTCTTATGGGTCTTTATGAGCTTAAAAAGGAAGATATCCTTAAAGAGCTTGCCACTGCCAGAGAGTTACCCAAATCAACAGCAGAAGAAAAAGAATACCGTAAGTTCAGACTTGATATCGCTAAAAACAAGCTTTCAGCACGTAAGGCTATTGATAAATATTACAAAACTGCTGAAACCTTCGTACAGCCCGGTTATGAGGAGCTTGACAGACTCTTCGACAGAGAGGATGACATCAATACAGAGCTTAAAGGTCTTTATGAAGCAAAGGCAGCTGCCAAAAAGGCAAAGGATTCCTATGCTCTTAAGGAAATCTGTGATAAGATCAAATCTCTCGAAAATGAAAAGAAGGATATCCAGAAAGCTTCTAAGGCTGAAATGGATAAGCATGCATTCTTCGCACGTTCAGCTAAACCTTATCTCGATGCAGAGCGTATCGTAAAAGAAAAGGAAAACACTCTCCACTTCGAAGAAATCGCAGCTAAGTATGACGAAGCTAAAGCAGCAGAAGAGGCAGCACTTCAGGCACAGCTTGAGGAAACAAAGCGTCTCGAAGCTGAAAAAGCAGAAAAGGCTGCCGCCATCAAGGCTGAAAAAGCTGCAGCAAAGGCAGAAAAGAAAAACAAATAATTGAGCTGTGACGGTAATCGGATTCGGTTACCGTCACATTGATAATATAGTATTTAATTTTGATAATTAGAAAAAAGGAAGGTTAAAAATGAAGGTTTTAGTAGTTAACGGAAGTCCTAAGGGAAAATACAGCGTTACTCTTCAGTCCACAGAATACCTGAAAATCAAATTCCCATGGATTGACTTTGATGTAATTCACGCAGGTCAGCAGATTAAAAAGATAGAAAAGGACTTTACCGAGTCAAAAGAAAAGATAGAAGGTGCTGATCTTATAATCTTCTCTTATCCTGTTTATACCTTCATTGCTCCCTGTCAGCTACACCGCTTTATCGAGCTTATGAAGGAGCATAAGGTTAATGTTAAGGATAAGTTCGTTTCTCAGATAAGCACCTCGAAGCATTTTTATGACATCACTGCACATAATTATATCAGAGATAACTGCTTCGATATGGAAATGAAATATGTGAAGGGTCTTTCTGCCGATATGGATGACCTCACTACTGATAAAGGACAGAAGGAGCTGATTGCTTTCTTCAGATACCTTCTGAACTGCTGTGATAATGATTATTATGAGCTTGCGGTAAAAAAAGATAAGGCGAAAAAGCCTCTTAAGGTTACTCTTGGCGAAAATAAGCCTAAGACTGAGGTGGGCGAAATAGCTATCGTTGCCGACTTCGAGGATGACGATAAGCAGCTTATTTCTATGATTGAGCGCTTCCGTAATTCTCTTACTATGAAGAGCAAGGTTATAAACATCGCTGAATATCCCTTCAAGGGAGGCTGTCTTGGCTGTTTCAACTGTGCAGTAAGCGGTAAATGTGTTTATAAGGACGGCTTTGACGATTATCTTCGTAATGAAATTCAGTCTTCAACTGCTATCGTATATGCCTTTAAAATCAAGGATCACTCCATGGGTGCAAGATTCAAAATGTACGATGACAGACAGTTCTGTAACGGTCACCGTACCGTTACTATGGGTATGCCTATCGGATATCTTGTCAGCGGTGAGTACAGCAAAGAAGCCAACCTTCAGATGATTTTAGAGGGCAGAAGTGAGGTAGGCGGTAACTTCCTCGCAGGTATTGCTACTGATGAGGTAAATCCCGACAAGGCTATCGACCAGATGGCCGACACTCTCATTTACGCTCTGAGAAATAAGCACACACAGCCCGCTAACTTCTACGGCATAGGCGGCATGAAGATTTTCCGTGACCTTATTTTCCAGATGCAGGGTCTTATGAAGGCTGACCATAAGTTCTATAAGGCACACGGTCAGTATGACTTCCCCCAGAAGAAAATGGGCAGAGTTCTGGCTATGTATCTCGTAGGCGGACTCATGGCTTCTCCGAAAATGAAAAACAAAATGGGAAATATGATGAACGAGGGTATGCTTATGCCCTATAAGGGCGCTCTGGATAAGGCAAAGGCTGAAAAGGGCGAGAAGGTAGAGAAAATCGACTTTAAGGCCTTTGTAAACAAGAAATAATTAACACCATTTCACCTTTCCTGCCGTAAGTTTTTGTTAAGAATAGCAAAAGTTTATCTTACAGAAAAAATCTTTCGAAAAAAGGTTGAAAAAATTTGACAAATCAGGTAATATATTAAAGGTAAAATTATATTATTCAATGAAACATTGGAGGTATTTATTATGTCAGTAAAAGTTGCTATTAACGGTTTCGGTCGTATCGGTCGTCTTGCATTCCGTCAGATGTTCGGTGCAGAAGGTTATGAAGTTGTTGCTATCAACGACC
>CALCHE010000117.1 GCA_937901145.1 uncultured Clostridia bacterium
TTTCCGCGCCGGTATTCTGTTTTAAACCCAAAATATGTAACGGCTTTGAATTAAATCAAAGCAAAAGAAAAAGAAAATAGGGTTACACCTGTCTCCACATCTCGCTGAAAGGGACAGCTACCTTTTGTCACAGCGAGCCTAACTTTTAACGTCTGTGTTGACGGGGCTATTTTACATCAACAAGAAATTTTTGTCAATGCGGAATTTGTCGAAGAGTTTAAAAAATTTTTTTGCGGTCAATAATATTTGGTTGGGGTTTTGAAAAAAATATTTTTCTCTCCATATATATAACGACATCAGAACGCAAAAATGTTCCTGAGTTTTGAAAAAAGTTGAAAATATTTTTTGCTTCGCAACCTGCCGCCAAGAAGAAAAAGTTTTTTCTTCTGTGTGTTTTTGAATTATTACATTCTTACTTGAAGAATTCTTTTGATACCCTTAACGGTTATGTGGTGAGGGTATCACCCTCGTAATTCCCAAAGAGCACAGAATGTTTTCGTTGTCAAGAGAAGAAGCAGAGCGACTCTTGATAACGGAAACAGGATGTGGTAAAAAAATATTATAAAACTAACAAGTATAAAAATCAATACCTCTTGCTTGTCAAGTCCATATATCTATACTTAACGAGCAAGCACTCTAATAAGCTCTTGAATTTTTCATTATATTAATGATATAATATTTATAATCTATAAGTTAAATCTGTCACTCTGATTTATACATAACACCGCTTTCACATTTGCAAACATAAAAAACTGTTCTTGATATCACTCCGATAGTGTGCTATAATTTAACAGAGTGTAACAATTCTTATGTTTGAAAGGAGGCTCAGCAGCAGATTTCAGTATCTGACTGCACCTACTTATGATTCTTCAGGATTTGACAAAGCTTAAAAACCTTAAAGAAATGATCGACTACGGTGCCGAAAACTTTGGTGAAAGAAATTTCATTGAATACAAAGAAAACGGCGGTATTATCAAAAAAAGCTATAACCAGTTAAAAGTATCCTGCGATACATTTTCAAGAATGCTTGCAGAAAAAAATATCAGTGAGGCTCACACCGCTATTATCGGCCCGACAAGCTACGAATGGATTGTAACCTTTTTTGGCACAGCTAACAGCGGTGGTGCAGCTGTTCCCCTTGCACCGAACGAAACAGATGAAATGAACTGCAAGCTTATTGAGTTTGCTGATGTTTCCGTTTTTGCTTTTGACAAAAAGCATACCGCACTTTACAAGCTCGTAAAAGAAAAAGTACCGTCAATTAAATTATTTATTTCACTTGACAACGAAAGTGAAAGCGATGATGTAATCAATTTTTCTGAAATTATGGAAAAATATGAGGGTGAGTATAACGGCAGCCCCGATCCCGACAAGGTTTGTGCGATTGTTTTTACATCAGGTACAACAGGCTTTCCTAAAGGTGTAATGTCAAGTCATCGCAACTTTGTTTACAGTGCCGGCAGTGTGCATGTAGCCTGCCCCACAACAAGAATGCTATGCTGTCTGCCTATTCACCACAGCTTTTGCTTTACAGGCAATATTACAAAAAGTATTGTTAAAGGTAAAACTGTATGCGTAAATGACAATCTCGCCAATCTCATCCAGGATTTACAGCTTTACAAGCCCGACAGTATTCTTGCAGTACCTCAGCTTGTAAAAAAGATAATGTTCGGTGCAATGAAATTTGCTGCAGCACATCCTGAGCTTCCGCAGGAAAAGGCAATCAACTCCTTTCTTGGCGGCAATATAATCGATATTATTTCAGGCGGTGCGCCGCTTGAAGCAGCACTCAATGAAAAATTCAACAGCACAGGCATCCTCGTTCTTAACGGCTACGGCATGACGGAGTGCACACCTATCATTTCCAACAACTCCGTAGGCAATTTCCGTCACGGCTCAGTCGGCAAGCCTATTCCCTGTGTTGATGCAAAAATTGTAAACGGTGAAATTCTTGTTAAAGGTCCTAACGTAATGCTGGGCTATTACAAAAATCCCGAAGCCACCAAAGAAGCCTTCACCAAAGACGGCTATCTCCACACAGGTGACCTCGGCTACTTTGATGAAGACGGTTATCTTTACATAACCGGACGCTGCAAAAACCTTATTCTTCTTGATAACGGTGAAAATGTTTCTGCAGAAATGCTTGAAGAGCAGTTTGCCAACGAAGCACTTATCCAGGAGGTTATCTGCTATAACGAAGGCTCTGCTATATGTGCGGAGGTGTATCTTAACAAAGCCTTTATTGATGAAAACGGCATTTCAGACATTGACAAGGCTATACTCGATGTGCTTGACAGAGTTAATGAAAATCTTGCTTCATATCAGCGTATAACATCTTATGTCATAAGAGAGATTCCCTTTGAAAGAACGGCTTCTTCAAAAATCAAAAGAAACTCCCGTTCAGGTGCTGCACCTAAAAAGAAAATTGTTGCGCCTGTTACTTCCTCGGAAATAATTGTCTGCGAGGCTGTAAAAGACCAGCTCAGGCTTAAAGAAATAAGCGTAACTGATAACTTCTTCGCTCTCGGCGGAGACAGTCTCGGTGCAATTGAGCTTTCCGTAACACTCAATATTCCTGTTCAGCTTATTTATGATAAGCCCTTCCTCAACGCCCTTGCCAAAGCTCTTGACGAACAGCATGAAGCAACAAAAAACAGCGACCTTGATGTCAACAGCATAATCAAAAAAACTGCTCATTGCAGAGAAAAAGCAAATGATTTCAAAGCTGTTCTTCTCACAGGAGCAACCGGCTTCCTCGGTGTTCATATTCTCAAAGAACTCACTGAGAAAAATGTAGATATTTACTGTCTTGTAAGAAACGAAGAAAGATTCAACAATCAGCTTAAATATTACTTCAACAAAATTGATCTCAGCCGTGTAAAAACTGTTATCGGTGACATCGAAAAAGAAAACCTCGGACTTTCAGAAAGCCGGTATAAGGATCTTGCAGAAAGGATTGACACTGTTCTCCATGTTGCTGCAAATGTTCACCATGCAGGCGACTATGCCGACCTTGAACGTACTAATGTATTTGGCACTAAAAATGTTATTGCCTTCTGTAAGGACGCAGATGCCGTTTTACAACACACATCAACCGTAAGTGTTCACGGAGCTGCGACAGTTAAACAGAGATACGGAAAAAACATTCTCGACGAAAGCATCCTTGACATCGGTCAGAGATACGAGGACAATGTCTATATCCGCAGTAAATACTGCGCTGAGCAGGAGGTTCTTGCAGCAAGACTTGACGGCCTTAAAACAAATATTTACCGTATAGGCAACCTTACCTGGAGAACAGGCGACGGCAGATTCCAGAAAAACAGCGTCGACAACGGCTATCTCCACAGAGTTCACGCAATTCTTAAGCTTGGTATGGTCAACGAAAATATGGATAAATACCCCACCGACCTCACTGCCGTAAATGAATGTGCAAAAGCCTTCGTAAACCTTGCGTTTACAGGTGATACAAATGAGATTTACCATCTCTATAACCCCAATTTCCTCAAAACAGAGGATATGTTCAAGCGCCTCGATGTTCCCTATCGCATCGTTTCAACTCAGGAAACAATTGAAACTGTTTTTGCAAACGCAGACGACAGAGATATTCATGTCTATATGTTCTATATGATCATTTCAGGCCGTTCACGCAATATTGAAATGAAAAATGAATATACAGTTGCAAAGCTCAGAGAAACAGGCTTTAAATGGAGCGAGCCTACAAGGGAATACCTCACAGCTTCCGACAGCAGTGACAGACCCGACGGTCACTGTCTTGATTTTGAAAAGTACGAGCTTAAGCCTATGAGAACAAAGGGCGGTGCTCTCAACCCTCTTCAGAAACTGACCTTAGGTGCAATGCGTGATGCAAAGCTGAAGCAGAATGAGCTTTTCTGCGGTGAAAACGCTCTGTGTGAGCTTTACGGATATATATCGGGAAGCAACAGCAAAAAGCCGATGATTCTCACTTTTGATGCCGCACTCAAAAATGAGAAAGTCGCAGACTTCATCAACAGGTTTGAAGAAAAAACAATCTTCACCGAAATATACGGCGAGCCAACAGTCGGCGATACCGAAAAGGCAATGAGCATCTATTTTGAAAACGATTGCGATTCAATTATTGCAATCGGCGGTGGCTCAGTTCTTGATACAGCAAAAATCCTTGCTCTGCGTGCCGCAAACAAAGACGAAGACATTGACGATATCTGCAAGCTCGACAGTGAATGCAATATGTGTGCCCCCTTCTATGCAGTACCCACAACAGCAGGCACAGGCTCAGAGGTTACTGTTTTTGCAGTTATCACCGATACAGAGGAAAACAAAAAGAAGCCCTTTGTCAGCGATAAATTCCAGCCCGATGCAGTAGCTCTTGTACCATCTCTGACACTTACAGTGCCGAAAATGAGTACAGCCTTTACAGGCATCGACGCTCTTTCGCACGCTGTTGAGGCGTACACAAGCGGATTTGCTTCATACTTTGCTGATGATAAGACAACGGCAAGAATTGCTACAAAGATGATATTTGATAATCTCAGAGATGCCTGCAATAACGGCAACGAACTTGAAGCACGTGCTGCTATGCTGACAGCTGCCTATAAAGCAGGTGTAGGTTTCAGAAGAATCGGTACAGGTTATATTCACGCTATTGCCCACAGACTCGGTGAGTACTGTCACCTTCCCCACGGTAAAGCAATTGCCGCCACTTTTATTCCCGTGCTTCGTGCCACAATGCCCTATGGCGAAAAGCGACTTTCAAAACTTGCTGTCTGTTGCGGAATTGCCGATACAGGCAACATCAGCAAAAACGCGGAAATGTTTATTGAAGCCGTTGAGAAGCTTATCACTGACATCGGAATTGATAATACTGACATTTCAATAAAAGCTGAAGATATTGAAGATATTGTTCTGCGTGCCCAGGAGGAAGCCAAGCTCACAGGCTGCCCCAGACCTCTCAGTGATGCCATGGTGCGTGAAATCATTTTATCAATCAACAACAAATAAAACAACAAAAGCAGAGGTGTTCTAAGCCTCTGCTTTTATTCATCCGGGAGCATTTTCCTCCCGGATGTAACTCTTTATTTTGTCGGTTCGTTTTCTGTAAGGCTCATAAAATCAACCTTCTCAAGCCTTGTTCTGGGAAGAACATCAATATATCTGATGTCTCTGGGAACTGAGAACTTGTCAAGACGGGCTGAGCAAAGCTCTATAATCTGACGGTTATATTCTTCTGCGTTTTCATCTGCACCGTCTGCCACAACATAAAGGCGGATAAGCTTTTTGCCTTCAGCATCAAAGCCCTGAACTGCACAGCTTTCCTTAATGAAATCAAGCTCTGTGAGAAGCTTTTCAATATCACCCGGATACACATTGTAGCCTGAAATAATAACAAGTCGCTTGCTTCTGCCCATAAACCAAAGATAACCGTCTTCGTCAATGTATGCAAGATCACCTGTAAGCACCCATTTTGTGCCGTCTTCTGTTTTATAAAGACCTGCATCAACAGGACCGTCTTCTGTGAGATAGCCTTCCATAACCGTAGGACCGCTTACAGCAATCTGACCTACCTTACCCTGAGGAAGGGGCTTGTTATCTTCATCCCAGATTTCAATATTAAGGCCTGGAAGCGGCTTGCCGATTGTACCCAGCTTATTTGCCCAGGGCGGGTTTGTTGTACAGGCTGCACAGCACTCCGTAAGACCCCAGCCTGCACAGATCGAAGCATCTGAACCGTTCTTTCTGAGCACCTTTTCAAATTCCTCAACAAACGCAGGACGCACATCATCACCGCCTGCGTACATAACCTTGATACTCTTAAGATGAGGACCGTCAAAATCAGGATGAGCAAGGAGCTTTTTGAACATATTAGGAACACCATTGAATTCTGTAACCTTGTTAGTTCTCATAATTTCAACGAATCTGTCAGCATCAAACTTGGGCAGGAAAACAACCTTAGCACCCTTATGCATTGCACTGAGACCTCCGGCACAGAAGCCGTATGCGTGGAAGAAGGGCATTGAGCAGATTTCAGTATCAACACCGATCTCTTCAACCGGTGTATTCTGTGCTCCGAGCATATAAATCAGTTCATTGATTGAGCCGTTTGACAGTTTGATTGTCTTACTTTTGCCGGTTGTACCGCCACCGTTTGCGTAAATTGCAATTGCATCTTTATTGTTTGTAACGCCCTCAACAGACTGATCTGCATATTTTTTGAGAATTTCAGGATAAGTTATGCAATTCTTGATTTTTGTAGCAACAACAGCCATTGCCTCTTCGTTAGCCTTTGCACTGTATTTATCGGGAAGTGCGTAGCACGAAGGAACAACAATAGTACAGGGAATATTCTGATTACCGATTGTTTCAGCGTACTTCGCAACAAACATATCAAGAACCATTATACCCTTTGACTTGGTGAAATCAAGAATCTCCTTAAGATTATCAGGAGGAAGAAGAGGATGTACAAAGTTAACAATTACGCCAAGTCTGTTGAGAGCCATAAAAAGGATCATGCTTTCAACATTGGTAGGTGAGAAAATAGTATAAACATCGCCCTGCTTAAAGCCAAGCTCGTTTTTATAAAAAGCTGAAACAGCCATAACATCAGCAACAAATTCTGATTTCAAATGCGTTCTTCCGTAATGTGAGAAGCAAGTATAATCACCGTGTTGCTCAGTGTTTCTCATAAAATAGTCATAGCAATTTTCATTGCCGGGTTCAAATTCAAGGTCACGTGCAATAACTGCAGGTACTTTTCCGAATTTCATTTTACAATCTCCTTTTCGCCATAAAAATTTGTGACACATTGTATTGTGCAGTACAATGTGTCAAAAGTCAATATATATAAATAAAATACCGTAATATTAAATAAAAGAGTATTGATAATTCATATTTTATAAAACAATTACCAAAATATTAAATGATTTCAGGGTGAAGCTTGAATTATTGACCACACATCCAATTGTTAATATCACTTTTTATCTGTTGATATTTTTTAGTTGAAACAGGAACTTCTGTCATATCGTAAAGTGTAATTTTTGAGCTTGAAAGGTAAAGCACTTTTTTAAGGTTTACAATATAACTTGAATGACAACGGTAATAAAAATCGGGCAGTTTATTCATAACATCCTTTAAAAGCATACGCACACGATAAACATTATCAACTGTATAGACATAGCAAAAAACACCTTTACCTCCGGCTATGTATCTTATTGAATCCTCTTTTACATATATGGTTGAGTTGTTATCACCGGGCAATATAACTCGTGCGCTTTCCTTCTCAGGCTCATTAAAGCCAATGTGGACATACGGTTCGGTCGTGTCCTCGGGACTACCGTTTGCTTTATTTTGTATTACATTTGAAACCTGTATAAGCGGGCATCTCCAGAAAATTTTACCGTCTTGATCACGGCACTTCTGACCGTTTACAGTGACTCTTTGCAAACAAGTTTTAACCCTTCCGTCAGGATAACAGGAATTAAGACGGTATGACAAAAGAAGTGTATAAACATTTGAAGAAAAAGAAACCAGCTTCGACTCAACACTATCAACCTGAAAGATTATCTTCGATTCATATTTTTTTACTTGAGCTATAAGATTATCTTTACCGACGATGTACTGTCCTTCCTTAGGTCCGTACCATATAACACCTTCATCAAGATATCTGAAGAACATTTCATAATCGTGATTATAATATCCAAGCATTGCCTGCACGGCATAATTTTCATATTCGCTGATCATTTTATCACTGCCTTATATATTATAAAGTGATTATATCATACTTTAGTGTTTATTACAATACACAAGAAAACCTAAGCTTACGAACAAAGCGTTAAAGCTACTGTTAATTATCAAATAATTAATACTTGTATTAAAACAAAACACGTGACAGGGATTTCTTGCTCAGGTTTTGTAGGTTGTAAAAACACTAGTTGTGAATTGTTAAAGCGCATATCGGCTTCGATATGATAATTAGCGATCCACCTTGTAACATTTTGTGAAAAAAACAAATGGTTGTACCTGTTTAATAGTAAATAATTTATGTTCTTATGTAAAATACATTTCTAATGAGTATAAAATCTTATACCATATAAGCTAAAGATACTTATGACAGCAAACAATATATAGTATAATTTTTTTGAATTTTGCTCTGCATTTGATAGAAATATTTAGAATGACCAATGCATCATCAAAGAAAAATTAACGAATAAAAGGCATTTTGAACACTAAAAGTTAAGCACGACCTACATTGTTGTAAGTCGTGCTTTTCGCTATCAAATTAAATTCAACTGTATATCAGCTCACTACACACAATCTCTCTTGCCCTTTGCTGAATGTTGCCCATCCTTTGTACCCACTCAAGTTGGTATTGCTCTTTAAATTGCTCCGTAATACCTTCTGCCTCTTTCATCTGCTCAATTAGAAGGTTGTACATTTCATTTGCCTGACGGTCAATATCTGCAAGATAAGGCCAAAGTGTGCATTTAGTTACCATCAGCATATACAAAGTTGACTTTATGAAACTGACTGCTGCTGACCCTGAAAAGGCAAGAGCTGACAGAAAAATTAAGGATTAATTTTAGCATAGTCATTTACAAATTATATCTGAGGTGCTATAATTTAGAGTGTGGAAAACATACTTCTTCAGATAAATATAAAGGAGAAAAAATAATGATTACCATTAATGAGCTTATGTGCAAAGGCTGTGGATATTGCATCAAATTCTGCCCGAAGCACATATTGGAAATGGGTAAGGAAAGATCCCAGAAAGGTCATTTTTACCCTGTGAATATTAACAAAGACGCCTGTACTTCTTGTGCCATTTGTGCTTTGATGTGCCCTGAAGCGGCTATTGAAGTGACAGATAAGGAGGCGTAACAATGGAAAAGAGATTTATGAAAGGCTGCGAAGCTATTGCTGAAGCAGCTGTAAGAGGCGGTTGCCGTTTCTTTGCCGGATATCCTATCACTCCTCAGAACGAAATTCCCGAATATCTTTCATGGCGACTTCCTGAAGTCGGCGGTGCATTTGTACAGGGTGAAAGCGAAGTTGCATCAATCAATATGGTTTACGGTGCTTCCGCTACGGGTACAAGAGCTCTTACCAGTTCATCAGGCCCCGGTATCAGTCTTAAAGCTGAGGGTATCTCATACCTAGCATCTGCCCAGCTTCCCGCTGTTATTGTAAATATATCAAGAGGCGGCCCCGGACTCGGTTCAATTCAGCCTGCTCAGTCAGACTATCTTCAGGCTACAAAGGCTCTCGGTCACGGTGGCTTCAGAGCTATGGTTTTTGCACCTGCAACTTTGCAGGAAGCAGTAGACCTTACCTATAATGCGTGGGAATACGCTGAAAGAGACAGAGGTCCTGTAGTAATTCTTATGGACGGTTGCCTTGGTGCTATTATGGAAGAGGTAGAGCTTCCCGAAATGAAGGAGCTCTCATATACCAACACAGAAGATTGGTGCCTTGCACGAGTTAACGGCCGTGAAGAAAGCCATATGATCACACCTATTCTTCCCGTGCTCGCTCTTGAAATGCTCAACAAGTTCAAGGGTATGACTTACAAGATGTGGGAAATGAGTGATGTCAAGGTTGAAGAGTATCTCGTTGAAGATGCTGAGTATGTTGTTGTGGCTTACGGTATTGCTGCCAGAGTTGCAAAAGAAGCTATCAATACTCTTCGTCAGCAGGGCTATAAGGTCGGCATGATCAGACCTATCACTCTTTATCCTTTCCCGAAGGCAAGTCTTGACAATCTCGATTATGACAAGGTTAAAGGTATTATTGATATCGAAATGACTATTCCTGCTCAGATGCGTGATGATATCGAGCTTCAGGTCAAGGATCGTTGCCCCGTACACGAGTACGGACGCTCAGGCGGTATTTTGCTTGATGATGACGGTGTATACAACGCAATTGCAGAAATAGTGAAAGGAGGAGCATAATTATGGCAACTTATAAAAGACCAAGCGCATTGAGGCCTATGTCAACACGCTATTGCCCCGGTTGTCTTCACGCTCTTGCTACAAGACTTGTGGCTGACGCTATTGAAGAGCTCAACCAGCAGAAAAATGCAATCAATGTTATCTCAGTTGGCTGTAGTGCTCTTAACCTTTATTCCTGGAGCGGTGACGATATCGGTGCTGCTCACGGCAGAGCTCCTGCAGTTGCAACAGGTATAAAAAGATGTCTTCCTGACAGATTGGTTTTCACATATCAGGGTGACGGTGACCTTGCTGCTATCGGTCTTGCTGAGATTATGTCAGCAGCAAACCGCGGTGAAAACTTCACTGTAATTTTTGCTAACAACCAGACATACGGTATGACAGGCGGTCAGATGGCTCCTACCACACTGGTCGGTCAGAAGTCGACAACAACACCTTTCGGCAGAGATCCTCTCTCAACAGGTTATCCTCTTAAGATGTGCGAGCTCATTTCAGTTCTTGAGGCTCCTGTATTTGTTGCCAGATATGCTCTCAACTCACCTAAGGGTGTTATGGGTGCTAAAAAAGGTATCAAGAAAGCTTTCGAGCTTCAGATGGCAGGCAAGGGCTTCACATTTATCGAGCTGCTTACAAACTGTCCCACAAACTGGGGGATGAGTCCTCTTGATACTCTTGATTATATGAACACAAATACCATTCCCTACTTTAAACCGGGTATTTACAAGGATAAGGAGGGTGAAGTATAATGAAAAAGTCATTTGTATTTTCAGGTTCAGGCGGTCAGGGTATTATGAGTGCAGGTATCACTCTTGCTCAGACAGCTATCGATATGGAAAAACACTCAACTTTCCTGCCTGAGTACGGCCCCGAACAGAGAGGCGGTAGCGCTAAATGTACAGTAATCATCAGTGATACTGAGATTATTTCTCCTCTGCCTAAAAAGTGCGACATTCTTATCGCTATGAACGAGCAGGCATACAGCAAGTTTATCGATGATGTTAAAGAGGGCGGTGTAGTTGTTGCAAACTCAAGCCGTATAAAAGAAATTGAAAGACAGGATGTTAAGACAATTTCCGTACCCGTTGATGATGTTGCTCTTGAGCTTGGAAATGTTAAGGTTGCCAATACTGTGCTCATT
This sequence comes from uncultured Clostridia bacterium, assembly GCA_937901145.1. Classification (GTDB taxonomy): domain Bacteria; phylum Bacillota; class Clostridia; order Oscillospirales; family Acutalibacteraceae; genus UBA6857. The sequence goes on from CALCHE010000117.1 coordinate 11,080, forward strand.
GGTGTACTTATCGGTGCTACAGGCATTATCAGCAAAGAAGCAGTACTTGATTCTTTAGCCAAGAAATTCAAGGATAAGAGTCCAAAAATTATGGAGCTCAATATTGCAGCTATTGAAAAAGGTATTGAACTCGGCTCGAAGATTTAAATCAGTATACTATTATTTCGCATAATAATATAAATATTTTCAGTAAAAGAGAAAAAACAATGGCAAAATATTCTTTTGACACAAAATTAAGCGTACTTATGAAGGATTCCGAGGTTATGAAGATCGTTGACGATCTTTGTCCCGATCTTGTTAACCATCCTATGAAGAATATGGCTCTTGCAATGGGCTTCACACCCAACATGGCTATGGTAGTTCTCAGCAAGATGTACTCAAAGGAAAAGATCGAAGAATTCAGACAGAGACTTTCAGAGATCGAATAATTGTGAATTAACCCTCTAATCTGAACCTTAAGTGTTCGATAGAGGGTTGATTTTTTGTGAAATATTCATCGGGGTCGAGAAATAAAAAAATATCCTGTCGCTGAATTACTATAAGATGATTACGTTCTTGAAAAGGATGGTGCAACACCGCGTTCTGAAAATAAGTAAATTTGCATTGGAAAGAAACATATTACTATGAGTTGTGTTTTTTTACTCTAAAATGCGACGTACTGCCAAAGCCCCAAGGACGAAAGTTCTTGGGGCTTTGGGAAGTAATAAGTAAGAAGTAATAGTGAATAAGTTTTTTTGAATGACATCCCAAATCTGAACCACCCTTATGTAACAACTACCGCCGGGGAGTAAAAATCCTCGGCGGTAGTTGTTTATTATCAATTCTTTTTCTTTCGGTTTGGGAAATAATTTTCCATCCATTCTGCAAATTCTTCGGCGGTAATATCACCGGCAGTGCACTCATCACGCTTTGTCATAGCCTGATACTTCCACTTTTTGAAGTCAGCCTCTTTAATCTGTCTGACCTTTACTCTTGCCGAATAACGCTTGTAATATTTGCTATAAATAGCGGTAGCCTTATCATCAGCGTGCTTTGCTTTATAGTTTTCGGCAGCAGCAAATTCCTGACAGCTACGGCTTTCACCTTCTGCCACTCTGTCACAGTAACGGGTATCGTATTTGCCTTTCATTATGAAATACTTCCCACAGCGCTTGCATTTACGGAAGTGAACATTCTGCTCAAGCATTTTTGTGAATTCAAGCTCAAGAATATCTGCAACACTGCGGAAGCTATATGTAATACTCATAAATGAAGGATGTGCAATACAAGCTTTCAATGTGCCGACAGAGATATTATATTTTTCTGCAAATTGTTTTTCTGCTTCGGTGGGTTCTCCGCTCATTGCCTTAATCCTATCCAAAATCTCATTGATTGGCATACCGTATGGCATTTCTTTGCCACCCATTCTGTTGGATATCGAGAGCTCTTCTGTTCTGTCAAACCTGAAAGGCAAATCATGAATTGTGCGATATAATTTTAATCTTTCACTCGGATAAAATGAGCCTAATATTTCAGGATAAAAATCCTCGTCATAGCAAAACTCAATCATTTCTTTATATTCATCCTGAAGCCATAAAAGATAGCTTAAATACCATTTTAATTTTTTTATCTTGTCATAGCTTCTGTCAGTAAAATTCGGCGGACATATAGCGGTGTATAACGAAGCAAAAGCAATATCTTTAATCTCATAAAATGTCATTTCATAGGAATAGAAATTTTCAACATATATCTGATTTTCATTGTATATTTTATGTGGCTCTTCAGCTTTTTCCGGCTGAGGAGTTTTATCTTTATATAATTCCTTGGCGTACTCAATAAGCATTTTTTCCAGTTGTGCTGATTCATAAGCTTTTTTGAAGGGCGTCATAAAATCAGCATAAATGAAATCCAATATTCCTTCGCCGTATTTGAGTGTTACATATGCACCGCTGAAAATATTGATAAGCGGATTTTCTATAACACCTGTTTCGTCGCAAAGAATACCTGCATCAGAACCCAATTGGAAATCGTATCGGTTTTTTATTCTGTCATAATCCAGCTGAGTTTCTTTAAGCTCTGACTTTTGCTCTTCGGGTGAAGGCTCATATTTTTTATATTCTTTACCCGTCCGTTCAGCAACTTCCTGCTCATATTCTTCAATTACAAAATCCATTGCTTGTTGATACTAATGCCACGGCATTTAAGTAGAAACAAGTGAATTTGACCGTACAAATCCATTGCTTGTTAATACTGATGCCACGCATTAAGTAGTAACAAAGCAAGGTTGCTGAGTACTCATATCCATTGCTTGTTAAGACACGCACCATAGCAAAGTTGTCGCAACAAGTAAATATGTCCGTGCAAATTAAGTGCTTGCTCATACTGATGCCACATAAAACCGCATTCTTTGTGTTCTGATAAGTGTAGTAGGTTGGGTTTGTTGTTCTGAACTTTTTCTGACTCCTTTCCAAATGTTCTGAGCTTTTTGTTTTGATGCGAAAACAATTCCTCACCTATTAGGACTGGAAGAAGCCAAGTGGACACCCAAAATTGAAATTGTTTTCAAAATATTTACAACCCGCCGCATAAAAAATTGCAAAACAAAAAAGCCGCTACATACTTTGGGCAACAGAAAC
>CALCHE010000118.1 GCA_937901145.1 uncultured Clostridia bacterium
TAGACAGACGCTTATGTTTTTCCCGCTCCAACAGACTTTTGATGACAGCCGCTACCTGCATAGGCTGACCGCTTTTCAGCCGCTCCATATTTTCCCGGTAGCGCTGGTTCCAGTTTCCGCCGCCATCGGGTTCCAGTGCAGCAAAGGATTGCAGGAGTTCTTCTGCCTCCTGCCGGGTAATGACAGGCCGAAGGCCGGCCTTCTCGCAGCCGTCACAGGGGACATACAGCTGCAGCCCGCCTTTCATCAACGTAAGGATATAATACATTTTCCGCTGTCCGTCCGGACGCTGCTCCATCATCCCGCTGATGGTTCCCGCTCCATGCATGGGGTGGGTTACACACTGGCCAATGTGATACATAAGCCCCTCCTGCACACTTTTTTCTATTATAGTCCATTATTTGGAAAAGCACAAGAGGAACCGAAAAAAATGGCACTGCATCCGCCGAAAAAGCGTGATACAGTGCCCAAAATCTCCGTCATCAGCCTGCTTTTTGCTCCAGTCGGATGCGGTCTGCAATCATGGAAATAAACTCGGAATTGGTGGGCTTTCCCTTCACATTGCTGACCGTATACCCAAAAAATCCGTTAAGCACCTCCACATCGCCCCTGTCCCAGGCTACCTCGATGGCATGGCGGATAGCTCTTTCTACTCTGGAAGGAGTAGTCATATTATTTTTCGCAATAGTGGGATAAAGCTCTTTGGTGACGGCATGGATAAGGTCAGGCTTACCGATAACCAACTTAATCGATTCACGGAGATACTCATATCCTTTTATGTGAGCGGGAACACCGATTTCGCGCATTATATCCGAGATAACCGTTTCTACGGAATATGTATCTCTCGGAGCGGTACCGTTTTCTTTGCCCGACCACTCCATAAGCTGTATGAGTCTGCGGCTCATCATACCGAAATCAAAGGGTCTGAGAAAATAATAATCAGCACCGGCAGAAATAAGCTCATTATGAAATGCGGGATTATCTATGGAAGACATAAGCGCTACCACAGGCTTACGGCCGTTTAATTTTTTAAGCTCGCCAAGCACACCGAGAGCATCTATTTTCTGCATAAAGACATCCATAAGCAGCATATCGGGATTATACTTGTAAATCTGTTCTAAAACCTTCGAGCCGTCCTTTTCCACAAAAATAACCTCAAAATCCGATAAAGACAGATTTTTCTCGCACTGTCTTTCAAATTCTTTGTCTTCTTTTGTAATCATAATTCTAATTTTGTTCGCCATTGGAAAAACCTCCTGTAATGTGTAAATTTTTAACATTTTTTCGAATTACAGTGAGATATTACCACATTATTTACATCCCTTCAAGGGGCATTATGTCGAATAATAGGACAGATATAAAAATTTTTTCTGAAAATAAATACAGCCGTCAAATCAATGACAGCTGCATAATTCAAGTTAATATTATTCACAAAAAGCTTATTTCCCGTCTCTTTCGCGGATAACAAATCTCGTAGGTGTGCCCTCGAGACCGAAAACTTCTCTTATCTGATTATCGAGATAACGCTGATAACTGTAATGGAAAAGCTCCTTGCTGTTTACGAAGCATACAAACGTGGGCGGTCTGGTAGATGCCTGAGTCATATAGTAAATTTTAAGTCGCTTACCCTTATCCGTAGGCGGCTGAACTCTGGCGGTAGCTGATGCCAGAACATCGTTAAGCTTACCGGTAGAAATTCTCATTGAGTTCTGCTCGTCCACAAATTTGATAAGCTCGAAAAGTCTGTCAAGTCTCTGTCCTGTTTTGGCTGAGATAAAGATAATAGGAGCATAGGACATAAATGAAAAGTCGTTCATAAGCTTCTTTCGGTAGCTGTCCATAGTCTTTCCGTCCTTTTCCAGGGCATCCCATTTGTTAACAGCGATAATGCAAGCCTTGCCCATTTCGTGAGCGATGCCTGCTACCTTGGAATCCTGCTCGGTAAAGCCCTCGAGAGCATCGATCATAATAACACAGACCGTAGCTCTTTCAACTGCCATTTTAGCACGGATAACGGAATACTTCTCTATCTGATCCTCTACCTTACTCTTTCTGCGAAGACCTGCCGTGTCGATGAACATAAATTCACCGAACTCATTGGTAATGAAGGTATCCGTAGCATCACGGGTAGTACCTGCTATATTCGAAACGATAGCTCTTTCCTCACCTGAAATAGCATTAATGAGAGATGACTTACCTACATTAGGCTTACCGATAACGGCTACCTTGATAGTATTATCCTCTTCCTCCTCTGCCGGTTCCTCGGGAAGATGCTCCAGTACAGCATCCAGAAGGTCACCTGTACCGTGACCGTGAACAGATGATACTGCGATAGGATCGCCTAAGCCGAGATTATAGAACTCATAAAATTCCATCGGTGTTTCACCGACAGTATCACATTTATTTACACAGAGAACGAGAGGCTTATTACTTTTTATAAGCATAGCTGCTACATCCTCATCGGTAGCCACTACACCGCTGCGTAAATCAGTAACGAAAATGATTACATCAGCACTGTCGATAGCAAGCTGAGCCTGACGGCGCATCTGCTTTAAAATAATGTCATCACTGTGAGGCTCGATACCGCCTGTGTCAATGAGAAGAAAATGACGGTTAAGCCATTCGCAGTCACCGTAAATTCTGTCTCGGGTAACACCGGGGGTGTCATCGACGATGGAAAGACGCTGTCCGATAAGTTTATTGAAAAGAGTAGATTTACCTACATTTGGTCTGCCTACAATTGCTACTATCGGTCTTGCCATAGTGTGTTCCTCCTTTTATTCTGAAAGTATAATATCTGCAAGCTCATATCCGTCACAGGAAACGGCTGTTATTTCCGCACCGAGTTCCCTTTCTGCATCCTCGACAGAAACATCATCGAGAAATACATCACCCTCACTGCGAAGCATAACAGAAGGAATAAGAAGCCTGCCGTGTAAGTTTTTATCTTTAAGCTGATTGATAAGGTCACCGCCCGTGATAAGTCCTGCCACGGTAATGCTGTGACCGAAAAAGTCATTGACTATAGAATAAACATCGACGGTAATGCGCGGATATTTCTGTGTTACCGCATCGCACAGCTCCTTCATAAGAGGATAAGCCGCCACACCTGTAGCAAGACTCAGATGCTTCTCTTTTCCGCTGTAATTACTCTTTTCCAGAGCAGAGAGAAATTCCTCTCTGGTGCTCGTCCACATACCGACCCCGTTTTCAATCTGGCTGTAATTTTCGTAGTATTCTCCGTCGGGTATTTTTCTGCCCGCTTTAAGATAGAATTCATCAGCCGCATAAGCAAGTCTTGTGCCGTGTTTTTCCTTAAAGGCATCACCGAAGGCGGTAATGATGTCGATTACCTCCCCTGCAGTTTCTGCGGTATACTCAGGCATTTCGAAAAGGCCCTCGCGGTATTTAGTTACACCTACAGGTACTGCGGCTATGCTTTTCACACCGGGATAAAGCTTTCCGAGCTCCTCGAGACTGTATCTCAGCTCTTCTCCGTCATTTATTCCCGGGCAAAGAACGAGCTGAGTGTTAATCTCGATACCGTTTTCAGCGAGTCTGCCGATGATATCAAGACATTCCCCTGCCCTTTTATTTTTCATCATCTTCACACGGAGCTCTTTATTCATCGTATGAACGGAAATATTCACGGGGCTTATGTGCATTTCGATAATTCGCTCAACATCTCTTTCCGTGAGATTGGTAAGAGTTATATAATTACCGAAAAGGAATGACAGACGGGAATCGTCGTCCTTGAAATAAAGAGTCTTTCGCATACCCTTCGGAAGCTGATCGATGAAACAGAAAATACACTTATTTTTACAGTGGTGCTGTTCATCCATAAGGAAGGACTCAAACTCCAAGCCTAAATCCTCCTCTTCATCCTTTCGAACGCGTGTATATTTGACTTTTTCACCGCTCTGAAATTCCACGAGAATATCCTTTTCCTTGGCATAAAACTGGTAGTCAAGAAAATCATTAACGGGATTTCTGTTAAGCGAAAGAAGAACATCGCCATCCTTTATTCCTCTGCCGTAAGCGGGAGAGTTTTTTATTATACCCTTTATTATGACTGACATTACTATTCTTCCTCCTTTCTTAAAGAAACCGTTATTAAAGCAAAAAGGCAGAGAAAGCAGTACTGCTTCTCCACCTCTCAAAGTTCAAAGGCTTAGTCTTCGTCCTTTGCAATTACCTGCTTACCTTTGTAGTAACCACACTCAGCGCAAACCTTGTGGGGAACTGTATAAGCGCCGCACTGCTTGCATCTTACAAGTGTAGGAGCGTCGAGCTTCCACACGTTTGAACGTCTCTTGTCTCTTCTTGCCTTTGATACTCTTCTCTTTGGTACTGCCATTGCCCAGCACCTCCTTATAAATAATAATTAAATGAATAACCTTTTAATCTTCCAGTAACCCGAGCAGAGCCTCCAGACGGGGGTCAATGTCCTTTTTACAGTTACAGGAATCAGTGTTGAGATTCGCACCGCATTTGGTACAAACTCCCTTGCAGTCTTCTTTACAAAGAAACTTAGAAGGAAGAGCAAGGAATATGTCTTCTAAAGTGAGCTGGAGCAAATCGAGCTTCATATCCTCGACGAGAATGTAATCGTCGTTATCATCCTCATTAAGAGAAGAAACAAGACCGTGAACCATCGGTATGTCGAAATCCAGCTTTACGGGCTCTGCACATCTGTCACAGAAAACCTCCAGACTGAAGGTGGCATTGGCTTCGATAGTTACTACTCCTACTACGTTTCTGATTTCACCTCTGACTGAAACAGGTGTCGTGAATGGAAACACACCGTCCAATTCCTCTTCGGAAAAATCAAATTCACCATCAACGGGAAGTCTGGTAACTCCGCCGTTAAATAAGCTTTCAAGTGCAATATACATAACTCACCTCATATTAACAGATAACATTATATAGATATAGGGTTGATTTGTCAATAAAAAACTGAAAATTGATTAAAAAATTCTTTAAAATAGATTTATTTCTTCGTTGTAAAGGTAAATATGTCGGAAATTTCGCTGAAATAATTTTTACCGTTCAGGTTTTTAACAGCCTTGATTTTAAATTTACAGGTCGTTCCTGCCTTAAGACCCTTCACCTTGTATTTGTTTTTCCCTGTAACGGTAGTGATGCGGACATACTTTTTCTTCTCTTTATTATACATAAAGATCTGATACTTTTCTGCACCGTTCACCTTATCCCAGGTAAGAGTGAGATATGTCTTTTTTCTGGCTGAAAGCTTCACCTTACTTACCTTATCAGGCTTAGTGGTAAAGGAATATACGGCAGAGGTATTAGTGCTGAAGGACTTACCGCCCGAAAGCTTCACGGACTTGATTTTAAACTTATAAGTCGTTCCTGCCTTAAGACCCGAAACAGTATAGGAATTACCGTTAGCCGTAGCTACCTTCACATACTTCTTTTTCTTGGTGCTGTACTGATAAACATAGTAGCAGCTCGTAGCCTTTGTCTCGTTCCATGTAAGCTTAAAAGATGAGGTTTTAACCGCTGAAGCCTTAACCTCGGTTACCTTAGCAGGCTTGGTACGGAAGGTAAGATCTGTAGTTTCTCCCGTGAATACACCGAAGGTGGTTCTGATTCTCGGTCTTATACGGATTTTATATTCCTTACCGGGATTTCTGCCCTTAAGCTCATAGCTGTTAGTCGTGACAGTTTTATGTTTGAGATATTTTTTCTTATTGTCTTTATAAATATAAATATCATAACCCGTAGCATTAGGCACAGCATTCCATTTCAGCTTGGCTCCGATATCCGTAGGTGTAGCCTTGAAGCCCTGTACCTTTGACGGAAGAGTGGTAGCTGAGAATTCAGCCGAAGGTGTGCCCTCATAAACGATTCCGTTTATCGTTTTTACGGGAACAAGCTTAAATTTACTGAATGAAGAATTAGAAAGCTTGGTGGGCTTATATTTCGTTTTGATAAAGGTTCTGAGTAACGAATAGACACCGCCGGACTCTTTGTAAAGGTCGTACTTGGCACCGGGAATAGTATTCCATGTGACAGTATAGCTGCTGTTTGTAACATTCGAAAGAGTAATACCCGTAACAACACCGGGAATGTTTTTCATATCGACAACAGCCGAATAATTACCGTAAACATTCTGTCCCTGCACACTACCGAAGGCTCGTACCGAAAGCATACCGCTGACTGCCTGTTCACCTGTCACAGTATAGAAGGCTGCCTCGGGAGCAAAAGTAGATATTTTAGTGTATGAACGGTCAGTGGGGTTATAGCTGTAAATCTCATAACCGCCGATATAGCTCGTGGCGGAAAGACAGATAACGGGGCCGTACTTTTTAGTAGTACCAGTATCCTCGATTACAGCTCTTATATATATTTTATTGTCTGTCTTTTCAGGTGCAGCCCATGAAAGAGACACACTGCCGTCTTCGTTTTTCTTTACATTAGAAATATAGGTGTTATCGGGAACACTGTTATTGACATTCACCGTATAGGGTGAATAGGCCGTAACGGCTTTATGAGAAACACTGCCTCTGCCGTCAATGGCAAAAACCTCATAATTTACGGCACCCAACGAGGGAGAGAAATTAAGAACAACCGAATCTGCCTTTATAGCTGACAGCGTTACGGCAGAGGGTACTACAGAATCGCCGTTAACGACGACATATTTTACCTTATCGAAGCTTCCCGTAGAGTCGTAAGCACCGATTACAGCAGTACCGCTTCTGAGAAATCTTATTTTATTATCAGGAGTGATTTCTGCGATTTTGGCATTATATGACACCAGATGCATGTCAACATCATTTCTGCCGGTAATAAACGAAGGAGCATACTCCCCTATCGCCACCTGAATCTGAGTGGTAATATCAACGAATGTGGCAGGAACATAGCCCTCATAGGTAACTCCGCTCAGAACAAAGCTTACTCTGTACCAATAGGGATACTGAAGAACTGAAAGATAATAGTCAGTATCTGTGGACACCTTGCCCAGAATTTTTACGGAAGCACCCTTTGCGAGCTTGATAACACTGCCCGAAGCATTTGTACGCTGAGAATAATAGATAGAAGGTCCTGTTCTGACGAAGCAAGAATCGGCTGTGATTTTACCTGTCTGTTCGAAGCCGTCGGAAAGCTCACCTTTGCCGTCAAGAGTCGACTCAAGGGGCATATTTTCATAAACGGGAATGGAAAAAACATACTTATTATCGATAAGACCCGACCTTACATAAGAAACATAGGTCGAATAGCCCTGACTGAGCGCGCCTGTCAGATTGGTCATATACTGATGGTCGTAGACATTGTATTTTCCGTTGGGATTGACATTGAATCGCTGAAGATAACCTGTGAACTGTCCGCAGGCTATATAAGAGGAAGCGAGGAATTCCGCACCGCCGTTAATGGATTTGACAGGTGTGTTCCAGGGTCTTCCGTAGGTAGTTCCCTCACTCGCCCATTTAAGTCCTCTGGCAATAGCGCCTGTTCCGTCTGTAGCACCGATGTTATAAAAATTATAAATACCGGGATAGGTAGAGTGGGTACCTGTTACACTCTTGCTTCCGTTAGAGCCTACCTCATTAAGGATTTTCGAGGCAATATAGCAGGGATTGACATTATACTTTTTACCTGCTTCGAGAATAGCCTGAGAATACTTTTTGGATGTTTTTTTCAGCTCACCGTCTTTATTGTAATAGGTGATTTTTTTATTTGCCATAAAGGAGCCCTTAAGAACATTTTCCACAGCCTCGACAGTGAAATGCTCACTGTAGGAGAGTGTTTCAAACATAAAGATGCCGTCCTCATTGAGGAAGTTTCTCGGATCCATAAAATAGGCAACAGCCAGACGGTTTGCCTCAACAAAGCCACCGTCCTTTTCGATATATTTATTCGTGGAATAGTTGTAGTCCCCTATGTCCTTACTTTTAAAAATTTCAGAAGCAGCTGACGAGGAAACGAGAGATTTGGCTCCACCTTCACTGTCAACGGCCATATTGAAATCAAGTCCTGTAAAAAAAGGTTCAAACTCCCAGGTGGGATGCGCCTGATGGAGCTGTCTTAAATAAGGCTTATAGCTTTCAGGAAAAGCGGCGATTTTTCTCTCAAAATCATCCTCGGCAGCAAAAGAAGCCGTTGCCGTTAAAAGACAAACCAGGACTGCTATGATAAAAGCACACAGTATTCCTTTTTTGTTTTTAATGATTTTTTTCATATTGTCACTTCCTGTAATTTAAATAGGATCATTTAAGGAAAGAGAGTGAACCTAAAATATCGGAAACAGTGGAATCTGAAGCAGAAGTATCGTTCTTTTCTTCCTTTACTTCCTCTGAAGAGCTGAAAGCACTTACGGAAGAAAGAATAGAAGAAACCTTGTCGTTTCTGACTTCTTCGGATGCTTCCTCTGATGCATCCTCCTCGGTATATTCTTCATACTCTTCATCTTCTTCTGCTTCCTCTACGCCTAATTTGGCATAGATTTCAGCCTCTAACTCGGCGATAAACTTTTCACCGTCAAACTCCTCTTCGGCTTCAGCGTCACTTCCCTCGATAACCACTGAACAGCAGTTATCGGAAATACGCTGCATAAATTCACGGAGGCTTTCGCAAAGCTCGTCAGCTACATTTTTAAGGTGGTTTGTAGCTTCGTTGATTTCCTCTACGGTTTCGTTTTTACCGTCACCGCTTACGGAAAGCTCACCTATACGCTTAACAAGCTTATCCTTTTCAGTTTCAAAGGATGATACCTGTGATTCAAGCTCACCGATTTTTTCCTTTAAATCCTTTACCTGCTTTTCTAAACGGTTCTTTTCTTCGTAGGCTTCATTTTTCACCTTCTCGATATAAGCGATTACATCCTGCTTATTAAAACCTCCGAAGGTGGATTTTCTGAGTCTCATAAAATTATTTTCCATAGTCTTTCACTGCCTTTAAACAAAATTTTACATAATAATTCTAACATAAAATAAGGTATAATTGCAACTGTATTGAAAAATTAATTTATTTTGCTATAATTATACTAAACTATCCCTGTGAAAGGAGCGTGAACTTACGGTGAATTTACTGTCAAAACAGGCGCAGACGGCTATCGGTATTCTTCGCTCAGAAGGCTACGAGGCTTATGCCGTAGGCGGATGCACCAGAGATATGCTTATGGGAAGAGAGTGTCAGGACACTGACATTACCACCTCGGCACTTCCCTCTGAAATCAAAGCTGTTTTTTCGGATTTCCGCACCGTGGACACCGGAATAAAGCACGGCACCGTAACGGTTATCATCGAAAGCGTTCCTCTGGAAATCACCACCTATCGCATCGAAAAAGGCTACTCCGACGGCAGACATCCCGACGAGGTATGCTTTACCGTAAATCTTGCCGAGGATCTGAAGAGAAGAGATTTCACCGTAAACAGCATCGCATACTGTCCAGAAAAAGGCTTCGTCGATCCCTTCGGTGGGAAAGAAGACATAGAAAGAAAAATAATCCGCTGTGTCGGAAATCCTAATGAACGCTTTACCGAGGACTCTCTGCGCATTTTAAGGGGTCTGAGATTTGCTTCAGTTCTCGGCTTCAGCATAGAAAAAGAAACGGCAGATGCTATGAGAGAATGCAGAGAGCTTCTCCATACAGTTTCAAAGGAAAGAGTTTTTTCCGAGCTCTCGAAAATGCTCTGCGGTGATAATATCAGATATGTCCTTGTTAATTATTGCGACATTTTAGAGGTGGTTCTGCCGGAAATCAAAGGTATGAAGGGCTTCGACCAGCATAATTTCCACCATATTTACGATATACTCGAGCATACGGCGGCGGTCACCGAAAGCATCGCTCCTCTGCCTCATTTAAGATTCGCGGCACTTTTCCACGACTGCGGAAAAACCGACTGCTTTTCTCTGGATGAAAACGGAACAGGACATTTCTATTCCCACCCGTCAATAAGTGCCAAGAAAGCTGACGGTGCTCTTCTCAGACTTAAAAGCGACACTAAAACCAGAGAAAAGGTCGTAAAGCTGGTAAAGGTACACGACACCCCTATAGAAGAGAGCGAAAGAATAATCAAAAAACGTCTGCGCAGTATGGGTAAGGAGTTATTCTTTGACCTGATAAAACTACAGAGAGCAGATACCGAGGGTCTTGCCCCTGAATTTCACGGCAGGAAGGAACACTTTGATACCTTGGAAAGAATGGCAGAGGAAATCATAGAAGGTGAAGCCTGTTTTTCTCTGAAGGATCTGAAAATAAGCGGAAATGACCTTATTAAGGAAGGCTTTAAGGGTAAAGAAATCGGCTCTGCTCTTTCAGCTTCACTGGAAGCGGTCATCGACGGAAAAATAAACAACGAGAAAGAGGAGCTTATCTGCTTCTGTCTCAGAAACAGGAACTAAAAAATCAGCAGTACCCAAACGGTACTGCTGAAAATTTTTATTCGATAATAAATACCTTTACGCCGTGGCTTTCAGTAACAGTATTAATGATACGGGTATCCTCTGTAGTCTTTTCATCCCATACATCGGTTACCTTATATCCGTCCTTCTGAGGAAGGTTAAGTATGCCGAGGTTTGCTATCTTCTTAAGGTCGATTCTCGCACAGGAGGATTTCGGCCCCTTATTGAGAACACAGACAGCTGCCTTAGAATCCTTAAGAGGCTTTACAAGAATATCGGTCATACCTGTTTTTATTCTCTGACACTGAATACCGAGAGGATCCTGATTTACGGAAATCATAGTTTTATTGGTGAGAATCTGATACACCTTGCTTTCGGTATCAACCTTACCGTCAACAATGAACTTACGCACATCGTTGCCTAAAATAAGAGGAGCATTCATCATACACCAGAGACTGAAATGAGCCTTGTTTTCCTCGTATGTAAGATCACCGTTACCCACCTCGAGCATATCGGGGTCGTTCCATGCACCGGGAACGGAATATTTATTAAGACGGACGGTAAACTCGTAAATAGCCATAACGGAAGCCCATTTAGCCTGAATATCGCCTGTGGTTCTCCAAAGGTTACCGGCTTCCGCACCCCATTTCCAGGGTCTGTTGAAGCCCCATTCACAGATAGAAAATACGATAGGCTTTTCTTCGGTACCTGTCTTTTCTGCCTGAAGCTTCGAGGCACGCTTGAGTTCACGGCCCATCAGCTTGTACTGAATGGCGGCACTGTCCATTCTCGAGCCTACAGGATTGATAAATTCTACGGTATTTACACCTTCGTCAAGATAAACAGTAGTCTGCAACTTACCTTCGGGAGTCCAGTTTTTACGGCTTACACAGTAAATATGATATTCTTCCTTACCGTTTACCACAGCCATAATGAATTTCTCTTTTCTCGCATCCTTTCTGATGTCGATATTGAGAATATATTCCCCTGCCTTTTCAGCTTCCACATCTACTGTAAAGCTACCGTTTTTAGCATCAAGCCCGTCTACATAGCTTTTGGTATCAATAGCTTCGTCAGGAACAATACGAGCCATACCCTTAAGCTTCATTTCTGCGGATGTAAAATATGCGAAGGGCTCACCGGCACCTTCCTTTGCGAAGGAAACAGCAATAATACGCGGAGCAATAGACGGAATGGGAACATTATGGCAGAAGTCATATTTGAAATACTCTACACCCCATTCGGCTACAGTTTCTGCATCGATTCTTTCATTTCTGAGTGAAGCAGGATAATCCTCACAGGTATGAGTACCGTTTGAAGAATAGATACCGAGCTTTACTCCTCTTTCGTTCACATATTCGGCAAGAGCTTTGATACCGCTCGGGAATGTGATTTTGTCACACTGCAGTTTACCGTCGGCATCGCGCTCGGAAGCCTGCCAGCAGTCATCGATATTAACATAGCAATATCCTGCATCCACGAGTCCGCTATCCTTCATAGCATCAGCAATTTCTTTTATAAGCTTTTCGCTTATCTTGTGTCTGAAAAGATTCCAGCTTGACCAGCCCATAGGAGGTGTAAGAGCCACACCGTTATTATAGTTATTATCGGCGGTCTGTGTCAGACGGAAGGAATTGATAAATTTCTTCGCACTGCAGATAGGACAGAAGGTCTTGTCTGCTACCTTTTTAGCAGCTAAGCCTGTAGCCACACCCGTTACAGCGGCAGAAGCACCGAGAACTGTTTTTTTGATATCCATATTCATTCTCCTTTATCTCTTTATTATATAAGCATTAACGCTCTCATTACAAAAATTATCAGGAACATAGTAAACATCGAAAGAATACTCGTCCATACCACCAGCTGTCCTGCCAGCTGCTCATCCCCTCCTATTTCACCGACCATTACTGCACTTGAAACAGCTACAGGTGAAGCAAAAAGAGATATAAAAGCGGGATACTCAACCGCAGTAAGATTCAGAATACCTGTGTACTCCGACAGAAGCACTGCCGCTGTGATAGCTGTCACAGGTGTTATCACCGTTTTAAAAAGTGTACCCCATACTATCTGCTTAAACAGAAAAGACACCTTGGAAATATCAAATCTTGCCCCTAAAACGATAAGTGCCAGAGGAGAAGCGATTTTTCCCATATTGTTCAATGCCGTATAAAGATAGGGTAAGTTTTCCCTTATTGTAAAGTCGAAAGGTAAAATATTCCTTAAAAAAACTACAAAAACACCCGAAAGCACACCGATTATAAGAGGATTTTTCGCAGTTTTAATGAGTGTCTTTTTTACTGAAGATTCCTTTTCATCCTCAGCGTAATGGGAAAGAATTATTACAGCCAATACATTAAAGAGCGGTATGGCAACTGCCGAAAGCACCGAAGCGAAGGCCACAGCCGGTGCTCCACCCAGACTTTCGGCCAGAGGAATACCGATAATGGCATAATTAGAGCGGAAGGCGCACTGAGTCAGAACACCCTTCTGCTTCCTGTGCCGTGCGAAAAAGCCCGATGTAAGATAGGCAATAAGACAGATTAAGAGAACCGCTATAACACAGAAAATCAGTGCGTCCCATCTGATAGCGGACAGACTTTCGATAGCATATACGTTATTGAAAAGAAGTACGGGTAAAAACACCTTGAAAACCATAGTGTTAGCTTTTTTAAAAAAGGCATCATCGGCAAAGTGAATTTCCCTCAGGAAAAAACCTACCAGAATGAGAATCAGAATAGGCATTACCGCATTAAAGGAAAAAAGAAATATTTCTTTCAAATGTAGCACTACCTTTCTATATATCCGTAATCAATGAGGGTCTGTATTTTTTCCGTAAGGACACCTGAGGCATAAAGATTTGATTTTTCACCGGGATGACCGTCAATAACTATATCATTTTCTCCCATTTTAAAATCCACCGAAAAAGCCTCTGCACGGCTGTCCGAATAAGCCTCTCTGTACTGTGAAACTGCATTTTCTATGGACGAATAAAGAGAATTATTCATATCACCGAGAATGCACAGAATGTAGGCATCGGGATTTTTCTCTCTGACAGTTACGAGCATATTCACATAAGCTTCGGTAAATTTCTGTCTGCCGTAGTAGCTGCTTCCGCAGTAGGAGGCATCGTTTGTACCGAGATTAATAACTACAATGTCATTTCTTACCTTCGAAAAATCCCACAAAGGGTCATCCTGTCCTGTAATATGACAGGCCTTATCATATTCATTCATAACGATCTTATCGTTGATAACTCCGTTTTCCGTATATCCCGTGAGAACACCGTAGCCTGCATAACAAACTGCACTGCAGTCAGCACCGAGATTTTCAGCGGTAAGATAAGCATAGCTTTTCACAAAGTTTTCAGTAGAAGTAGAAAAGCTGCCGTAAGCACCTGCATCGATACCGTAGCCGCAGGTAATGGAGTCACCGATAAATTCGATTTTCAGTTCTTTTTCCTCTGCGGGCTTCACATCCTTCGCGCTGTAGGATGCTACCTTAGTAATTTTCACCGAGGAATGCATAGCCTCAGAGAGCTTTATGAGAGTAATTTCAGTTCCGCTGTATCCCGAATTGATACGGTATGTCTTTTCCTCACTGATACATTCCATAGCCACTAAGTTACCGTCGGAATAAACCGCTATTCTCGGATAATGGGACGGTGTTACATAGGAGTTTTCGGGACTGACGGTAATTTCCGCATAATCACCCTCGCAGATAAATCCGATACCGCTTCCCGAAGCAGAGAGAATTATTTCACCGTCAATAACGGCGCTTCTGCCTAAAAATTTAAGATATTTATCACTGAGCTCATATTCTTTATAGGAGCTTTTTTCGTAATGCCTGAATATATTCACCGTGCTGCCCTCTCTGTTAACGATAAGATAAACGAGCACTCCCGAAAGAAGTACAAGTGTAACAGAAAGAAAAGCACAAAGGATTTTCAGCTTTTTCAAATACATCACCTGAACAAATTAATAAAGACATTATATATAATATTTCCGATAAAGTCAAATGTAAAAATAAACCTCAGACTCCGCTAAGAGCCTGAGGCAAATTATATGGCTTATTTGCTGAAAACGACTGTGGTGATGCTCTTGGGGCCGATTTCGATGTTTTTGAAGCCTCTGCCGATTTCACCGGTGAGCTCAAGATTTCTCTCAGCGTCTGTGGTATAAACTGCAGCGCTGTTCCAGAACTTGTCAAATCTCACCTTTCTGCCTTCATCAGCTTCATTGACGACAACAGCTACATAATCACCCTCGGGAGTCACATAGGATGAAACATAAAAATCATTCTTCACTGCGACATATACAGGATATTCTTTGTCGTCAATCCACTGTGTCCACCACTCTTTTTTCATTTCGAGGTCAGCTACACTGATATCTGTGTCAATAAGACGTGAGCCTGTGGGAATAAATTTAGCGTAATGAGCCATAGCGTAATAACGCTTACCGATTTCGAAGTCGTTCCAGTCACCGTCTACATAAAGCATTGAGTCCGCACCGAGACCGCCACCGTTTACAGCGACCCAGCTTGACCAGGAATTTACGCCTGTAAGAGTGATATCCTCGCACATAGTTCTCGCCATAATGAGAGCCGCATCGATTTCGTCTGCCTTATGCGCATTGGGAAGCTCGCACCATTCGCTCATTTCTACTTCAACTGAAGGATACTTTGCCTTGAGATAATTACCGAAGGCATACTTCAGAGCGAAATTATCATCTGTCCAGTAGCTGTGATAAGCATAGGTACCCATAACAGATGCGATTTCTTCATCAGCATAAAGCAGGTCAAGGCAATCCATAGCGTGGTCGCCCACCTGTCCGCTTTCTGCCATAGAAAGCTTCACATCGATGCCTCTTTCCTTAATCTTTCGTGCAAATACACGGGCTACCTCGATAACCTCATCGATTTCATAGTGACAGCCTTCCTGACCTACCCATTCAGGATCACCCCATGACCACTGAGGCTCATTAATGGGGCTGATATACTTAACGGGAACACCCTGTGAAATGAAATACTCTGCAATATCAAGCATATAATCGGCAAAATCTTCATAGCATTCCTTTTTAAGATTGCTCTGATTTACCTCAAGTCCGCCTGATGCATGACCTGAAACTGTCATAAGATAATGAGGAGAGTTAGCGAAAAGAACTACAGTATCGATACAGCCGTAGTCAAGGCTCGTAAAGAGCATATTCTGTGCATTTGCATCTTTTGTAAAGTCATATTCGAGCTTTCCTGTTTCGGCATAAACCTCAGGAATGAGGAAGCTTTCCGCTCTTCTCGATACATCCCAGATACGGCATTCGGGATTTTCTGCTTCACCGCCACCTACATTATAGCGGTAAACATTAAGACCGAGACCTTCCTCGGAATAAAGGAGCTTCGCATATTCATCAGCTGCTTCTTTCTCTGAAACCATCTGTGCCCACCAGGCAGCAGATGTACCCCAGCCTGTAATTTTCTGCTCAGGCTTATATTCCTTCATTCTCACATTAACCGTGGAAGCATCAATTCCGAACCAGCCCGCAATCGTGCTGAGAACAAAAAGGAAAAGAGTGAGATAATAGATAGTTTTCTGAATAAAGACTGTTCTGTTTTTAATCATTAAAAACACTCCTTCAGTTTAATAAATTCTAATTTATAATATCAAATATTTAAAGAAAGGTCAACTGTTTTAATCTAAATTCAGAGTATTTTGAATAAAATATTAAATTCACCCTATCATAATGAATAACTGTATGTGTAATCATTGATTTTTTGTCTGCAGAGTGATATAATACCTACGGAAAATATGAAAACAAAGGTGATAAAATGTCTGAATGCAAAATCATTTCCCACAGAGGTGCCAATAAATATGCACCGCAGAATACTCTTCACGCTTTTAAAAAGGCTGTAGAAATCGGTACTGACGGCTTTGAAACTGACGTACACATAACAAAAGACGGCGAAGTAGTTCTGTGCCACAACTACACAATCGACGAAACCTCCACCGGTAAAGGCAACATAGCAGAAAAAACTCTCGCTGAGCTTAAAAGCTACGATTTCGGTTCATATTTCAGCAAACAGTATCAGGGCACTGAAATTCCGACCCTCGATGAATTTTTATCCTTTGTGAAAACTACGGATATAAGTGTTCTTAACATCGAAATCAAATCCCCGAAGGAAAACGAAACCGGCATCGTAAGAAAGACTATCGAAGCTGCCAAAGAGCACGGACTTTTCGACAGACTGCTCATTTCATCCTTCGATCCTAAGCTTTTAGTGGAAGCCAAAGAAATCGATAAAAGCTGTAAAACAGGCTTCCTTTATGCACCAAACCACCTCATCACTCTGACGATGTTCTGGAGACCTGTGGAATTCGCTAAATCCATCGGTGCTGACGCACTTCATCCTCAGTTCCTTTTCGTAGATAAAAAATATGTCGAAAAGGCTCACAAGGCAGGAATTATGGTTAACCCCTGGACAGTCAACGATCCCATCTTTATTGACAAGCTTCTTCAGGCAGGTGCCGACAGCATCATCACTGACCTTCCCGATGTGGTAGGCGGTATGAAGGAAAGATACAGATAAAAGTAAAAGGGGCTGTAAAAAAACTTTCGTTTTTTTACAGCTTCTTATTTTTTTACACGTTTATATAATAAATGTCATTTCCTCTGGATTTAATAAACTTAATAAGGTCATTAAATTTCAGCCAAAGGAAAGCAGTATTATCATTGGGATGAAAACCGATGTAGCCGTCGACGGTTTTAAGGTCGCTGTCCAGAACTACATTGACATCTGCATCATCGTCATTAAGAATACCGAAGGGTGAAACGGCACCGGGCTCAAGTCCGAGATGCTTTAAAAGTCTTTCGTCAGAGCCGAAGCTGAGTCTTGAACAGCCGAGCTGACTTCTGATGTCCTGCTGTATGTCGGGATGCTTGTCCTTGAGCATTGAAACCACATAATGGGTTTTACCGTTGGCATTACGGAGGAAAAGATTTTTACATACCTCTCCGTCGGTGAAAATGCCCATAGCATCCATATCCTCGATGGTGCATACTGCCTCGTGATGAATAACCTTATATTCTATGCCGAGGTCATCAAGTGCCTTATACACCTTTTCCTGCTGTGTCATAAAATCAACCTCACTTTTTGATGTAAGTGGAAATGTTTCCGTCGGAAGCTTTGAAGGTAAGGCTGTTTCCGTTAACGGAGTATTCGTATGTGTCTACCATACTGTTTCCGTAAATGGAATAGCTGATCGTAACCTTATTTCCTTCTATGGAATAAGAGCCTGTAAAACTGCCGTTAATAGGAATGTTTACCACAGGTACGGTGAAGTTTACATAAGTAATTACTACTACGCCGCCCTCTTTGAATTCATAACCGCTCATGCCCGCACTGTCAGCCCATTTACCTATGAGAGCACCTGAGCCGGGAGTTATGATGGATGTACCTTCGCGGACATAAAGGTTCGTGTTTCCTGTTTCGTCAGTGAGTGAAAGGGTATTTTTTGAGACTGCGAAATCGCATCTCTGTGTTACCTTCTGACCGTCGACGGTAAACTGAATGATAATGGAACTGCCATCAGTAAGGTAAACACCTGAGTATTCTCCGTTAAGAACAGATGTACTTATAGATGCTACTCTGGCATCAGAGAAAGTAACCTTGACCGTTCCTCCGTCATTGAAAGCATATCTTACCGTGGAATTATCGTTTACCCAGGAGCCTACTATTTCTTCAATATCAGCTGCCACATTTGTGTTTGAAGGAACTCCGGAAGGCTGTTCAGAAGCCCTCTGATAAGTAGCAGTCTCTCCGTCCTCATGATCCTTCATCGAAAGAGAATTATTTTCGATCTTGACAGTATATTTGTTTTCTATGGTAGCGGAATAGATAGAGAATTTAGTGGTGAGCTTATCACCGTCGAGGGTATATGTACCCTTCGACACACCGTTAATGGGAATATTGATAACGGGTACGGTAAGGTTTACATAGGTCATTTCCACTGTGCCGTCAGCATAGAAAGCGTAACCGCTCATATTAGCGCTGTCGCTCCACTGTCCTAAAATAAGTTCACTGAGCGGTGTGGGCGGAACGGTAGTTTCAGTGGTGATGGGAGTGGTGGTCACATCAGGTGCCAAAGAAACCGTAGGAGCCTGAGTGGATGCAGTAGTAGGTTCCTCATCATCTTTCATAGCAGAGGTAGTGATAACTACCACTATAACAAAAACCGCTACTATCGCCGCCAGGAGACCTGCTATAATTTTCGTACTTTTATCCATAAAAAATCACCTTATAAAAGAATAATTTAAAACAATAAGGGTATCCTTTACGAATACCCCTTCTTTGTTTTTAAGCAACTGTTGCAGCTTCAGTAGGAGCAACTGTGGATTCTTCAGGTGCTGTGTAAGCCATAAGCACCGTTACGGTGTTATCAGCAGTATCCTGAAGAGTAAGTGCACTTTCTTCGACGGTGAACATATAGTCCTTAGTAACGCTCTTAGCATAGATAGTATATGTAATGGTTACATAGTACAGACCGTCATCTCTCTTTGCGACAGAGTAAACACCGTCTACAGCACCGTTGAAGTTAACATTGAGAATGGGAACCTTAACGTCTGCGAAGGTAACTACGCATTTACCGTCCTCTTTGAATTCATAGCCTGTCATACCGGTGGAATCTCTCCATGAGCCGAGAAGCTTTTTTTCGGGAGAAGCACTGCAGGCAGTGAATAATGTGAGTACCATAAGCGCAGCAAGTGTAATTGCAAGGATTTTTTTGATGTGTTTCATAATCATAACCTCCTTTAGATATACCAAAGTATAGCATATAAATTTGAATTTGTACAGACAAAAAATAAAAAAAGCTTTCAAAATTTATCACTTAAGCCATCTTTTTGTCATATTGCAATTATCTGATTCTTATGTTAAAATTACCTTAAACTAAAGAAAAGAAGTGAAACAATGACCGAATATATAAAGGACATTCCCCTGTGGGACAGGCTTAAAAATACCGATAAGCCCATAGTTTTATACGGAATGGGAAACGGCGCCGATATGATCATCGATGTTCTTGATTCCATCGGTGTACAGCACAGCGATGTTTTCGCCAGTGACGGCTTCGTAAGAGGGCACTCCTTCCGCGGCAAGAAAGTACTCACTTACTCGGAAATCAAGGACAAATACGAGGATTTCATCACCCTAATGACCTTCGCAGTACACGATGCTCCTACTCTTGCCAGAATAAAAGAAATGTCTGCAGAATGTGAGTTCTACTCCCCTACGGTACCTATCGCGGGTAAAGGACTTTTCACCTTAGACTATCTGAAGGAACACAATGAGGATTTCGATAAAGCATATAATATTTTATGCGATGAAAAAAGCAAAAGTGACTTTATCGATGTACTTAACTTTAAAATTTCGGGAAAAACCGAATTTCTTTTCTGCTCAATGTACGAAAAAGAAAAGCTTTATGAGGATATACTGCACCTGAGCGACGAAGAAATAATCGTAGATCTCGGTGCTTACGACGGCGATACTATCAGAGAATTTCTTTCTGTAACAGGTGGAAAGTATAAGAAAATCTATGCCTTCGAGCCTGACGAAAAAAACTTCAGAAAGCTGACAAGAAAAACCGAAGAGTTAGAGAATATCGAAAGATACAACCTGGGTGCCTGGAATAAAAAAGAAACCTTATTTTTCGCTAAAAAGGGCGGCCGCAACTCCCGTAAAGACGAAAACGGTATTCCCGTTAATTTCGACAGTGTAGATAATATCGTCAAGGATAAGGTGACGTTTCTGAAAATGGACATCGAGGGTGCCGAAGCCAAAGCCCTCGACGGCGCAAAGGAAACCATAAAAAAATATCTGCCTAAGCTTTATGTCTGTGCCTACCACAGAAATGAGGATATGTATGTTCTGCCTCAGAAAATCAAAGATTTCGACAGCAGATATAATGTCTATTTCAGGCATCATCCTTATATTCCTGCCTGGGAAAGTAATTTTTATGCAGTAATTGACGATAATAAGTGAAAGAAAAGACTTGACTTGAAAACAGATGTGTGCTAAAATACCATATGTTATGCAGATGTGGCGGAATTGGCAGACGCGCTAGTTTCAGGTACTAGTGAAAGCAATTTCATGTGGGTTCAAGTCCCATCGTCTGCACCAAAGAAAAGGTCTCACGAAAGTGTGACCTTTTCTTTTTTTAATGAATAATGAAGTCGCTTCGCTGATGAATAATGAATAATTGTAGGCGGGACACCCGCTCCCGATAATATCTGCTGTTCGTTTCAGCAGTTTTTATAAAAACATTGAAAATTCATAAAAACTGTGATATACTAACTATGCCAAACTAATCAAATATTGCAAAGTAAGAAATTTTTTCGTAGGGAAAGTATACCCTTTTCTTCACAAGTAAAGAATGAATTTGATAAAATGCAAATTCCGCTTTGCTTGTGAGGTTATACCGATTTTGCAATGATTAGTTTGGCGACTATCGGAATTTGCGTTTTTGGTGCGCTTATTTCGGTAGGCGCACTTTTTTTATTTCAAATTAAAGGAGAGATAATAATGGGACTGCACATCGACAGGCTGTATAATGAATTTGATTCTGCAAAAGAACATATTCTGACAGAAGAAGCTTTTAAAAGCTATAAGGTGCTTTCAATGCAATGGAAAGTACTTACCAAAGACCTCTCAGCCGAAGAAAAAGTAGGGTTTCTTTGTTTACGTTCCCACTTCGAGGATTTTCTTAATATCTGCTGTAAGGATCATTTTACGAAAGGCTTCGAATCAGGAATCAATGTTGCTTACGAATTGACGGATAAATATCTCGGTCCGATTTACGATGCACTTGACGATGAAGAGGACAGCGAGTAACGGATTTTGGGAACCGCAAGAGTCCCGCGGAAAGTTTCAGGTACTAGTGAAAGCAATTTCATGTGGGTTCAAGGTCTCGGCTGCCGCCTCGGTCGGTGCTTCTGTGCTACGCACAGAGGTGTCCACCGGACACCCGCACCCGATAATAGCTGCTGTTCGTTTCAGCAGTTTTTATAAAAACATTGAATTTTCAAATCAATAAAAGAAGTAAATCTAAAATATTTATTGATATTTTTTCTTAAACGTGGTAAGATAATAAGCAAGATAATAAGCAAGTAGTCACGGAGTGAATTATATGTCAGAATATAAACCGCCTTATCAGATTACAGATAAAGCCTTAAGCCTTGTTGCTGTGATTTCTGAAAAAATCGGCAGAATTACAGAGCGAAGCAACCTTGATGCAAAGCCACATCTGAGAAAAAACAATAAAATTAAATCTATTCATTCCTCTCTCGCTATAGAAGCCAACTCTCTTACACTCGGCGAGGTGAAGGATGTTATCAGCGGCAAGCTCGTCCTCGGTGCCGAAAAGGAAATTCAGGAGGTCAAAAATGCTTATGCCGCTTACGATGAAGTATCATCAGTTGATGTATACAACCTTAAAGAGCTGAAAAGATTACACGGTATTATGACAAAGTATGTTACTGATGTCAGCGGTGACTTCCGTCTCGGTGAAGAAGGTGTCTTTAACGGTAATAAATGCATTTTTATGGCACCGCCCGCTAAATTCGTTCCCGAGCAGATGGAAGATTTATTTTCTTGGATGAAAAATAGCCACGGTATTGTTCACCCACTGATTCTTTCCTCTGTTTTTCATTATGAATTTGTGTTTATTCACCCCTTTACAGACGGCAACGGCAGAATGGCAAGACTATGGCACACGGCTATTCTCACAAAATGGCAACCGATTTTTGAATTCATTCCAATTGAAAGTCAGATTGAAAAATTTCAAAGCGGTTATTATGATGCTATTTCAAAATGTCATACCGACGGAAGCAGTACTGTGTTTATTGAATTTATGCTTGAACAGATAAATGCTGTTCTTGACGAAATTTCTGTATCGGTCACTGCCCCCGGAAACAATATTTCAGAATATGTAAGCAGGCTTCTTTCTGTTATGGAGTATGATACACCTTACACATCAAATGAAATCCTTACATTATTAGGGCTTAAATCAAAGGAAACTCTGCGAAAGAATTACCTGACCCCCGCCATTCAGGATAACCTTATAATTATGACCGAGCCTGATAAACCTAACAGCAAGAATCAGAGATATATCAAAAAATAACTTATGGCTCTCCGGTTATATAATAACCAAAACGGACACCTCGCGGTGTCCGTTTATATTTATATATTCTCGAGAAGTACCTTCTCTCCCCCGTTCTTCCGGGAGATTTCTGCCGCTACGGCGATATCGTGGCTGATAACAGTAGCATCAATAGTAGTTACATTTTTAAGGTCGTTTCTTTCTCCGCAGAGAATTTTTATAAAGCCTGAAATGAGTCTTATATCACCCTCGACGTGACCGCTGACCGCAGGACTTCCTGTCCATACAGTACCTGACCTTCCGCCGAAGATGTTCATTTTCAGCTTCGTGCCGTAGCCGATAAGCTCACCCTTGGTGCCGACGATGTGACATTCACGGAACATTTTCTGTGAAAATCCGTTAAGGTTAAGAACAGCCTTGGCTCCGTTTTCGAACTGCATCGTAACAAGCTGATGGTCGCAGACATTATTATCGTTAAGGAAAACGCATTTACCGTAGTCACCGTATTTAAGGGCATCTACTATGTCCTGCTTGCTGTTTTTCGCTTTTCCGGTAAGGGTACGCTTCATATGCTTTATGAATTTAGCCTTATAGAACGGATCAGTTATGTAGAATGCTTCCGCATCGTAAGGACAGTTCTTTTTTGCCTTGCATCCGCCCAGACATCTGTCCGTGGCACCCTCAGGTGCATTCTCCTTACAGAAGTACTTCACATCACCTACGGAGCTAACGGATATACAGGGTGAATCAATGAACCAGGCAATAAGGTCGATGTCGTGACAGCATTTGGCGAGAATAGAGGGCGTCGATGTGAATTCGTCTCTCCAGTTACCTCTGACGAAGCTGTGTGCGAAATGGAAATAGCCTACATTTTCTGTATGATTAATGGAAACAATATCGCCTATTTTGCCACTCTCGATGATTTCCTTAATCTTACTGTAATAGTTAGAATAACGCAGAACGTGGCAGATGATAAGAATTACACCGTTAGCCTCTGCCATATCACGGAGAAGTCTGTACTCATCCTTTACACCGCTGACAGGCTTTTCTAAAAGAATGTATTTATATCCTGTCTCGATAGCGGCTTTGGTTATTTCAAAGTGGCTTGCATCCTGAGTGGAAATTATGAGAGCATCAGAAATCACACCCTTGGAGAAAAATGCATCAGTAGAATTAAACTGCATTTCCTTAGGGATTTTATACAGAGGTGAGATGTCATCGAGTGCCTGCTGACTGATGTCACAGAGAGCGACTATCTTAGCTTTTTTCGAATGAAAGCCTTTGATAAAACCCATATATTCAGTGCCTCGGTTACCGAGACCTATAACAGAAATCGTTTTCATTTCATCTCATCCTTTCACGGAAGAAAACTATTATTTAAACTCAGGCATCCAGCCCTTGTGTGCTTCGAGAAGCTCATCAACCATCTTTTTAATGGTATCAATGTCGAGCTCACTGCCTGTATGAGGATCGAGCATAGCAGCCTGATAGATATGCTCCTTTTTACCTGTTACGGCTGCTTCGATAGTAAGAAGCTGAACATTGATATTTGTCATATTCATAGCGGCACACTGTACGGGAAGAGCACCTACGTGACAGGGATGAACACCGTAAGCATTAACGAGACAGGGAACCTCTACGCAGGCATTTTCGGGAAGGTTTGTGATAAGATGACCTGTGTTAAGAACATTACCGCCGATTTCGTAGGGAATACCTGTTACCATAGCTTCCATAATTCTGGATGCATATTCCTCTGAACGCTCGTGCTCTCTTACACCCTTTTCAAGCATTTCAGCATAATCGATTTTCCACTTTTCGATCTGATTCACACAGCGTCGTGGATATTCGTCGAGAGGAATATTATATCTCTCTATAAGCTCGGGATACTTTGACTTTATGTAGAACATATTGTATTCGGCGTTATGCTCACTTGATTCAGTGCAGTAGTAGCCGAAATTTTTGATGTAGTCCATTCTTACCTTGTCATCTGCATCGGGCTGTGCCATATAGGCATCCACTCTTGATTTGATTTCAGGATAAAGATCCGCACCGTTTTTATCCTTCAGCTCGAGAAGCCATGCCATATGGTTGATACCTGCTATAAGCTCTTTTCTGCCCTCTAACTTATCCTCCATACCGAGCTTCTGAAGAAGACCTCTGGAGCAGCCCTGTACGCTGTGACAGAGACCGACAGTTTTGATAGGAGTATAGCGGAGCATATAGCCTGTAAGCATAGCCATAGGATTAACATAATTAAGGAAGAGTGCGTCGGGACACACCTCTGCCATATCGTCAGCGAAGTCTTTAAGCACGGGAATGGTGCGAAGAGTACGCATAATACCGCCGATACCGAGTGTGTCAGCTATAGTCTGACGAAGTCCGTATTTTTTGGGAACCTCGAAATCAATGATGGTACAGGGATCATAGAGACCTACCTGAATAGCATTTACTACAAAGTTTGCTCCTCTGAGAGCATCCTTACGGTTTTTCACGCCTACATAGCACTCGATTTTACCGTAACCGCCTTTAGCTTTTCTCATAGCCTCGAGAATAACGCGGCTCTCCTCTAATCTCTCACCGTCAATGTCATAAAGTGCAAAAACGCTGTCACGCAGAGCCTCACTGCACATACAGTCACCGATAACGTTTCGTGCAAAAATAGTACTTCCTGCACCAATAAATGTAATTTTCATAATGTTTTCTTCCTTTCGGTTTTTCTTGTTTTTTATTATAGCAGAAAAGTTTTACTTTTCAATACATCTCAAGCCAATTTTTATTCGAGATTATCATAAGAGAGTCCTATCTGTTCTCTTATTTCGTCGAGGATTTCCATAACCTCCAGTGTAGCCTTAAGAGGAACCATTTCACTTTCTGTTTTACCCTCACGTATATCATGTGCCACCGCATCGAATTCGTCAAGATAGGAATTTATCTTAGGTCCGTCACCCTTGAAGGTTTCCTTACTAAAAAGCCCCTTTTTACAGGTAATACCGTTCATAGCATGGTAGAAGGGAGCAGTGATTTTACCCTCGTCCCCCTGAATCACCATTTTTTCCAGACCGATAAAATCACTTATAGAAGCGTTTATGTTTACCATAAAGCCTCCCGGATAATAAAAATAAATATCCTCTCCGAGGTCAATACCGCCTTTCATTTTTGCCTTTACTGCAATTTTTTCAGGCTTACCCCATAATCTGTAAGCATAGGTTATCGGATATATGGTTATATCAAGAAGTGCGCCTGCCGCTCTTTTAGGGTCAGTGTGTCTGCCCTTATAGCCTACAGTTCTGCTGTGATAGCTGAAGGATGCCCATTTAACCTTGCCTATTTTTCCTTCGTCTAACCATTTTTTTGTCATATTGGCTGACGGTGAAAACCAGGTCCACATCGCCTCGCAAAGATAAAGCTTCTTTTCCCGGGAAAGATTAATCAGCTCCTCAGTTTCCTTAGCAGTAACCGTAAACGCCTTTTCGCAGAAAACGGGCTTACCGAGCTCGAGAGACTGCTTAGCATAACGGAAATGAGCATTATGAGGTGTAACAATATAAACTCCCTCTACACCCTCGGCAGTTATAGCCTTTTCAGCTGTGTCATAAGCAGTTCCCCCGTGTTTTTCAGCGAAGGCTTTTCCTTTTTCATAATTTCTTGTATACACGGAAACTATTTCGTGTCTGCCGCTTTTATTCAGCTGTGACGCTACCGTGTTCGCCAGACTGCCTGCACCGACAAAGCACCATCTGAACTTTTCCATAAAATCAGCCCTTCCTTATTCAGTGCCTTCATTATGACATATATGAAATAAAAGTTCAATATAAAAAGCAAAAAACAGCCTCAGATGAAGCTGTTTTTCCTGTATTATCCGAGCATAGGCTCTGCCTGAATTTTAACAGAATCGGCTTTACAGTTTTCTGTTTCGAAGATAATAATCTCGTTCTCCTCCTTAAGAAGAGAGCCGGGAAGATAGAGTGCCTTCTGAGGTCCGATGGACCAGTATCTGCCGAGATTGAAGCCGTTCACGAAAACATAACCCTTCGTAAAGCCCTCCATATTAACGAAGCAGTCCCCTTTTCCCGCTTTGAAATTACCCTTAAGGAAGACGGGGCCTGTGGCTGTCTTGCTCTCATTGGCGGAAAATTCAAGGTTTTCAAGATTATCGAGAGGTATGCTGTATACATCATAATCCATAAGAACCTGATTAGCTAAAGTAACCTTTGATATACCCTTGCGGTCATAAAGGTCGAAGCCGTAGTTCACTCTGCCCATAGTATCGACGAGAATACCAAGCTCGCTTTCACCGTTAACACCCTTGATGAAGAGCTGTTTTTTCAGCTTAAGCTTGGTTAAGAACGATTTTTCCTTCATTCGGTCGATGGTAGCGATTTTCTTTCCGTCGAAATAAACCTGGGCGTAATCATGGACATCCTCTATACCGAGGAAGCCTGCATCATACTTGCCCTTGATTTTGGTTTTATAGTAAATAAGGCCGTAATTCTGACCGTATGCCTCCATATTTCTCGGAAGAGCTGATTCGTTCTTTACGGAAATACGGTCAAGATTTCCGAAAAGGTCTGCCTTTTCCGTGAGCTTTACCTGACCGATACTCTGCATAGTCGGTGAAGGAGGAAGCTCGTCCATAGCAAGTCCCTGCTTTTCACAGAGAAGCTTTCTGATTTTATGGTATGTCTCCGTATAGTCACCCCACTCGGTCAGCGGTGCACAGTAGTCATAGCTTGTGACTGTGGGCTGATATTTTCCTCTGTGGTTAGCACCTGCATTAAAGCCGAAGTTAGTACCGCCGTGGAACATATACATATTGAAGGAGGCATCCTGCTTAAGGAATTCCTCGATTTCCTTTAAGGTACTGTCAGCACCTCTCGTATGATGCTTTTCGCCCCAGTGATCAAACCATCCGCACCAGAATTCCATACACATTTTCGGCACCTTGCCGAAGGGTTCGAGAGCACCGAAGGCCGTGGCCGTACGTGAACCGAAATTCAGAGTGGGAAGAACACCCTCTATAGTACCGCCCGAAAGCATATTACACCAGGTGCCGTCCGAGGTAAATTTAAGCACATCTATCCCCAGCTCATCGTACATTTTTTCCAGAGCTTTGAGATACTTTTTATCATTTGCATAGCTTCCGTATTCGTTCTCGATCTGCATAGCGATGATGTTACCGCCGTTAGTTATCAGCTGAGGAACGAGAAGAGAAAAGAGCTTTTCGAAATAATCTCTGACGTGCTTTAAATAAAGCTCACTGTTACAGCGAAGCTCAATGTTTTTATCAGCTAAAAGCCAGGCAGGAAAACCGCCGAATTCCCACTCAGCGCAGATGTAGGGGCCGGGTCTTACGATGGCATAAAGTCCGAGTTCCTGTGCTGTTTTAAGGAATTTCACGATGTCGAGCATACCGCTGAAATCATATTCACCCTTTTTCGGCTCATGAAGATTCCAGCACACATAAGTTTCGACTGTATTGAAGCCTGCTTTTTTCAGTTTGAGAAGTCTGTCCTCCCAATATTCGGGAAGAGTTCGGAAATAGTGCATAGCACCCGAATATATATTGAAGGGCTCACCGTTAAGAACAAAACGGTCATCCTTCACACCGAAAGTATTTGCCATATTCTTTCTCCTTTAATAAGGTTATCTCCTATATCCCCGTAAAGGAGGTATAGGAGAGTTATTTTTAGCCGTAAATGGGTCCGTATTTTTCGCAGGCCTTGTAGTCAGCGCTCTGGCTGTCTTCGGTGCCGAAGGCTGCCCATGAGTGAGGACGGAAGATTCTGTCTTCGGAAACATTGTGCATATTTACGGGGATACGGAGCATAGAAGCAAGAGTGATAAGGTCATCACCCACGTGACCGTAAACGGTTACACCGTGGTTAGCACCCCAGTTAGCCATTACGGAATATACATCCTTGAATGCGCCCTTACCTGTAAGAATGGGAGCGAACCAGGTAGTAGGCCAGGTGCGGTCAGTTCTTACGTCGATGGTGGTATGTGCATTATCGGGAAGGTCGGCTGTGTAGCCTTCTGCTATCTGCATAACGGGGCCGATGCCCTCGATGATGTTAACGCGGAGCATTGTAACAGGCATTTCTGCTCTGCAGCGGAAATGGCTTGAGAATCCGCCACCTCTGAAATATTCATAGTTAGCTCTGCACCAGTCGGTAGCTTCGAGACAGGCCTTCATATCCTCTTCTGTCATTTCCCAGAAGGGCTTCATACAGCCTTCGCCCTGAGCATTCTTAGCTGCACCGCTGCCGTCGAGAGCAGTAGCACCTGAATTGATGAGGTGAATAAAGCCGTCCTTTGCTTTACCTTCGGGCTTATAGCCTGTAACTCTTTCACAGGCCTCGGGTGACCAATAGGTACGTACATCGTGGAAGCAGGGTGCACTGCCTGTTACGAGAGTACCGAGCATCATAGCTACGCCGTTAAGAGTGTCGTTCTCTGTAGCGAAGGGTGTGGGAGCCTTAGGACCGTTCCAGTCGAAGGTGGAAGCCATAATAGCTTCGGTGAAGTCAGCATTGGGAAGCCAGTCTGTCCAGTTTCTCTGTCCCTGGAAGCCGCCTGCAACTGCATTTTTACCGAGAGCCTCCTCGTGCCAGCCGAGATCGTCAAGCTTTTTGTTACCGTAGAGAATATCTCTGACGATGATGGAGAATTTAGCGATGAATTCCCAGTCCTTATCAGCGGGAACTACCTTTGATTTTCTGATGATTTCGGGAAGATTCTTACCGGCGTTTACGTCAAAGCCTTCCTTACAGTTAGCCTTGATCCAGGCAAGTGCCTTTTCGTATTCGTCCTTATCGTAAATTTCGAGAGTGATTCTTCTGATAATGTCACTCATATCAACCCATTCAGCACGGATGCCAAAGTATTTCTGGAACATGGAAGCGTCACAGTAGCTGCCTGCGATACCCATGGAAATGCCGCCAAGGTTTACATAAGCTTTGTTCTTCATCCAGCCTACTGCCACAGCGCCTTTTGCGAAGGAAAGGATTTTCTTAGCCACATCCTCGGGAATGGTCTTGTCGTCCATATCCTGTACGTTTTTACCGTAGATGGAGAATGCGGGAAGGCCCTTCTGTGCGTAAGCAGCCATAACTGCGGCAAGATAAACCGCACCGGGTCTCTCTGTACCGTTGAAGCCCCATACAGCCTTAATGGTGTTGGGATTCATATCAAAGGTCTCTGAGCCGTAGCACCAGCAGGGAGTAACGCTGAGAGTAGCCACTACATTTTCCTTAGAAAACTGCTCTTCGCATTTAGCTGCCTCTGCACCGCCGCCGATGGTAGTATCGGAAATAACACACTGAACGGGAGTACCGTCGGGATACTTAAGAGTTTCGCTGATGAGCTTTGCAGCTGCTTCAGCCATACCCATAGTCTGTGCCTCGAGGCTTTCTCTTACTCCGCCCCAGCGTCCGTCAATAACAGGTCTTATACCAATTTTGGGATATAACATAATAATTTTCTCCTTTATGTTTATTTTTTAATAATTTTACAGAATCTGATGAAGGCTTCATCCCAGTCGGATGTGTGCTCTTCTTCGTATTTTTTTACCTTTTCAGTTTCAGCGATAATTTCTCTGCCCTTTTCGATGCTGTCGATTTCACCCAGAGCGATAAGCTGAAGAACTATATTGCCCAAGGCTGTAGCTTCGATAGGACCTGCGATCACGGGAATACCGAGACTCTGTGCAGAAAGCTCACAGAGGAAGCCGTCCTTCGTACCGCCACCCATAAGATGAAGCACATCGAATTTTTTACCTGTGCACTCGGTAATCTGCTCGAGAGCAAGTCTGTATTTGAGAGCGAGACTTTCATAAATGCATCTGACCAGCTGACCGATGGTTTCGGGAACAGGCTGACCTGTGCTTTTACAGTAGGCTCTTATCTTATCGGGAAGGTTACCGTGAGCGGAAAGCTCAGGAGCATCAGGATCGATAAATGAGCGGAACTTTTCACTTTCACGGGCGAACATTTCAAGCTCATTGTAGGAATATTTACGGTCGGTTTTCGCAAGATCTCGTCTGGTTTCCTGTATAAGCCACAGACCGCTGATATTTTTAAGGAAATTGATTTTTCCGTTTGCACCCACTTCATTTGAAAGCTCGAGAGCATTACTCTGTGCTGTCATAACAGGTGCATCAAGCTCACAGCCGATAAGTGACCAGGTACCGCAGGAAAGGAAGGCAGCGTTTTCACTCTTTGTCGGCATAGCGGCAACTGCACACTGTGTGTCGTGACCTGCCACACTGACAACAGGAATCCCCTTATACTCACCGTTTACCTTGGCACTCGGTGTTATTTCAGGGAAAAGCTCCTTACTGATACCGAAGCACTCTGTAACCTTGTCGCTCCACTGTTTAGACAGAGGATTCAGCATCTGCGAGGTAGAAGCGATAGTGGTTTCACATACCTTTTTACCTGTAAGCAGATAAGAGAAAAGGTCAGGCATAAACAGAAGCTTGTCTGCTTTATCCTTATTATCATCGGAAATAAGCTGAAAAAGAGTATTGATATTCATTATCTGATTACCCGTTTCAGCATAAATTTCCTCAGCACTCATAAGAGAAAAGGCCTTTTCAAGTGCATCCTTGGTTCTTTCGTCACGGTAATGGAATGGCTCGTGAATAATTTTTCCTTCCTTATCCAAAAGAGCATAATCTACACCCCATGTATCAAAGGCTATGGAGTCAATGTCCCCTGCCTTTTCTATAGCGGCTTTAACCTCACCGATAATCATATCTATATCGTGACAGACGTGTCCGTCGACTTCCTTGGGGATATTTTCGAAGCGGTGGATTTCCTCATATTTTATCTCTTTACCGTCAAAGACTGCTTTAATGGCTCTGCCTGTGGAAGCACCGAAGTCAAAGGCTAAAACTGTTTTCATTTCACCACACCCTTTTTCAGAAGAATGTTGGCATAAATAGCCTTTTCACCTGTGGCGATGATAAGATAAGCACCCTTGGCTCTTTCGTAAAAAGCGAAGCGTTCAGTATAATCAACAGCGTGGTGGTCGGGCTCGTGCTTTGTGAGGATTTCCTCATAGGTACCCCATATTTCAGGTGTACCGCAGGTGTCTCCCTTGACAACCTCCATTAGTGCGACAGGCTTTTCAGTATATGTATCGAGAGGGATGAGATTAAGAACTGCATCCAGGATTTCAGGTACACCGTGTCCGTCAGCACGGATGACAATAGCATCCTTACCTACACTGTGACAGGGAAAGTTACCGTCAGCGATAACGAGCTCATCTCCGTGACCCATCTCAGCAAGTGCTTTGAGAAGCTCGGGAGAAATCAGGGGTGATATTCCTTTAAGCATACTGTCACCTCTCAGTCCTTTTTGTGAAGCATTTCGTCGTCACCGTTGAATACCTTGTAGCCGGGATGACGTCCTGTAACTCTGTAATAGCCGCGAAGGTCGATAAGCTTCTGAATGTTATCTCTGCTGATATCGTGGCTTCCGCCGAGGATAACAGCATTAATGGTAATCTTGGCCCAGAGCTCGAGGCTTTCCATTCTGTAGAAGGCTGTGATAACATCACTGCCCACAGCGAGTGCTCCGTGATTTTCCAGAAGCATCACATCGTGCTCCTCGAGATAAGGCTCGATGGAATCGGGAACCTCAGTAGTAGAGGGTGTACCGTAAGGTGTGAGAGGAACTGAGCCGATAACTGCCACGTCCTCAATCATATTGTACATATCCATAGCCTTATGTGCTACAGCGAAGCCAGTGGCTCCGGGAGGATGAGCGTGAATTACGCTGAATACGTCCTCTCTTTTATCATAGCAGCGAAGGTGCATTTTGATTTCACTTGAAGGACGGTAACCTTCTTCAGCTTCGAGAATATTACCCTCTTTGTCGAGAATAACAAGCTTATCGGGAGTAATGAAAGATTTGCTGATGCCTGTAGGTGTCGCAATAATTCTGCCGTCGGGAAGCTTTGCGCTGACATTACCGTCATTTGCTGCAACCCATCCGAGCTGCCACATTTTGTGACAGACATCACATATTTGTTCTTTGATTTGCTGTAAGGTATCCATATTGTGTCTCCTTTGTTATAAAATTCCTTTTTAAGTATAACAAAAATACTCGGTAAATTCAATATAAATCAGAGATTTTTTAACTAAAAAAAGACTGCCACAAACAAAGTGACAGTCATATATTTAATTTTACCACTCTCTGATAACTTCAGGATTAGCGAAGATTTCATCGAGCTTTTTGATTAACGGCAGAACATCACCGAAGCCACCGATTCTGTGGTCAAAGGTAACAGTAATGGGAAGAGTCTTTCTGGTTCCCATATCGATTTCACCCTTTTCGTTTCTGAAAACATAATTCTCATCTCTTGCCACACCTACAGCCATAAGGAACACCTGAGGATAAAGAAGAGGTGCATTGGTTACTCTGCCGTTAAGAGACTGGTTTACTGCACCGAGATTAGTAAGACATACTGTACCTTCATCAAGATCATCGGGTCTCAGACAGCCCTTACCTCTGGGAGCATGCTTAAAAATGCCCTTCACGGAAGCAACTCTGCCCTTACCTACGAAGCCCGCAAAGGTCTGTGCAAAGGTGGTAAGAAACTTACCCTGAAGAAGAAATCCATAGGTTCTTCTGGTAAGAAGGTCAAAGAGTACGCGGTCAACATCACTTGTCTGCATAAGCTTCGTAAGCTCGGCTGTACGCTGAGAAATTTCTTTAAGGCTCTTTTCCTCGCAGGCTGCAACCTTGACAGGGAAGGTCTCACCTGTATTAAGGATAACAGGAACTGCTATGTCCACATGCTTTTTGATAATAAGTCGGCCTGTGGTGCAGAAGCGGTTATATTCAATGTAGGAATTAAGTCTCGGAGCCACCTTAAGTCCCTCAACCAAAGCACGCATCATAAGATCATTGAAGGTGAGATTATAGTCACATTCTGCCTTGAGCTTACGGAACTCCTCCCAGAATTTAGTAACATCGGCATCATAGGTATAACCGGGTGTAGGCATATCCTGCGCATTAGTGAGAACATTACCTGAGATTTTCGCTTTAAGATTGAAATATTCAATCTTATCGCACTCTTCAGGGCCGTGAGTCATATAATTTTTAAATCTCTGAAACTTGTTCATTTGCTTTTACCGTCCGCTTCTTCATATTTTCCTTTTTGAATTTACTGATTGAGTGTAACACGAATCAGCACTCTTTGTCAATCGATTTGGCTGTTATAAAACACTTTTAATAAAACTGTATTATTTGTTAAAAGTTTATTCTTTTTAAAACTGCAGAACAGCACTCCCGAAGGAGTGCTGCAAATGCTTATTTGTAAACGTATCTGAGCTCTTCGTCCCATTCGCCCTTAATAAAGTTTCTTACTCTGACGACAATTTCATCCTCATAAATTTCGACAACGATACCGTCACCAGCTTCATAGTCAGTGGTTTCGGTTACGCGGCAAAGATTAATGCAGTTCACACCGTAGGACTCATAGAAGTTGTTTCTGTCAATAAAGTCATGAATATGACCGTGAATGAAAAGCTCTACGCCATAATCCGAAAGAAGTGCGCCAAGCTCAGCCTTATCTACCTCTGCCCCCTCTGTACCGTCTATATCAAGATAACGGAGAGGATAATGATTGAATACAATGATGGGAGCGCCGGCTTCCTTTGCCTGCTTGAGAACACCTTCAAGCCAGTCAAGCTGTTTTCTCGACATAGTGAAATCTTCCGTGTCAGGTCTTTCGGAAACAAGGCAAATCATATAAACGCCGTCAACAACTCTGTAATAATAGTCATTTTCAAGCTTATTACCAAGGTAAAGTGCATTGTTTAAAAGATACTTCTGACGAAGCTTAGCAGAATCTGTATCTTCAGCACCGTTACCGTAGTCATGGTTACCTGCCAGAACGAAATTATTCTCAGCGGGCATTATAGCTCTGATTGCACTGTAGAAGAATACATCCTCCAGAACCTGACCGTTCATAACATTGTCGCCTGTGTAAATGACGGTATCGACATTCTCGCCTGCTTTAATGCCCTCGAGAACATCGTAAAGATTTCCGTAGGACTCAGGATTGTTCGTTTCTACATGAATGTCTGATACAACTGCAAAGCTGGTGATAAGCTCATCGGGTTTTTCGGCGGTGTAGGGAACACCTGTTCCTCCGAAGGCGGGAGACAGCATCATAAGAAGCGTCATAACCGTGGCAATCAAATCCTTAATATAAATGATTACTGTGGTAAAATCCATATTTTCTTCCTTCTTTCCATTAGTTTGGTAAATTATAACACAGTAATTTGATTTTGTAAATTAAAACCAAAAAACTTATGAAAAAAATACGGAATTCTTTTCGGAATTCCGTATTTCAGTCTGCTTTTCTTTTTTAATTATGCACCGAAAAGTACAAGCAATGAAGACACAAGTGAAAGAACGAAGAATATTGCACCTGCAATCTTTGTGAACTTAGCAAGCTTAGCTTCCATAGTTCTGCCCTTATTCTTACCGAAGAAGGTGTCACCTGCACCTGCGATAGTGCCTGAAAGACCTCTCTGTTTGCTTTCCTGTAACATAACAAGAGCAATGATAAGAACTGAAACAATTATAATTACAATAGATAATACATACTGAAGCGCTGTCATTTGTTTGACCTCCCAAATTTTATACTATGGTATTCTATCACATTACTGAATAAAATGTCAATAGATTATTCAGATTTTTTGCGTTTTGACTGAGGGAGTCGGAAATGTTTGCCTTCCGAATCATCAGAATCAGCTATCATGGCTCTCTCTTTACCTTCTACAGCCTCTTTGGTAATAACGAGCTTACCGAATCTTCCCTCTGCAGGTATCTCATACATATAGTCGAGAAGAAGCTTTTCCATTATAGAGCGGAGTCCTCGTGCACCGGTTTTGGCTTCGAGCGTCTTTTCTGCGATAGCCTTAAGTG
Source organism: uncultured Clostridia bacterium (assembly GCA_937901145.1). GTDB lineage: Bacteria > Bacillota > Clostridia > Oscillospirales > Acutalibacteraceae > UBA6857. Next base: position 35,452 of record CALCHE010000118.1, read on the forward strand.
CATCAAAGTCAAATTCAAGGTCAATATCGTCAATACCGAAAAGATACTGATACTGCTTAACAAGTGAATTTCTGGGCTCAGTCATAATTCTCACCAATGCAGCTTCATCCAGATTATCGAGAGCTGTGATAACGGGAAGTCGGCCTACAAGCTCGGGGATAAGGCCGAACTTTACAAGGTCGTGATGAACTACCTGATGCATAATTTTACTGCTTTCGAAGTCGCTTTTTGTTTTTATGGAGGCACCGAATCCGAGACCTGAGTTACCCATTCTCTTCTCTACTATCTTTTCGATTCCTTCGAAGGATCCGGCACAGATAAAGAGAATGTTTGTGGTATCGATCTGAATAAACTCCTGCTGAGGATGCTTTCTGCCGCCCTGAGGAGGTACATTTGAAACGGTACCCTCGAGAATTTTCAGAAGTGCCTGCTGAACACCTTCACCGCTTACATCACGGGTAATGGAGGTGCTTTCGCTCTTTCTGCCGATTTTATCGATTTCGTCCACATAGATAATACCCTTTTCGGCTCTCTCTACGTCGAAATCCGCTGCCTGGATAAGTCTGAGGAGAATATTCTCTACGTCCTCACCTACATAACCTGCCTCAGTAAGAGTGGTCGCATCGGCAATAGCAAAAGGAACATCGAGTATTCGGGCAAGAGTCTGGGCGAGCATAGTTTTACCTACACCGGTGGGGCCGAGCATAAGGATGTTACTTTTACCTACCTCGACGGGACAGTCCTTACCTGAATATATTCTTTTATAATGATTATAAACTGCAACACTGAGTGCTTTTTTAGCCTCATCCTGACCGATAACATACTCATCAAGAAGTGCTTTTATTTCACTCGGTTTTTTCAGCGATGCAAAATCGTTTTCGCTTTTTCCCGCTACCTTTTTATCTGTTTCATCCTCTACGATTTCACGGCAAAGTGAAACACATTCGTTACAGATGTATACACCGGGACCTGCAATCAGAGTTTTTACATCATTCTGGGATTTGTTGCAAAAGGAACATCTTACATTTTTATCTTTGATGTCACCGTCTCTTGCCATAATTTCTACCCCTTAATCTCTTTTATATAAAATCTTATCAACAAGACCGTATTCGAGAGCCTCTTCAGCAGTCATAAAGTTATCTCTCTCAGTATCCTCAGCGATAACTGAAACGTCCTTACCTGTGTTTTCGGCTAAAATCTTATTGAGTTTTTCTTTGGTTCTTAAAATGTGGTCTGCCACGATTTTGATGTCGGTAGCCTGACCTCTGGCGCCGCCTGAGGGCTGATGAATCATAACCTCACTGTTAGGCAGGCAGTATCTTTTTCCCTTGGTACCGGAAGAAAGAAGGAATGCACCCATACTTGCGGCAAGACCCATACAGATGGTGGAAACATCACATTTGATGTACTGCATTGTATCATAGATAGCCATACCTGCGGTTACAGAGCCACCGGGACTATTGATATAAAAGCTGATGTCCTTTTCACTGTCCTGGCTTTCAAGGAATAAAAGCTGAGCTACTACAAGAGATGCTGTGGCATCGTTTACTTCGTCGGAAAGAACGATGATACGATCATTAAGAAGACGGGAATAAATATCATAGCTTCTCTCCCCTCTGCTTGTCTGTTCTACTACATAAGGTACTAATGGCATATTGTTTCCTCCTTAAGCTAATAACTTAATAAATATTCAAATTCGGAGCCGTACCTATACGGCTCCGATTACTTTATACTATTGTTGGTTAAAAATAACCTTTATAAACAGTAATAAATTATTCAGCGTCGTCAGCCTTTGCTTCTTCCTTCTTAGCGCGGGGCTTTCTTGCTGTAGTTACCTTTGCGTTATCCTTAACGAAAGCAAGTGCTTTTTCGTTGAGGAGGTCGCCGCGAAGGCCTTCTGCAGGAACTACTTCCTTAATCTTGTCTACTTCCATACCGTACTGCTCTGCAAACTTAGCGAACTCAGCTTCGAGCTCTTCGTCGGCAACTACGAGATTTTCGAGCTTAGCGATAGCTTCGAGAGCAAGGCGGATTTTAACCTGCTTCTCTGCTGCTTCTCTGAGAGTATCTCTGTATGCTTCCATAGTCATGCCTGTGTACTGGAGGTAAAGCTCGAGGCTCATACCCTGCATGGAAAGTCTGTAGTCAAGGTTTTTGATCTGATTGTCGATTTCAGCTTCAAACATACATTCGGGGATTTCGCCCTTTACGTTTTCGCTGAGCTTTTCGAGAAGCTGAGATTCGATTTCTCTGCTGTTTGCTGCTTCCTTCTGATCCTTGATTTCCTTTTCAAGGTTCTTTTTAAGAGCTGCTACTGTATCGCAGTCTGCTGCATCCTGAGCGAATTCGTCGTCAACCTCGGGAAGCTCCTTAACCTTGATTTCGTGAAGCTTGATTTTGAAAACTGCATCCTTATCAGCGAGCTCGGGAGTGTATTCTGTGGGGAACTTAACGTTAACATCGAATTCTTCACCGATATTGTGACCGATGATCTGCTCCTCGAAGCCGGGGATGAACTGACCTGAACCGATGGTAAGCTCGTAGTTTTCACCCTTGCCGCCGTCGAATGCTACGCCGTCAACGAAGCCCTCGAAGTCGATAACTGTGATGTCACCGTCAACTACTGCTCTGTCTTCAACTGCAACAAGACGTGCATTTCTTTCAACGAGTTCGTCGATCTTTGCCTGGATTTCTTCTTCAGTTGCTTCTACCTTTTTCTTGGTAGCCTTGAGTTCTTTGTACTCAGTTACTTCTACCTCGGGCTTAACGAAGATTTCAACAACCATTTCTACGCCGTTTTCGCCGATTTCCTTGATGTCAGCACTCTTAGTGCCTACCATATCAAGACCTGCTTCTGCGATGGCAGCTTCTACAGCTTCACCGTAGCAGTAATCAAGAGCATCCTCATAAAGGAAGCCTTTACCGTAAAAGTTTTCAGCCATTTTACGTGTTACCTTGCCCTTACGGAAGCCGGGAAGAGAAATTTTGTTCTTCTGCTTTGCGAATGCTTTGTTCTGTGCTGCTTCGAAGGTAGCTGCATCGATGGAAATTTCGAGTGCGTAAACATTTGTTTCAACGTTTTTTGATGATTTTAAGCTCATTTTAAAACTCCTATCCGGGCACCTTTCAAAGAAATAACTTACACAAGGTTACCCACTTTACATTTTTAACTATAGTATTATATCACAATAAAAATTTTTTTCCATAGTTTTTTCAAAATTTTTCTATAATTTTGGGACAAAACTCAAGAAAATCAGCAGAAACCAGAGAAAATTTGATTCCGTCCACAGTTTCCTTCACCGCTCTGAGGGTGGATTCACCGTGAAGATGACCGTAATAGCATCTTTCGATACCGTGCTTTTTCAGCACAGCCATCATCTCATTACACATCATATTCGACATAACAGGCGGATAATGCAGAAAAACTATCAGCTCACCGCCGAGCTTTTTGCCCTCCTCGATGGACATTTCAAGTCTGCCTGCCTCACGGAGAAGTACCTTACTGTCGGAATTTTCCGCATCAAAGAACCAGCCCCGGCTGCCGCAGAGAGTGAAATCACCCACACGGAATGCATTATTATGAAGAACAGAAAGAGAATCAAAACCGTTTTCCGAAAGAAAGGTATCCATTTTTCTTTTGGTAGTCCACCAGTAGTCGTGATTACCCTTCATTATCAGCTTTTTTCCGGGAAGGCTGTGTAAAAAGGCGAAATCCTTTTTAGCCTGCTCCAGAGACATAGCCCAGGAAATATCACCGGGAATAACCACGGTGTCATCCTCACTTACTACGGCACACCAGTTTTTTTCGAGTCTTTCCACATAGTCCGTCCACCCGCGGAAAATATCCATAGGCTTATCGGTGCTGAAGGTGAGATGGGTGTCCCCTATTGCAAATATTGACAAGCTGACACCTCCTCAAAAAATAAACGGATTTTACACGCCGAGCATTTTATATACCATTTCAATCATATCTTCCTTTTCACAGCAGTCGGTAAATCTCGGCTCTTTACCCTTAAGTGTGGCAAGCTGTGAAGGACATTCTGCGCCTGTTTCTGTGATAAGAAGGTCAACCTGCTCGAATTCGTCAGCGTCTGCGGGAATCTCACCCTTTACAGCTTTAAGAACTGCTGCAGAGAATTTGTAGGGGTTGGCTGTGGAAGCGATAACTGCCTCAGTAGTGTCCCCTGTTGCCTTTACATATTCACGGTAAACATTTACTGCTACGGCTGTATGTGTATCGCAGAGATAGCCGTTTTTATAGGTTTCGCTGATGGTAGCGGCAGTGATTTCATCGTCACAGCAGCCTGCATCGAAAAGAGAAAGAACAAGATCTTTGACTTCCTCGGTTACCTCATACTTACCCTCGGATGAGAGAGCTTCCATCCATCCCTTGACCGTAACATCATTTTCTCCGCAGAGGTGGAAAAGAAGTCTTTCGAGGTTAGAGGAAATGAGAATATCCATAGAGGGTGATGTGGTGGTAAAGAACTTTCTGTTCTTATCGTAAACACCTGTTTTAAGGAAATCTGTGAGAACGTTATTTGCATTTGAAGCACAGATAAGCTTTTTCACGGGAATACCCATTTTCTTGGCATAGTAAGCGGCAAGAATATTACCGAAGTTACCTGTGGGAACCACTACATTAATTTCGTCACCGTTTTTGATCGTGCCCTGCTCGATAAGGTCGCAGTAAGCGGAAATGTAGTAAACTATCTGAGGAACAAGTCTGCCCCAGTTAATGGAATTGGCTGAAGAGAACATCATACCCTTTTCAGCGAGCTTTTCGGCTACAGCTTTATCGGTAAAGATTTTCTTTACACCGCTCTGAGCATCATCAAAGTTACCGTTGATAGCGCAGACAGCCACATTCTCACCTGCCTGAGTGGTCATCTGTAATTTCTGCATAGGGCTTACACCGTCATCGGGATAAAAGACCATAATCTTTGTACCCTCTACATCCTTGAAGCCTTCAAGTGCAGCCTTACCTGTGTCACCTGATGTGGCAACGAGAATTACTACGGTTTTGTCAAGCTTTATCTTTTTCACAGCTGTGGTGAGAAGATAAGGAAGAAGCTGAAGAGCCATATCCTTGAAAGCACAGGTGGGACCTCTCCACAGCTCGAGAATGTTTTCACCCTTTGCTATGGTGTTAATGGGAGAAACCTTAGCACTTGAAAATTTACCCTCAGCATAGGCACCGCTTACGCAGTAGTCGATTTCTTCCTCGGTATAATCGGTAAGATAAAGAGAAAGAACCTTCTTCGCTCTGGAAATATAGTCAAGACCAACTAAAGAATCGATAAAAGCAGAGTCAATCTGCGGAATTGATTCAGGCACGAAAAGACCGCCGTCAGCAGAAATACCCTGAGCGATAGCCTGTGCCGATGTAACTTTTACATTTTTATCTCTTGTACTTGTATAAAGCATAATACTACCTCCGAAAACATAAAGAGATTTAATCACTACATTTTAACACATTAATTATAAAAAGTAAAGATTTATTTAATAAGAAAAGCAGACTCCCGTGTATGTGTTAAAATGATGTGACCCAAAAAGAAAGAGAAGTAACTTCAAAATATG